>JAHCJR010000039.1 GCA_026126165.1 Alphaproteobacteria bacterium
TGGCCTCCGGCGAAGTGTCGCTGGCGGCGGCAGGGAGCGCTGGCGGCACAAGGAGGAGACAGGCGGCAAGCCAGCCGGCTGCCAGCCGGGCCAGAGGGTTTCGAGCGGCGTCCATGCCTCGCTGCCTCCGTTCGGGCTCGTTGATCCCGAAAATGAAGGATGGGGCGGAATCGTCGCGCTTTCAACCGCGTCCGCGCCCCGGCGGATAAGTGTCCTACTTGCTGGTCGCGACGAACACGCCGTCCCAGTCCGCTCCTGGCGGATTGTCGCGGAAATATGCGATGCGCTCGAGATAGAGTTCGTACAGTTCCCCGAGATGGCCCGCACGCGCCACCCCGTCGCGGGCCAGGCGTTCCGCTTCCGCCCAGTCCTGCCGACGGTAGGCGGCGAGCATCGCATCCTGCCGCGCGGCGATTTCTCTGAACTCGGCCGATTGCGCCACGGATGCATCGCCGAGCAGGGCGAAGATCCGCACCGCTTCCTTCTTGCCCTTGACCGCAATCAGGTCCAGCTCGATGCAGGCCCAGTTTTTCGCGGCCTGGCGCGTGCTCTCGCCGATCACCACGTCGACGCCGTAAGTTTTGGACTGGCCCTCGAGCCGCGAGGCGAGGTTGACCGCATCGCCCAGCACCGAATAGTCGAAGCGCTGCTGCGAGCCCATGTTGCCGACCACGCAATCGCCGGTATTCAGCCCGATGCCGATATTGAGCGGGTGGAACGGCCGGTTCTCGGCCCGTGCCTCCGCCTCGAGAGCCGCGTTGAGGAGCTTGAGCCGCTCCAGCATGGCGAGTGCCGATTCGCAGGCATCGTCCGCGTGGCGCGGATTGGCGAGCGGGGCGTTCCAGAACGCCATGATGCAGTCGCCCATGTATTTGTCGATGGTGCCGCGCCGCTCGAGGATCGCGTCGGTCATGGGGGTCAGAAAACGGTTGATGAGCTGGGTCAGGCCCTGCGGATTCGACTTGAACTGCTCCGAGACCGTGGTGAAACCGCGCACGTCGCAGAATAGGAACGTCATGTTGCGCGTCTCGCCGCCGAGCTTGAGGCGGCTTGGATCGGCGGCGAGCTGCTCGACCAGCGCCGGCGAGAGATACTGGGCAAAGGCGCCGCGCACCTGCTTCTTCTCGGCTTCCGTGCGCAGATAGCCGATCAGCGAACCCGAGAGGTAGATGAGGAGCGCGGTGATGGACGGCGTCACCGGGTCGAACAGGAGCAGCAGTTCGCGATAGCTGTACCAGGAGGCGCCGAAGGCGCCGAGCAGGGCCGTGAAACCGATGATCGCCGACCAGAGCGCGCCGAGCGTGCCGAGGAGGAGGATCAGCCCGATGCCGAGCGAGAGAACGAAAAGCCACTCGACGCCCTCCGTCCAGTCGGGACGTTTCAGGAAGTGGCCGAGGATGATCTGTTCGATGGCCTGTGCGTGGGCCTCGACGCCTGGCATGACCGGATTGATCGGCGAGGGTCGGATATCGCGCAGGCCAGAGGCGGACGTGCCGATCAGGATGATCTGTCCGGCCACCTCGTCCGGGTCGAAATCGCTCGAGAAGAGTTTCCAGGCGGGCAGGTAGCGCTCCGGGCGATGGCGCGTGTAATGCACCGTGATCTCGCCGTGCGCATTGGTCGGCACGATGAAATCGCCGATCTTGATGTGGTTCACGCCGGTACTCTCGCCGAAACCGGTCTCGCCGCTCGCGCCCGAGGATTTGATGATGTAGGTGCGCGCGCCCTGGGCCACGCGCAGGGCCTCGGCGGTGATCGAGGGATATAGCTGGTCGCCGAGCGCCAGGACCAGCGGCACGGTCCTGGTGACCAGATCCGAGCCCGGCGAAAAGTTGAATGTGCCGTTGCCGGTCGCCGCCTCCTCCAGGATGTCGAGCGAAGTGACGGCGCCGCGGTAATAGCCGCGCAGGAACGGCTTCGGATCGTCGCCGGCCAGCGCAAAGGTGCCGCGCACCACCGGCTTCTTGCCGGTGACCTCGCTCGTCAGAATGAAGCCGGTAACGACCGAGCCCGCCGCGCCGATCGCCTCGGCGAGGAGCTGGTCGTGGTCGGGCAGGCGCTCGAGCTGGGCGCGAAGGTCGGAAATATCGGAGGTGAGCGCCCAGACCGGCCCGATATTGCCGGGCGAGGTGCGGTCGGGTTCGGCGAAGACGATGTCGAAGACGATCGCGGCGGCACCGGAATTGGCCAGCGTCGAAACCATCTCCGCCACATGGATGCGGGGCCAGGGCCATTGCATGCCGAGCCGCAGCAGGCTCTCGTCGTCGATATCGACGATGCGCACCGGCGCTTCCACATACTCTCGCGGCGCGAAACGTTGGTAATAATCGAACACCGTGGTGCGGAAATCGAGCAGCAGCCCGCCGGGATCGAAGTAGCGCAGCACCAGTGCAAGGAAAAGCACCAGCGAGGGAATGAGCGTCGGCAGCAGGCGGCGCAGGACCCGCATGGTCAGCGGCCCGTCAACTGGCGTGGCTTCGCCATATGGCGTCCATCTGCCGGTGATTGTGCCTGAGGATGGCCAGCAGCGCCGGATCGAAATGGCCGGCCGGGTCGATCCTGTCGTCGCCTTCGAGGATGATGCGCATGGCCTCGGCGTGGCTCATGCCAGGCTTGTAGGGACGGGGCGAACGCAGCGCGTCATAGACATCGGCCAGGGTACAGATGCGCGCGGCGATCGGGATTTCCTCGCCCCTGCGGCCCTCCGGGTAGCCGGAGCCGTCCCATTTCTCGTGATGGCAGAGCGCGATATCAGCCGCCATGGCCAGCCGGTGCGAGCCGGCGAGGATGCGATGACCATAGACCGGATGGTTCATCATTTCGCGGCGCTCCTCCGCCGTCAGGCCGCCGCGCTTCTTGAGGACGGCGGCATCCACGCTCATCTTGCCCACGTCATGGAGCTGGGCGCTGTAGCGGATCTCCTCGCAGAAGGCATCGGGCATGTCCATCAGCCGCGCCAGGTGAAAGCTGTATTCGTTGACCCGGAGGATATGGTTGCCGGTATTGTCGTCGTGGATCTCCGCGCCCTTGGCCAGCATGTTGATGGACAGCTTGAACGCCGCTTCCGTCTCGTCCTGCAGCGAGGCGATGGTCTGGCGCTGGCGCGCCAGCTCGCGATTGCGCTGGCGGAGCACCATGTTCTTGGTGGCGATCAGCTCGGTCATGATCGCCCGTTCGACCAGGCTGCCGACGACGCGCGCGATCGGGCCGACGAGGTCGCTGAAGGCATGGCCAAAGGGGACCGGGCGGCTGCGTCCGGCACGCCTGCGATTGATCAGCTGGACCACGCCGATCACGTTGCCGCGATAGCTCTTGAGCGGGAAGCAGAGCATGGAGCGGGTATGGTAACCGTCGATCTCGAAGGACGGGTCGAAGGAATAGCCGGCGCGCGGTGGCAGGTCGTAGACATCGTCGATGCTGAGGGTCGAGCCGGTGCGCGCCACGTATCCGGCTATGGTGTCGGAGCGCACGGGCACATGGATGGCCGACGGCCTGACATGGACCGCGTCGTTCTGGGCGCTGGCCGCCTCCAGCACCCGGCCCGCGCCGCGGCGCCGCACGACATAGATGGTGCCGCCTTCCGCGCCGGTCATCAGCCGGCTCTTGAGCAAGATGCCGTCGAGCAGGCGTTCGACCGACTGGCCGGCCTGCTGGTCGACGAAATCCAGGAACTCGATGACCCCGTTCATGGGCGTGACCCCCCTCGGTCACGGACGGAGGTCATGCTAAAGCGTTTCACGCCCGGATGGAAACCTTACCGACGCGGCGAAAGCCGGTTCCGCCCCGGCGCCCGGCAGGTTTATTCGGCGGTGGCCTTCTTCAGGAAGGCGATGAGATTGGCGCGGTCATCGGGCTTCTTTACGCCGATGAAGATCATCTTGTTGCCGGGCATGAAGCCGCGCGGATCGGCCAGGTACTTGTCGAGTTTCTCCTCGTCCCAGGTGAAGCCCGCGCCCTGCATGGCACTGGAGAACTTGAAGCCTTCCGCGTGCCCCGCCTTGCGCCCGAACACGCCGTGCAGGTTCGGACCGACCAGGTTCTTGCCGCCCTTCTCGATCGTGTGGCAGGCCTTGCAGAGATTGAATACCCTCTGACCCTTTTCCGGGTCGCCGTCGGCGCGGGCGGGGGAGGCGGCGAAGGCGGCGCAGGCGGCGAGGCCGAGCAGGATCGGAAATCGTGGCAGGCAACGCATTTCGAAACTCCGGAGGATGCTGCGGTCGGATCTGGAAATGGCGCAGATACCATACCCGGCAAGGGTCGGCAAACGCCCCGGCGGTGAGACATTGCGACGCAGCGTCATGGCTCGCCTGCCTGCAGCTCTGCTAGACTGGAAAACCATCCTTCCCCGGACCTGCCCCGTGACCGATCTCAGCCGCCTCTCCCAGCGCCGCCTCCGCATGATGCTCGAGGCCGGAGAGGAGGTGCTGCGCTGCCAGGAGGCACTGGCGCGTGGCGGCCTCAACATCGTGGGCGAGGTCCTGCGGGGCCAGGGGACGTTCTACGAGTGGAACCATTATCCGGAAGGGGATGTCTACGACCGCGAGAGCCATTCCCAGTATTACTACCATTCCCATCGAGGCGAGCAGGGCGAGCATGGGCATTTCCATACCTTCCTGCGCCGGGCGGGGATGCCCGCCGGGATCGAGCCGGCCCCGATGCCCGGCCGCCAGCGCTGGCCCAGCGGAGAGGAGGAACTCTCGCACCTGATCGCCATTTCGATGGATACGTTCGGCGCGCCGGTGCGGCTGTTTGCGACCAACCGCTGGGTCACCGGGGAGGCGTGGTTTCGCGCCGAGGATGTGATCCGCATGCTCGACCGCTTTTCCATCGACCACGCCTACCCCTCCTGGCCCGTCAATCGCTGGCTCAGCTCGATGATCCGCCTGTTCCAGCCGCAGATCGCCGAACTGCTGCGCGAGCGCGATCGGGTGATCCGGGAGTGGAAGCGCGGCGAGGTGGACGTACTGGAGGATACCGCGCTCGAGGTCACGGGCGCGTACCCGATCGCCGTGGACCGCCAGATCGCCCGGGTGAGGCAGGCCCTGTCAAAGGCCGAGGCGCGGGGATAGCCCGGGGGACAGGGCCATTAACCCGCCCTTTACCGGCCCTGGCCGAGGCTGGCCGGGTCGAGGGTTCCGGCCGCGGGCCGGCGTCTGTTTCGACCCGGAGGCCCGAATGAAACTGACCGTCGCAGACGTGAACCGGCTAATCCAGGACCCTTCGCCCGAGGTCCGGGCCGAGACGGCGGCCAAGGTGGCGGAAACCTTCGTCGCCCAGGAACTCTCGCGAGCGGAACGGGCGTTGGCCGAGGCGATCTTCCGCACCATGCTGCGAGACGCGGAAGTGATGGTCCGCAAGGCCCTGGCCGAGAGCCTGAAGGTCGATCCGACCCTGCCTCGCGACGTTGCGCTGGCGCTGGCGCGCGACGTGGCGGAGGTGGCCGAACCGATCCTCGAATTCTCGCGCGCGCTCTCGGACGAGGACCTGATCGAGATCCTGCGCGCCCAGTCGCCGGCGCACCAGCTTGCCGTGGTGCGCCGCGAGGCCGTGACGCCGCTCGTCGCCGGGGCGGTGGCGGAACTGGGCGTGGAGGAAGCGGTCGCGGCGCTGATGAACAACCGCACCGCGGCCATTCCGGAAAAGGCGTTCCAGGTGGCGCTCGACCGGTTCGGCGGAAGCGAGCGCGTGAAGCGGCCGATGGTCATGCGTGCCAGCCTGCCGATCACGGTGGCGGAACGCCTCGTCACCATGGTGTCCGAGGGGCTGCGCGAGCACCTCGTCGCCAATCACGAACTCTCTCCCGACATCGCCACCGATATCGTCCTGCAGAGCCGCGAACGGGCGACCGTCGGCCTCGGCGCCCAGGCCGACCGCCCGACGCTGGCGCGGCTGGTCGATGAAATGAAGCGCAACGGTCGCCTCACGCACTCCATCATGGTGCGCGCCCTCTGCACCGGCGATCTGGATTTCTTCGAGACGGCGATGGCGGCCCAGGCCGGAGTTCCCGTCGAGAATGCCTGGGCCCTGATCCATGATCGCGGCGGGCTCGGGCTCGATGCGATCTGCCGGCGCTGCGCGGTGCCGGAAGGACTGATGCCGCTCATTCGCATCGGCGTCGCCGTGGCGCGGGAACTTTCGCCCGACGGCATGCCGGGCGACCGGGAACGCTTCCGCGACCGCGTGATCGAGCGCGTGCTCACGCATCTGGAGCGCGACGTCAACGGGGACAACATCGACTACCTGATCGGCAGGCTCGCCGGCAGCGGTCGTCACGCCGCCTGAAGCGGTCTAGTCCATCAGCGAGGGCAGGAACAGGCTGATCGCCGGGAAGGCCACCAGGATCAGGATCCTGAGCGCGTCCGCGAGAATGAAGGGAACGATGCCGCGGATCGCCGTCTGCAGCCGGAGATCGCCGGAGATACCGACGATGACGAACAGGTTCATCCCGACCGGCGGCGTGATCAGACCGATCTCGACCACGCAGACCAGCAGCACGCCGAACCAGATCGGATCGAAGCCCATGGCGGTGACCAGCGGGAAGACGAACGGCACCGTGATGAAGACCATGGACAGGCTGTCCATGAAGCAGCCGAGCGCCAGGTAGAACAGGATCACCAGCAGCAGGACCGCATAGCGGTTCCAGCCGAGCGCCTCCGCTTCGGCGATCAGCAGTCGCGGCAGCCCGGTCGTCTCGACGAAATAGTTGAAGATCGCGGTGCCGATCAGGATGGCGAAGATCATCGCCGTGGTGGTCGCCGTCTCGCCGAGGCAGGTGCCGAGCACGCGCAAGCTCAGCCGCCGGCGCGCCGCCGCATGGACGAAAGTGCCGAAGGCGCCGATTGCCGCCGCCTCGGTCGGCGAGAACCAGCCGACATAGATGCCGCCCATGACCAGGACGAACAGCAGCGCCACCGGCCAGACTTCCCGATAGGCGACGAGACGCGCCGCCCGCTCCGGCCTCGGCGAGGGCGGCGCCAGGTCGGGGCGGAGGCGAAGCTGCACCAGCACGGCGCCCATGTAGAGCAGCGTCGCCAGCAGTCCGGGCAGCAGGCCGGCGGCGAACATCTTGCCGATGGACTGTTCGGTGAGCAGCGCATAGACGACCATGACGACCGAGGGCGGGATCAGGATGCCGAGCGTGCCGCCCGCCGCGATCGTGGCGGCGGCCAGGCTGTCGGCATAGCCGTTGCGGCGCATCTCGGGCAGGGCGACGCGGCACATGGTGGCGGCGGTGGCGAGCGAGGAGCCACAGATGGCGCCGAAGGCCGCGCATGCGCCGATGGTGGCGTTGGCCAGCCCGCCGCGGTAATGGCCGATCAGCGCATGGATTGCCCGGTAGAGCGACTGGCTCATCCCCGCATGGGCCGCGAAGACCCCCATCATGACGAAGAGGGGTATGACGGAGAGTCCGTAGGGAAACACGGTCTCGAACGGCGCGCTGCCAAGGATGAAGGTGACGGAGGCCCAGCCATTGAGGTACCAGCCGCCGACCAGGCCCACGGTGCCCATGGCGATCGCGACCGGCACGCGCAACCCGATCAGCAGCAGCATGGCGAAGAACCCGACCAGGCCGGCGGCTTCCGAGCTCATCGCGCGCTCATTCGGGCAGCGGCGGCCCGGGCGGTGGCGGCAGGATGGACCTGCCGGCGAGCGCCAGCGTCAGATGGCCCGCAAACTGCAGCAGCAAAGCCAGGACCGACAGTCCGAACCCGACGATCATCGGCGCCCAGAAGAAGCCGAGGGGGATGCCGAGATTCATCGAGACGTCGCCATACTCGATCTTCTGCAGCGCCTTGATCAGCCCGAACCAGAACAGCGCCGTCATGAAGAAGATGCCGAGCGCCGCACCGAACGCGCGGGCCAGTGCCTGGGCGCGCGCGCCCCAGCGGTCGGTGAAGATCTCGACCGCGATGTGCCCCTCGGCGAGAAATGTGTAGGGAATGGCAAGGAACGCCAAGGTCACCACGGATAGCTGCACCATTTCCGTGGTGCCGAAGATGCCGTTGCCGAAATTGCGGATGAAGATGTCGGCGCAGGTAACCAGCATGCCGCCCATGAGGAACAGCGCGCCGAACATCGCCATCAGGCGGGTCAGCCGGTAAAGCGCGAGATGCAGAAAAGAGAACATAGGCCGGCGCCGAGCCGCCGCCCTGCCCGGCGCGACCGGGCGGGGCGGCGCTTCGGCGAACCTACTTCTTCTCGAACTGCTGGGCGAGCTTCTGCGCCTCGGCGTAAATCTCGCGCGCGTTCGCCACGCCCTGCTTCTCGACGCTGGAGAGATAGGCGTCGATCATCGGCTGAAGCTTCCGGCGCCAGTCCTCGCGCTCCGCGTCGGAGAGTTGGTTGATCCTGTTTCCGGCCTTCTCGGCGACCTCGCGGCCCTTGGCATCCCATGCATCCCACCAGGGCCCGAAGCGGTTGACGAGCGACTGGCCCGTGGTCTCGTCGATGGCCTTCTTCACGTCGGCGGGCAGGCTGTCGTATTTGCGCTGGTTCATCACGACGAAGAAGGAGACGGTATAGGTGCCGGCGCTCAGGTGGTACTTGGTCACTTCCTGGAGCTTGAAGGAATAGATCGGGTCCCACGGCATCACGAAGCCGCCGATCACGCCCTTCTGCATATTCTCGTAGATGGCCGGCGCGGGCAGCGCGACCGCGTCGGCACCGAGATACTTGAGCATCTCCGTGACGGCCGCCGAGGGCGCCCGTACGCGCAGCCCCTTGAGGTCGTCGGCGACCTTGATCTCGCGGTCGCGGGTATGGATCAGGCCGCCATTGTGCGCATGCAGCGCCAGCACCTTGACGCCCTTGTATTCCTCCGCCAGGTACTTGTCGAACAGCGCCCAGAGGGTGCGCGACATGCCGTCCGCCGTCTTGGCGAGGAAGGGGACGTCCATGATGGAAGTGCGCGGGAAGCGGCCGCGCGGCTGGCTGGTCAACCCGTGCGAGATGTCGACGGCGCCGTCGCGCGCCTGATCGAACTGCGGCTCGAGCTGTCCGAAGGCCGAACCGGCGGGGAACAGCGTCAGCTTCACCTTGCCGCCGGTGCGCTTGGCCAGTTCGTCGCGCCACCAAGGGTAGAAGTCGGTGTTCGCGCCATGTGGCGGCGGCAGGAACGTGCTCATTTTCAGTTCGATGGTCTGCGCCTGCGCCCCGGCGGCGAGGCCGAGGATGCCGGCGGCGGCGAGCGCGCCAAAAAGGGTCGATCGGATGTCGTGGTGCATGGTCGTTCTCTCCCTGGACACAGGCAACTTTTTGTTTTCGTTGGGCGGCCGGAGCCTTCCCCGCCGCGGAAGTCTGCCATATCCCGTTTCGCCTCGCACCCCATTCCGGTCCCGCCCCGGGGCAACGCCGGATTGGCGCGGCGGGGGCAAGCCTGCCTAATATGTGGGCGACTGCCCGGCGCCCGGGCGGGCGGGATCGCCGGACCGGGCCGGCCGCGGGGCCTGGAGACGAGGGGCGGGCCTGCCCTCTCGCGGGCATGGGCCTTGCATCGCGCCGGGCGGAACGGCGTTGCGATTTGGCGGAGGTAGGATTTGGCGGGAGGCCGGTTCTTCGACGAGATGCGGGGCATGGACGGGACGGTGCGCGAGCCCTACCGCGAGGTGGCGCGCTGGATAGAGGACACGCCCGACCGGCGGATGGAGCAGAAGCGACGCGAGGCGGAAATCCTTTTCCGGCGGCTCGGCATCACCTTTGGTGCCTATGGCGCGGTGGCCGGACATGAGACGGCGATTCCCTTCGACCTCATTCCGCGCGTTCTCTCGCAGGCCGAGTGGCGCAGGCTCGAGGCGGGCCTGATCCAGCGCACCCGCGCGCTCAACGCCTTCCTGCGCGATGCCTATGGCAAGCGGGAGATCTGCCGGGCGGGCAGGATCCCGGAGGCGCAGATACTCCAGAACGAGCAGTTCGTGCCGCTGGCCCAGGATCTCGACCTGCCCGGCGGCGTGCATGCCCATGTCTGCGGCATCGACCTGGTGCGCACCGGCGAGGACGAGTTCTTCGTGCTCGAGGACAATGTTCGCACGCCTTCCGGCGTCTCCTACATGCTGGAGAACCGCGAGGTGATGATGCGGCTCTTCCCGCGCCTCTTCGCCGACAATATCGTGCTGCCGGTGGGCCGCTACAGCGAAGCGCTGATCGAAACGCTCAAGGCCGCGGCCTTCTCGGGCGCTTCGGATCCCTGCATCGCCCTGCTGACGCCAGGCCAGTACAACAGTGCCTATTTCGAGCATGCCTTTCTCGCCGACGAAATGGGCATCGAACTGGTGGAGGGAAGCGATCTTTTCGTCGACGAGTCCCGGGTCTATATGCGAACCCCGCGCGGGCCGCGCCGGGTCGACGTGATCTACCGCCGGATCGACGATGCCTTCCTCGATCCGCTCTCCTTCCGGCCCGATTCCATGCTGGGCGTACCCGGTCTCGTCTCGGCGATCCGCAGCCGCAACGTCAATATCGCGAACGCGCTCGGCAACGGCGTGGCCGACGACAAGTCCACCTACCCCTACGTGCCGGAGATGATCCGCTTCTATCTCGGCGAGGAGCCGCTCATCCCCAACGTGCCGACCTACCGCTGCGCGATCGCCGAGGAATGCCGTTACGTGCTCGACCATCTCCGTGAGCTGGTGGTCAAGGAGACGCACGGATCGGGCGGCAAGGGGATGCTGGTCGGCCCCGCCGCGAGCCAGGCGGAGATCGAGGAGTTCCGGCTGCGCATTCAGGCGGATCCGGCCGGATACATCGCCCAGCCCACGCTGGCGCTCTCGACCTGTCCGACTTTCGTCGAGCAGGGGATCGCGCCACGCCATGTCGATCTGCGGCCCTTCATCCTGAGCGGCCGGGAGGTGGTGATCATGCCGGGCGGGTTGACGCGGGTGGCGCTGCGCGAAGGCTCGCTCGTGGTCAATTCCAGCCAGGGGGGCGGCACCAAGGACACCTGGGTCCTGGGGACGTGAGATGCTGAGCAGCACCGCGAAGAACCTCTACTGGCTTGCCCGCTACATCGAGCGCGCGGAGAACACCGCCCGCATCCTCGAGGCGACGAACCGCATCGCGCTTCTCACCCGCGGTCGACCGCAGGGCGGCGCGGAATGGCTGTCGGTGACCGGCATCTATGGCTGCGAGATGGCGCTGCGCGAGCGGCATGCCAATCCGGGCCTCGAAGAGCTCATGCACTTCATGGCATTCGACGAACACAACCCTTCCAGCATCTATTGCGGCGTGCGCGCCGCGCGCAACAACGCCCGGGCGGAGCGCAACAATCTCACCACCGATGTCTGGGAAAACCTGAATGGCATGTGGCTCGAATTGCAGTCCATGGCCCGCCAGGGCGGACCGGGGGGCGATTGGCACGGCTTCCTCGACTGGGTGAAGAAGCAGGCGCAGCTTGTGACCGGCGCGGCGCAGTCGACGCTGCTGCGCGACGAGGCGTTCAATTTCCTGGCTCTCGGCAATTTCATCGAGCGCGGTGATTCGACGGCGCGCATACTTGACGTGAAGTATCATATCCTGCTGCCGAAAGGCGAGCCGGTGGGAGGCAGCATCGATTATTACCACTGGTCGGAGATCCTGAGCTGTGTCAGCGCGTTCCGCATCTACCGGCGCGTCTATGCCTCGGCCATCGAACCCTGGCGGGTAGCCGAACTGATGATCCTGCGTCGCGACCTGCCGCGATCGCTGCATTTCTGCCAGCGGCAGGTGAACTTCCATCTCGAGGAACTGGCGGAAGCTTTCGCCGCGCGGCACGAGGCGCACCGTCTGTCGGGGGAAATCTATTCGCAGCTCCGCTACGGCCGCATCGAGCTGATCTTCCAGAACGGCCTGCATGAGTTCCTGACCGACTTTATCCAGCGCAATGGCCGGCTGAGCGACCAGATCGAACGCGATTTCCTGATGAAATGACCGGGCGGGCAGAAGCCATGCGGATTGCCGTCAAACATGTCACGACCTTCGTTTTCAGCGAGCAGGCCGATCATTCGATCCATCACCTGCGTCTCGTGCCGCGTCCGGCACTCGGCCAGCGGATCATGCACTGGCGTATTGCCGCGCCGGCGAGGCTGGCGGACTGGAGCGATGGCTACGGCAACCAGGTTCGCACTTTCGTCCTGCACCAGCCGCACCGCGAGGTCAGGGTCGGCATCGAGGGCGTCTTCGAGACTAACGGCGAGAATGGCGGAACCTATCTCTCCTATCCATCCGACGATTCCCTCCCGCCTGCATTCTGGCTGCGCAACCATGGCCTGGCACGCCACGACGAGGCGATCGGCAGCTATGTCGCCGACCTCGCGGGCAGGGATGCGGGCGAGCGCATTTCCGTGCTGCACGAGCTGATGGGCCGCATCCACGCCGACGTCGCCTACCTTCCGGGCGTGAGCGAGGTCGCGACCACGGCACTGGAGACGCTGGAGCGGCGCTCCGGCGTCTGTCAGGATCATGCGCATCTCTTCATCGCCTGCTGCCGGCGCCTCGGCATCCCCGCGCGCTACGTGTCGGGTTATATGCGGGTGCTGGACGAGGGCATGCCGGCCGATGCGACCCATGCATGGGCGGAGGCGCACGTTCCCTTCCTCGGCTGGATCGGCTTCGATCCGACGAACCGGCTATGTCCGAACGGCAACTATCTCAAGCTCGCGGTCGGTCTCGATTATCGCGATGCCGGGCCCATCGTCGGCCGGCGGGTCGGCGGTGGCGAGGCGCGCCTCGAGGTGGATGTGAGCGTGCAGGTGGTCGCCGGGCCGGATGCTCCCGCCGGCGGAACGTGATATGGAACGGACGCCGCCGGCCGCCCTCGCGCCGGCGATGTTTGCGGGAGCGTCATGACTTATTGCGTCGGCATGTTGTTGCGCAGCGGCCTGGTGATGGTGTCGGATACCCGCACCAATGCCGGCGTGGATCACATCGCGAGCTTTCGCAAGATGACCGTGTGGGAGGAGCCGGGCGAACGGGTCGTCGTGCTGACCGCTTCCGGTAACCTCGCGCTCACCCAGTCGGTGGTGAACTATCTCGAGGAAGGGGTGCCGGGCGCGGACGGTGAGGCGGGCCAGACCATGCGCGACGTGGAGAGCATGTTCAAGGCCGCGCAGCTTGTCGGTCAGGCGATCCAGGCGGTCTATCGGGTGCATGGGCCGGCACTCGAAGCGAAGGATCCGGGAGCATTCAACGTCTCCTTCCTTCTCGGCGGGCAGATTCGCGGCAGGCGCCTCAGGCTGTTCCAGATCTATTCGGCCGGGAACTTCATCGAGGCGACGGAACAGACCTGCTTCCTGCAGATCGGCGAGACCAAGTACGGCAAGCCGATCCTCGACCGGGCGCTCACTTTCGATACCGATCTCCGCCAGGCGGCCAAGCTCGCCCTCATTTCGATGGATTCCACGCTGCGCTCGAATCTCTCGGTCGGGCCGCCGATCGATCTCGTCATCTACCCGATCGACACGCTGCGCGTCGATGTGCGCAAGTGCCTGGACGAGCAGGACGGGTACTTCCGCAATATCCGCCAGCTCTGGTCGCAGTCCCTGCGCGAAGCGTTCCAGCGCCTGCCCGATCCGGACTGGTAGGGTCGTCCTGCTTCATCCGCCCCGCTCCCGCGAAGCGGGAGCGGGGCGGCGAGGGTCTCTAGCCGACGAGGGCCTGAAGCTTGTCGAGACTGCTTGTCCAGCCCACATGGTGCCGGTCGCGGGCCGCCTCGTCGAAGAACTGCTCGTGCGTCAGCGTGAGTGTGGTGCCCGTGCCGTCGGGCATGAAATCGACGCTCACCAGCGACTGGCGCTCCGGCGTCGAGATCCAGGCCCAGGTGAAGACCAGCCGGCGGCCGGGCAGCACCTCGCGATACACGCCGCCCACCTCGTGCCGCTCGCCCGTCGCGCCGTGCATGACGATGCGATAGCGCCCGCCCGGCCTGGGGTCGGTCTCGGCAAGTTCCGGCGTGACATCGCCGCCGCCGAGCCAGCCCACCAGCATCAGCGGGTCGGTGAAGGCCTGGAAGACTTTTTCGGGCGGCGCGACGTAGCGCCGGCGGAGGGTGAGGCTGGGGCGGGTTTTCTCGGTGGTTGCAGGCTGGGCGGACATGGGTCTTTCTCCTTTTCTTCTTCGAGCAAGATGGCAAGGCGGTCGAGGCTCTCCGACCAGAAGCGTTCATGTGCGGCAAGCCACTCGTGTGCGGCGCGCATCGGGTCGGCCGAGAGATGGCATAAGACGGTGCGTCCCGACTTCACCCGCCGCAGCAGGCCGGCCGCGGCGAGCACGTCCAGATGCTTCATGAACCCGGGCAACGACATGGCGAAGGGCTGGGCCAGTGCGCTGACGCTGAGACCGGGCTCCTCGCCCAGGCGGACAAGAATGGCGCGTCGCGTCGGGTCGGCGAGCGCGGCGAAGGTTTGATCGAGAGCGGCTTGTTGAAACTTAACCATGTGGTTAAGTATTAGCCCGAGACGCGCATCTGTCAAGCGCCGATCCGGCGGCGGCGTCACGTCAGTGCCGGCATCGCCCCTTTCGGAATGATTGCGCCGGGATGGCGGATGACTTCGGCGGCCAGGCGATTGCCGGCGGCGGCGGCCTCCTCGGGCGTGGCGCCGCCGGCGCGGCGGACCAGATAGGCGGCGTTGAAACTGTCGCCGGCGGCCGTGGTATCGACAGGCGTGCCGACCGTTTCCGCCGCCACCTCGGTCATGAAATCGTGGCCGGCGACGATGGCGCCGCGCCGGCCGAGCTTGACCACGATCTCGTCGATACCCGACGCTTGCAGACGGTGCACCGCCTCGCGGGCGAGCGTGAGGCCATAAAGCGCCTGCTCGTCGTCCAGACCGGTCAGTGCGATGTCGGTGAGCTTCAGCAGTTCGGCCATGGCCTGCCTGGCCTCGGCCGCGCTGGACCAGCCGCGCGTCCGGTAGTTGGTGTCGAAGGCGACGCGCGCTCCGTGACGGCGGGCATTGACGAGTGCATCAAGCAGTACCTCGCGGCCTGCCTCGCCATAGAGCGAGAGGGTGATGCCCGAAAGGTAGATCAGGTCGAAGCGCGCCAGTTCCGCCACCAGTTCGGCCGTCCCGGGCAGCGCGAACAGTTCGCGCGCCGGCGCCTGCTGGCGCCAGTAGTGGAAGCGCCGCTCGCCCGCGCCGTCGGTCTCGATCAGATAGAGGCCGGGCAGGCGCCCCTTCAGGCGCGCGACATGCCCCGTGCCGATCCCCTCCGCGCTCCACGCGGCAAGCATGCGGTCGCTGAACCCGTCATCGCCGAGCGCGGTGAGATAGTCCACCTGCTGGCCGAGCCGCGCCATATAGATGGCGGTATTCAGCGTGTCGCCGCCGAATGAAAGAGTGAAGGCTCCGCCGCCCTCGTCGCCGGCGCGGGGCGCCAGCTCGATCATGCATTCGCCGATGCAGGCGACGCGCAACGGAGCCTCCCTTGCCTATTTGCAGGCGACGACTTCGACCTCCACCAGATATTCCGGCGCCGCCAGCGCCGAAATGAAGACGAGCGTCGAAGCCGGCTTTTCCTCGCCCAGCGCCTTGGCGCGCGCCGCCCGCACGTCGGCCGCCGGCTGGCCCTGCACCACGAAGGTGGTGAGCTTGGCGATGTTGGCGGCGCTCATGCCGCAATCCTTGAGGATGGCGAGAATGTTGGCGAACACCACCTCGGCCTGCTCGCCTACCGTCTTCGGCACCTTGCCGTCGGGCGCCATGCCGACCTGGCCGGAAATATGCAGGACTTCGCTGCCCGCCACGATCCGTGCCACGTGGCTGTAGGCGCCGATCGGCGCCGCGACGCCCTTCGGGTTGAATTTTTCCGGTGCGGCCATGCTCGTCTCCTCCACCAAGTATTCAGGGATGGGCGCATGATGGAGCAGCGCGCGCACGATGCCTAGTGGCCAATGGCGCGAGCCTTGTCGGCGCCGCGCGCGAAATGCAGCATGGCGCGCAGTACCGCTTCCGGCGCGCGGCCGGGTGGGTCGAACACCAGCAGCGGGGCCAGGCCTTCGCCCGCGGCATGGCGGAAGGGGATGGGGCCTTCGGCGGGCGGCGGGGCCGGGTCGCCTCTTTCGCTGATCAGAAGCGCGGCCGGCGCGGGGAGGGGCGGGCGATGCACCGCCGCGAGATCGCCCCGCCAGCCGGGCACCGGCGCCAGGTCGACGCGGCCGCCGGCGAGCAGGTCGGCCATGCGGTAAAGCGGGGCGAGCGCGGGCGCGGCCGGCCCGCTTTCCCTGAGCAGCAGCGCGCCGAGGCGGATCCGCCGCGTCTCGCGCGCCAGCGCGCCGAGCAGCACGGCGCCGGCCCCGTCGCCCCTCTCGGACAGCCAGAAAGCGCCGTAGCCCAGTTCTTCCGCCAGCCGGCAGCGGGCGATGCAGGCCGGCACCTCCTCGCCCGGACGCAGGAGGGAAAGGATCGACCAGCCCATCATCTTCGCACCGCCCCGGTTCGGATCGTCGCCACCATCCTCGGCCCCTGCCCGGGTCGGGGTCAAGCGGCGCCGATCCCGTAAGGCCGGGCCCAGCCGAGGCCCGCCTCGGTGCCGGCCATGGGCCGGTATTCGCAGCCGATCCACCCCTCGTAACCGAGCGTATCGAGCAGCGCGAAGAGGTGCGGGAAATTGATCTCGCCCCGGTCCGGCTCGTGCCGGCCGGGCGGGTTGGCGATCTGCACATGGCCGATCAGGGGGAAGTTGCGCTCCAGCCCCTTCGAGAGATCTCCCTCGATGATCTGCGCGTGGTAGAGATCGTGCTGCAGGCGCACGCCCGCATCGCCGAGTTCGGCCAGGATCCCGCGTGCGAGCGCGAAATCGGCCAGGTAGTAGCCGGGGATGTCGCGCCGGTTGATGGGCTCGATGAGCGGCGTGACGCCGGCCGCGCGGCAGCGCTCGGCGGCGCGGCGCAGGTTGTCGAGAAAGCTGGCGCGGCAATGCGCGGGCGCGTCCGCCGGGTCGGGAATGCCGGCCATCACGTGCAGCCGCTTGCATCCGAGCGTCCCGGCATAGTCGAGCGCCCGCGCCAGCGCCGCATCGAAATCGCGCGTCCGCCCCGGCAGGGCGGCAAAACCGCGCTCGCCCCGCTCCCACGCCCCCGCCGGCAGGTTGAAGAGCACCTGTTCCAGGCCGTTGTCCGACAGATGCCGGGCGATCTCCCGGGCCGGATGATCGTATGGGAACAGGAACTCGACACCCCTGAAGCCGCAGCGCGCGGCCGCCGCGAAACGTTCGAGGAATGGCAGTTCGGTGAACATCAGGCTCAGGTTGGCGGCGAATCGTGGCATTGGTTAATCTCCGGAGACGGGTATCGCGGTCCATCTGTCTCACTCTTGTGACTGCCATCGCAAGAGCCTGCCTTGCGGACCGGCGCGGTTAGGTGCGATTCTGGCGTCGATGAACGAAGGCTTTCTGGAGCGCATCGAAGGGGGAGGCGAGCTTCTGCTGGCAGGGCGCGGGCGCTGGACCCTGGCCGCCGCCGCCGGCCTGGACCGTGAGCTTGCGGGCCTGCGCCGCCCGGCCAGCGGCCAGGCCGTCCGCTTCGACATGAGCGGCATCGAAGCCCTCGATACGACCGGTGCGCTGCTGCTCGCGCGCACGCAGCGGCGGCTGCAGGCCGAGGGATTCGCGGTGGAGATCGGCGGCCTGGGCGAGGGCCATCGCGGCCTGCTCGAGGAGGTCGCCCGCCACCAGAAGAAGCCCGTGCCGCCGCGCCCCGAACGCAACGTCGTCGTCTTCGTGATGGCGGAAATCGGCGAAGCGGTGCTCGAATTCCTCGACCAGGCGCGCCAGTTCGTCGGCTTCATGGGGCTGGTGACGCAGACCCTGGTGCTCGCCCTGCTGCGGCCGGCGCGGCTGCGCTTCACCGCCATCGTCCATCATGTGGAGGAAGTCGGCTTCAACGCGCTGCCCATCGTCGGGCTGCTTTCCTTCCTCATCGGCGTCGTCATGGCCTATCAGGGCGCCTCCCAGCTCCGGCAGTTCGGCGCCGAGATATTCGTCGTCGACCTGATCGCCATCTCGGTGCTGCGCGAGCTTGGCGTCCTGCTCACCGCCATCGTCATCGCCGGCCGCTCGGGCAGCGCCTTCACCGCGCAGATCGGCTCGATGAAGCTGCGCGAGGAGATCGACGCCATGCGCACGCTCGGCATCAACCCGGTGGAGGCGCTGGTGCTGCCGCGGCTGATCGCGCTGCTGATCGCCCTGCCGCTGCTCGCCTTCTTCGCCAATGTCATGGGGCTGATCGGCGGCGCGCTCATGGCCTGGATCGAGCTTGGCATCTCGGTCAACCTGTTCATCGAGCGCCTGTCGGCCATCAACTACTGGCATTACGTGACCGGCATGGTGAAGTCGCCGTTCTTCGCCGCGCTCATCGCCATCGTCGGCTGCCACCAGGGCATGCAGGTCGAAGGCAGCGCCGAGAGCGTCGGCCAGCGCACCACCCGCTCGGTCGTCGAATCCATTTTTCTTGTGATCCTCGCCGATGCGCTCTTCTCCATACTTTTCAACATCCTCAAGGTCTGACCGGCCATGAACGATGCGCGCGAAGCAGTGATCCGGGTCCGCGGCCTGCGCTCGCAGTTTGGCCAGCAGGTGATCCATGACGGGCTCGACCTCGATGTCTGGCGCGGCGAGGTGCTGGGGGTGGTCGGCGGCTCGGGCACGGGAAAGTCCGTGCTTCTGCGGACCATCGTCGGCCTGATCCGGCCCAGGGCCGGGCGCATCGAGGTGTTCGGGCAGGA
This sequence comes from Alphaproteobacteria bacterium, assembly GCA_026126165.1. GTDB lineage: Bacteria > Pseudomonadota > Alphaproteobacteria > Ferrovibrionales > Ferrovibrionaceae > JAHCJQ01. The sequence goes on from JAHCJR010000039.1 coordinate 18,693, forward strand.
CATCGCCGCGCTCGACGAGGAGGCAAGGCGCCGGATCGAGCAGCGCTGGGGCGTGCTGTTCCAGGACGGCGCGCTCTTTTCCTCGCTCACCGTGGCGCAGAACATCCAGGTGCCGCTGCGCGAGCATCTGCGCCTGCCGCAGGCGCTCATGGACGATATCGCCGCCATGAAGATCGACCTCGTCGGACTGCCGCCGGAAGCTGGCGCCAAGTATCCGAGCGAGCTTTCCGGCGGCATGCGCAAGCGTGCCGGGCTGGCCCGCGCGCTCGCCATGGACCCGGAGATCGTTTTTCTCGACGAGCCGACCGCCGGCCTCGACCCGATCGGCGCCGCCGCTTTCGACAATCTCATTTTGAGCTTGCAGCGCTCGCTTGGTCTGACAGTCTTCATGGTCACGCACGATCTCGACTCGCTGCATGCGATTTGCGACCGGATCGCGGTTCTCGCCGAGAGAAAGGTGCTGGTGACCGGCGGGATGGAGCGCATGATGAGCGAGACCCATCCCTGGATCAGGGAGTATTTCCACGGACCCAGGGCGCGGGCGGCGACGGCCGCCATGGCATCCGGGCAGGAGACGTGAGGCAGGACGGAACCATGGAAACCAAGGCACACCACGTTCTGATCGGCAGCTTCGTCACGCTGTTCGTCTTCGGCATCTTTGCCTTCCTGATCTGGCTGGCGCGGATCGAAGTGAACCGGGAGTTCGCCTATTACGAGATCTATTTCCGGGATTCAGTGGCCGGCCTCGGCCTGGGCGGCGACGTGCGCTTCAACGGTATCAAGATCGGCCGGGTGTCGAACATCGACATCGATCGCGAGGACCCCTCGCAAGTGCGGGTCGCGATCGAGGTGGCACGCGACACGCCGATCCGCTCGGACGCCTTCGCCACGCTGGCGCCACAGGGCCTGACCGGCCTCAGCTTCGTGCAGATCACGGGCGGGGCCAGCACGGCTCCGCTGCTGGAATACCGGCCCGGGCGCAAGCTGCCGGTCATCCAGTCCCGGGCTTCGACCTTCTCGCAACTGGCGGAATCGGCACCGGAACTGCTGTCCAAGGGTGTCACCGTTCTGGATCGCGCCGGCGACCTGCTGAGCCCGGACAACCAGCGCGCCGTGGCCGAACTGCTGGCGGAACTGGCGGCGACGGCGAGGAACCTGCGCGAGTTCAGCCAGCGGCTCGAGCGCGTCGGCGGCGAGACGGAAGAGACGCTGAAGGTCACCCGCCGCACCTTGCAGCGCGCGGACGAGCTGCTGGCGCGCGATATCGGACCGCTGGCCCGCAATATGAACGGGCTGATGACCGAGGCGCGCACGACGGCCCGCTCCTTCACCAACGCCGCGACGGAAATCGAGAAGCTGATCCTGCTGAACCAGGAGCCGATCACGGAGTTCACCGGCGAGGGCCTCGCCCAGATCGGCCGGGTGGTGACCGAGGCGCGCCAGCTCATCGCCACCCTCTCGCGCGTGGCGGAGCGGATCGAGAACGATCCGACGCAGTTCCTGTTCGGTGGACGGGCCCCGGAACGGCGGGCAGAGTAGGGCAGGTTTGAAGTGGAGTCCGGCATGAAGCACGACCTGCGAGGGATCATGACCCGCCGCACCCTTCTGCTTGGTGCAGGCAGCGGGCTTCTGGGCGGCTGCACCGGCCTGCTGCCGGGAACCGGTCCCGCCCCCAATGTCTACGATCTTTCACCCAAGAGCCGGTTCCGCGAGGACATTCCGCGCGTCAACTGGCAGCTCGTGGTGGAGGAGCCGCTGGCCGCATCGGGCATCGACACGACGCGCATCGCGCTGAAGCCCAACGCGCTCGAAATCAAGTATTTCGCCGATGCCCGATGGAGCGACCGCGCGCCGCGCATGGTGCAGACCCTGATGGTGGAGAGTTTCGAGAATTCCGGCAAGATCGTCGCCATCGGCCGGCAGTCGCTCGGCCTGCGCTCCGACTACAATCTCAAGAGCGAGCTGCGCGAGTTCCAGGCGGAATACATGAACGAGCGCGATCCGCCGGTCATTCGCGTCCGCCTCAGCCTGAAGCTGATCCGCCAGCCCCGACAGGAAATCGTCGCGGCGGAAAATTTCGAGCATACGGTGCCGGCACCGGGCCCGGACATCCGCTCGGTGGTCGCTGGTTTCGATCAGGCGCTCGATCGCGTGCTCAAGAGCACGATCGAATGGACCCTGACCGTGGTGCCGCCGGACCTGCCCAAGGCCTGACGCCGACCCTGCTACTCGTAGCGGAGCGCCTCGATCGGCTGCAGGTGCGCCGCCTTGCGCGCCGGATAGAAGCCGAAGAATATGCCGACCGCGCCGGCGAAGCCGGCGGCGAGCAGGAGTGATTCCGGCGGGATGGCGATCTGCCAGCCGGCGAAGCGGGCGACGCCTAGCGATGCGGCGATGCCGAGCAGGATGCCGATCAGGCCGCCGATGACCGACAGGGTCACGGCCTCGACCAGGAACTGGGTCAGGATGTCGCGTCCGCGCGCGCCGACCGCGAGCCTGAGCCCGATCTCCCGCGTCCGTTCGGTGACCGAGACCAGCATGATGTTCATGATGCCGATGCCGCCGACGATGAGCGATACGGAGGCGACGGCGGCGAGCAGGATCGCCAGCACGCGCGAGGAGGCTTCCTGGGCCTGCAGCACCTCGGACAGGTTGCGCAGCCAGAAATCGTCGTCCTGGCCGGGTTGCAGGCGATGGCGCTGGCGCAGCACGGCGCGGACCTGCTCTTCGGTCTCGGTCAGGTCCGCATCCGCCCAGGCTTTCACGGTGATCGCCGAGACGGCGCGCTGGCGCGCGGTCTGCACGCCAAGGACGCGCGTGCGCGCGGTGGCGATGGGCAGCAGGATCGTGTCGTCCTGATCCTGCCCCTGGAGGCTCTGTCCCTTGCGGTCGAGCAGGCCGACGATGGTGACCGGCACCTTGCGCACGCGGATCGTCTGCCCGACCGGGTCGCCCTCGCCGAACAGGTTCTCGGCGACGGTCTGGCCGATCAGGGCGACCTTCGCCGCGCCGTCCATCTCGTCCTGGGTGAAGCCGCGCCCGGCGAGCAGGGTCCATTCCCGCGCCTCGAGATAATCGGGCGTGATGCCGAGCGCCACCGTCGACCAGTTGGCATTGCCGAAGACGACCTGCGCGGAGCCGCGCAGCACCGGGGCGGAGGCCTGCACGCCCGGCACTTCGCGCGCGATGGCGTGGGCATCGTCCTCGGTGATGGTCGACTGCGAGCCGAAACCGAGCCGCACGCCGCCGGAGGTGACCGCGCCGGGCACGACGATCATCAGGTTGGAGCCGAGCGAGCGCATCTGCTCCTGCACGCGCTGGCGCGCGCCGGCGCCGACCGCGATCATGGTGATGACCGCGGCAACGCCAATGACGATGCCGAGCATGGTGAGCGCCGCGCGCAGCTTGTTGACGCGCAGCGCGCCGAGCGCGATGCGGAAACTCTGCAGCAGCATCATGGCGCGGCCTCGGCGGCGAGCTGGCTTCGCGCGTGCGCCGGCGCGGCATTGCACCGGTCCTCGACCAGTTTTCCGTCGCGAAACAGCAGGACGCGGCTGGCGAAGGCCGCAATCTCGCGTTCGTGGGTGACCACCACCACCGTCATGCCGCGCCCGTTGAGATCCTGGAGCAGAGCCATCACTTCGAGGCTGGTGCGCGAATCGAGGGCGCCGGTCGGCTCGTCGGCGAGGATCAGGACCGGGTCGTTGACCAGCGCCCGGGCGATGGCGACGCGCTGCTGCTGGCCGCCGGAAAGCTGGGTCGAGGTATGCTCGACCCGGTCGGCGAGCCCGACTTCCGCCAGCCTCGATAGCGCTCTCGCGCGCCGCTCGCCCCGCGACACGCCGGAATAGAGCAGCGGCAGCTCGACATTCTCCAGCGCGCTGGTGCGCGGCAGCAGGTTGAAGGCCTGGAAGACGAAGCCGATGCGCCGGTTGCGGATGGCCGCCAGCCGGTCGGCATCCAGATGGGAGACATCCTCGCCCGCCAGCCAGTAGCGGCCGGAACTCGGGCTGTCGAGACAGCCGAGGAGGTTCATGAAAGTGGATTTCCCGGAGCCCGATGGTCCCATGACGGCGACGAACTCGCCGGCCCCGATCGTGACGCTGACGCCCTGCAGTGCCGCGACCACGTGCTGGCCAAGATGATACTCCTTGACCAGCTCCTCGGTGCGGATCAGCGGCTCGGCCATGGCAGCGTTCAGAGCCGCAGTCTCGGTCCGCCGGCGCCGCTGCCGGCAGGCGCGCTGGTGCGCGCCGGCGTCTGGGCGCCGATGATGACTTCCGTGCCTTCCGAAAGCTCGCCGGATACCAGTTCGGTCGCATTGCCGTCGGACAGGCCGAGCCTGACCGGCACCGCGCGTGGCTGCCCGTCGGGACCCAGCACGAAGACGCGGCCTTGCGTCACCGGGCTGCGCCCGGCCCCTTCGGGCGAGAATTGCTCGAAGCGCGCGCGCTGCTCGGGGCGGAGCATGGCGGCGATGCGCCCCCGCCCATCCGCGCGTGCCTTCTCGACCTGCCGGCGGCGGTCCGCCTCGGCGAGGCTGCCGTCCTGGACGATGGCGGCGATCTTCTGGCGCATCTCGCCGAATATGCGCTCGAGTTCCTGCTTCTGCGCCTCATCTAGGGCGAGTTCGGCGACCAGCCTGTCGCGAAATTCCGCGGCACGCTGCGCCGGGCTCGCGGCACCGGCGGCGGGCGGCGCGGCCTGCGGCGCCTGGGCGGCCTCGGTGGCGAAGCCCGCCGGGCGGAAGCGCAACGCGGCGTTGGGGACGCGGAGCGCGCTCTCCCGCTGGTCGGTGATGATCCGCACGTTGGCGGTCATGCCGGGAAGAAGCGACTGGTCGCGGTTGCCGGCGGAGACGATCACCGTGTAGGTGACCACGTTCTGGACGATCTGCGGCGCCTTGCGGATCTGCTGCACCTGGCCGCGGAACTGGCGGCCGGGGAAGGCATCGACGGTGAAGCTGGCCTCCTGCCCTTCGCGGATACGGCCCACATCGGCCTCGTCCACCGAGGTTTCGACCTGCATTTCGCGCAGGTCCTGGGCGATGGTGAAGAGGATCGGCGCCTGCAGGCTGGCGGCCACCGTCTGCCCGGCATCGACGTTGCGCAGGATCACGACGCCCGAGACGGGCGCGCGGATATAGGTCCGTTCCAGATCGACCTTGGCCTGCCGCAACGCGGCTTCCCGCTGCTTCACCGTCGCTTGGGCATTGACGACCTGCGCCTCGGCGCTGCGCACCTGCGCCTCGGCGGAGCGGATGACGGAAGCCTGCGCCTGCTCCTGCGCCCGAACGGTGAGAAGCTGGGCGTTGGCGGAATCGAAGGCCGCCTGCGAGCGATCGCGGTCGCTGATCGTGCCGACGCCGCGATCGGCGAGCGCCCGCCGGCGGGTCAGGTCGCGTTCGGCGTCGGCCACGGCGATTTCCGCCTTCGAGGTCTGGGCGCGCAGCGCGGTGAGGTTGGCGCGCACGGTTTCCAGATCGGCGCGCATGCGCTCCAGCGCCGCGCGCTGGACCAGGACGCCCGCCTTCGCCACTTCGAGATCGGCCTCGGCGGCGGCAACGCGCGTCTCGAACGTGTCCGGATCGATGCGGGCGATGACCTGGCCTTCCTCGACCCTCGAATTGAAATCGACCATGAGCTGGCGGATCTGTCCGGAGACCTGCGAGCCGACCTGCACGGTGGTGACCGGGTTGAGCGTGCCGGAGGCGGAGGTCGCCGCGACGATGGCGCCGCGCTCGATCCGCGCCGTCCGGTATCGGGCGTCAGCTTCCTTGCCGTTCCAGAAGCCGAAGGCGAGCGCGCCGGCACCCAGGCTGGCGATGGCGACGACGAGCAGTATCGCGATGCGTTTGTGCACGGGCGGACCGACTTCCCCTGATCGGGCGCCCCGCAACCCTTTCCGGCGAGGGGGCGGCCATGGACTGCACTATACCACGCACCTGCCGCCGTCCTCCTGCGGCCTATCGGCTGGCGCGGGCCTCCACCACCGGCATGACGTATTGCGGCGCCTGGTCCCAGGGAAAGAGGATCCAGGTATCCTGGCTGACCTCGGTGATATAGGTATCGACCATCGGCCGCCCGGCCGGCTTGGCATAGATGGTGGCGAAATGCGCCTTCGGGATGGCGTCGCGCACCATCTTGAAGGTATGGCCCGTATCCACCAGGTCATCCACGACCAGCCAGCCGCTGCCATCGCCGACCGCCGCGGCGACGTCCTTGACCAGCTTCAGCTCGCCCCGGGACTTGTCCGCCTGGTAGGAGGTGATGCAGATCGTGTCGATCAGCCGCAGGTCGAGTTCGCGCGCCACGATCGCCGCCGGCACCAGCCCGCCGCGGGTCACGGCGACCAGGCCGGTGAAGCTGTAGGCTTCGATCAGCCGCCAGGCGAGCGCCCGGGCGTTCCTGTGCAGCTCTTCCCAGCTCACCGGGAATGTCTTGCGGTACGTTTCGTCCTTCTCGCTCATCACAACCCTCGGTCCTTGCAGGCTCTGGCATAGTTCTCGATACGCGCACGAAAATCCGGCGGAATGGCATGCGACCGGATGGTCGCCGCGTCGATGATGACGGACACCAGCCGGCCCTCGAAGCAGAGTTCGCCCGCTTGGTTCCTGCCCTCGATCCGCACGGTTATGGAAGTCCGGCCGATCTCGAGCACGAACACGCCCACATCGAACTCCTCGTGCGGAAACAGCGGCTTGCGAAAGTCCAGGCTGGCATGGGCGAGGGGGGAGCCGAGACCGTGCTGGCGGCGCAATCCGTACCAATCGACGCCGACGATATCGGCGAACCAGGATTCGAGCGCCTCGACCGCATAGTCCAGGAAGCGCGGCGTGTAGACTATTCCGGCCGGGTCGGTTTCGCCCCATTTGACACGCCGGCGGATCCTGTAGGGCACCTGCTTCATGCGGGCTGGACTATAGCGGCTCCGTTCATGGCGTAAAGCGCGCCGCCCGGTCTTGTGCCAATATGGCCCGGTTGGTCAAGAAGAGTTGTATTGCCGTTCCATGCTGGTTTCGGCGAACTTCGGAGATCGGTTCGCAGGCCGCCGCCCTAATGTTGGCTGCGGCCGGTCGCCGATACCAGCGACCACGCCAAGGGCTACCCTGCCGATCGTGCGGAAGGGTGGGGCGAGGGGAAGCGCCATGCCGACCAGACAGGAGAGGCTCGAGACCTTGTACCAGATCAAGAGCCGCAAGCTTGCCGATCTCTATTGGTATTGGCGCGGCCTGCGGGAGGACGGGCTGCTGCCGAGCCGCGAGAGCGTCCGGCCCGAACCGATCACCGCCCAGCTCAACCGGCTGTGGCTGCTCGACGTTGAGCGAGATCCGATCCGCTTCCGCCTGCGCCTGACCGGCACCGACCTCTACAACTCACTGGGCGGGGAGTTGACCGGCCAGTATCTCGGCCCGGAACTGTTCGGCAGCAACTGGGAGATCATCCGCGAGGGCCATGAAGCGGTGGTCATCACCGGCCGGCCGCACTTCGGCGCGTCTTTTTTCGAGGCTCAGGATGGCGGGCCGGGACGGGTGCTGGTCGAGGTCGTGCTGCTGCCGCTCGCCCGCGATGGCCGGAACGTGGACATGCTGATGGGCTGCCAGGCGATCACTCTGGAGGGGGCCAGCCCGCATTCAGTCAAGCCGGGCCTGATCCGCGACCAGGCCCGGATTCCGATCGTCCTGTATGCGCCGCTCGAGGAAGCCAACCTGCCGCCGCGCGAGCCTCCCATTACGCCTGCCTGACATACTCGAAGTCGACCGGCTGGTTGTTGATGCCGCGTGCCGGCGGCGCGATCCAGCCGGCGAACTTGCCCGGTTCCGTCACCGGGCGCATCAGCGAGGCGATGAAGGCGTGGTCGCGTTCGTCGGGCAGCCATTCGCAGTGCCGCCGGTCCCATTCCGCCTGCGAGATGATCTGGCCCTCCGGCGTGACCCGGATATCGGCGAAATTGCCGATGGCGCGGTGGAAGGCCCGATGCGGCAGCTTCAGCGCGAAGTCGATGCCCGCCTTCTCGATCACGCGGTTCCAGCGCAGCACGCCCTTGGCGCAATCGGCGATGTAATCGTCGCGCAGCCTTTCGTTCAGCGCGGTGAGCGCCGGCGCCTCGATCTGGCGCAGCCGGTCGGCATCGGCTTCCCAGACCGGATAGGTCGCGTCCACGAGGCGGTGATCGTCGTCCTTGCGCGTCTCCTCGAAGCGTCCCTTGAGGCCCATCGTGTAGTAGTTGGCGGCATTGGTGGAGAGTTCCGACCCGAACAGGTCGAGCGAGACCGAGAAATGGAAGTTGAGATACTTCTGCAGAAGTTGGAGCGGGATGCCGCCATGGCGCGCCACGTCCTCCGTCCCGTGCTCGCGCATGAGTTCGCAGGTGCGCTGGATGATGCGGCTGATGCCGGACTCGCCGACGAAGAGGTGGTGCGCTTCCTCGGTGAGCATGAACTTGCAGGTGCGTGCCAGCGGGTCGAAGCCGGATTCGGCCAGGGCGGCGAGCTGGAACTTGCCGTCGCGGTCGGTGATGAAGGTGAACATGAAGAAGGACAGCCAGTCCGGCGTCTTCTCATTGAAGGCGGTGAGGATGCGCGGGTTGTCCGCGTCGCCGGAGCGGCGCTCGAGCAGGGCCTCGCCTTCCTCGCGCCCATCGCGGCCGAAGTGGGCGTGCAGCAGGTACACCATGGCCCACAGGTGGCGGCCTTCCTCGACGTTCACCTGGAACAGGTTGCGCATGTCGTAGAGCGAGGGGCAGGTCATGCCGAGGTGGCGCTGCTGCTCGACCGAGGCCGGCTCGGTGTCGCCCTGGGTGACGATGATGCGGCGCAGGGTGGAGCGGTATTCGCCCGGCACCTGTTGC
>JAHCJR010000004.1 GCA_026126165.1 Alphaproteobacteria bacterium
CTGGACCTTGCCGTCCTCGATCACCTCTTCATAGGGCTGACGGTGATAGACGATGATCAGCGATGATTTCTGCATTTTTCTGGTCCCCTTGCATTCCAAAATGGGCGAGCGCGTCGGCAATGCCGGCGGCGCCGGGCAATGCGCTGCGATAGATCCAGTCGAATTCGGCTATGGCTTCGATCAGCTTTGGTTCCGAATTGCCGACAGCCACGCCCTTGAGGCGCGTCTCGAACAGCGAAAGGTCGTTGAGCGTGTCGCCGGCCACCAGCACGCGGTCGGCATCGAGCGAGGCCGCCTCGATCAGCCTGAGCAGCGTCGGTCCCTTGGCGATGCCGCGCGGCAGGACATCGAGAAAGCGGTCGGCCGAGAGCAGCCATTCGAAGCCCGCATCCTCGATCAGGCGCAGGGTCTGCGGGCGCAGTCGTGCCGGATCGTAGTAGTAGCTGACACGATGCCGGAACGCGGTCGGCTGCAACTCGAGTGCCGGTTCGTCGCGGAGCAGCGCCATCACTCTCGCGTTGGCATCGCCCCAGGATTCGGCGATCGCGTCCTGGACTTCGGCGACAGGCTGGAAGTCCTCGCCCCGCACCACCGTGGTTCCGACATCGCCGATGATGTAGCGGGGACGGGGAATCTCGGGATCGGCGAGCAGCTCGTGGATGAAGTCGAGATCGCGACCGGTGACGAAGACAACCGTCGCATCCCGCCGACGGCGGAGCGAGGCATAGAGATCGCGCCGGGCCTCGGCCGGGCCACCCAGGAAGGTCCCGTCCAGGTCGGTCGCGAGTACGAGGCCGTGGCCGCTCATGCCGCTGCCCCGGGGTCTGCGGCGGCCTCCATCTTCGGGTGCGGGAGGTGCAGCACCGGTTCCAGATCGCGCGATTCGGCGCGAATCGGTCGCGTCAACAACTGCTCGATCGCGGCCTCGATGGCAAGGCCATCGTGCAGGATTGCGTCCACTGCCGCGCAGATCGGCATCTCGACGCCAAGGCGCCGGGCAAGTTCGGTGACGGCACGGGCATTTACCGCACCTTCGACCACGGCGGACTTGCCCTCGAGCGCCTGCGCCGGCGTGAGGCCGGAGGCGAGCGCCTTGCCGAAGGAAAAGTTGCGCGACTGCTCGCTAGAGCAGGTGAGGGTCAGATCCCCTATTCCGGACAGGCCGGTCACCGTTTCGCGCCGGCCGCCCAGGGCCTCGGAGAGGCGCTTGATCTCTGCCAGGCCACGCGTGATGAGTGCCGCGCGCGGGTTGGAGCCCAAGCCATGGCCGGCGGCGATGCCGCAGGCGATGGCGAGCACGTTCTTGACCGCGCCGCCGACTTCCGCGCCGATCGGATCGTCCGAGAGATAGGGGCGGAAATTGCGCGTGCCCAGCGTCACGGCAAGGCGGCCGGCGAGATTGTCCGGCAGCCGTCCGTCGAGTTCGCCCGCATCCTCGGTGGCGATCGTCACGGCGGTCGGCTGGCCGAGCGCCACTTCCTCGGCGAAACTCGGGCCGGAGAGCACCGCTTGCGGACGCCCCGGCATTTCCTCGGCGACGACCTGCGTCATCAGCTTGCCGGTGCCGGTCTCGATGCCCTTGCTGCAGATCACCACGGGCACGCCATCTGCCAGCAGTTTTCCGATCTGACGCGCCTGGGCACGCAGGAATTGCGAGGGGATGACCAGGATCGCCAGATCGGCATCCCTGGCTGCCGCTTCGAGATCGCCGAGAACCTCGATCGATTCCGGAATGGACCGCTGCGGCAGGAAGCGGTTCATCCTGTTCTGCCTGACCTGCTCGACGACATCCGGTTCGCGCACCCAGAGCCTGGTGCGCCGTCCGGCCGAGTCGGAAACGATCGCCAATGCGCTGCCCCAGGCGCCACCGCCAAAAACGCTGACGCGCTCGAATGGGGCAGGATTGTCGCCGCCACAGGACGTTTCGGCTGTTCCGTTCATCACGGCCTTGGCCTCCGCTGTGGAAGTCGCGACGAAATCGCCGCTATGGATAAGATCGAAGCATATTGGCGCCGCAAAAAAAACCTGTCCACCCTTGAACTCTTTGAACATCTACCTATCGCGGCTAAGCCATTGATTCGAGGCGGAGCGGACGGCAGAGAATCCCGTTGCGGGACACCTTTTCCGATGACGCGACTGCGAGATCGGTGCTGGCCATCGGCTTTTTCATTGCGCTAGCCTCGTTGACCGTTCCGGCCGAAAGGAGGTGAGGCGCGATGCAATGGTGGCGAGGCGCCGTTATCTACCAGATCTATCCGCGCAGCTTTCAGGACAGCAACGGCGATGGTATCGGCGATCTGCCCGGGATCATCGGGCGGCTGGAGCACGTGGCGAGCCTCGGCGTCGACGGCGTGTGGATCTCGCCCTTCTTCAAGTCGCCGATGGAGGATTTCGGCTACGATATCGAGGATTACCGTCAGGTCGATCCCGTGTTCGGCAGCCTGGATGATTTCGACCGGCTGCTGGCACGCGCGCACGAACTCGGGCTCAGGGTCATAATCGACATGGTGCTGAGCCACACATCCCGGCGCCATCGCTGGTTCCAGGAGTCGCGCCGCTCGCGGGAGAACGACCGGGCCGACTGGTATGTCTGGGCCGATCCGAAGCCCGACGGGACGCCGCCCAACAACTGGCTCTCCATGTTCGGCGGCCCGGCTTGGACCTGGGAGCCGCGGCGCGAGCAGTACTACTTCCACAACTTCCTTCCCTGCCAGCCCGACCTCAACCTGCACAACATGGCGGTGCAGGAAGCACTGCTCGACGAATGCCGCTTCTGGCTCGAACGGGGGGTCGATGGGTTCCGGCTCGATGCCTGCAACTACCTGATGCACGATCCGGCCCTGCGCCCCAACCCGCCGCGTCCGCCCGGCGCGCCGCCGACCGATGGCGTGAAGTCGAGCAACCCCTATAACCGGCAGTATCACGTGCATGACAAGTCGCAGCCGGAGACGGTGGACTTCCTGCGGCGCCTGCGCCAGCTCACCGACAGCTTCGGCGAAGTCGTGCTGCTGGCCGAGATCGCCGACGATAACAGCCTGAAGGTAATGGAGGAATATGCCGGCCCGCGCGCCCCGCTCCATACCGCCTACTCTTTCGCGCTGCTCGGCCCCGAACTGGACACGCGGATCTTTCCCAAGGCGTTCGAGGCGTTCCACAATGGCAGCCGCCATGGCTGGCCGGCCTGGGCCTTCAGCAATCACGACGTTGCGCGCGTTCTCACCCGCTGGGGCGGCCGGGACGCGCCGGCGGCTTTCGCCAAGGTGCTGATCGCCCTGCTTTGTGCGCTGCGCGGCACGGTGTTCATCTATCAGGGCGAGGAGCTGGGCCTGCCCGAGGCGGACGTGCCCTACGAGCAGATCAAGGACCCCTACGGTCTCAACTTCTTTCCCGACTTCCCCGGGCGCGACGGCTGCCGGACGCCGATGCCCTGGGACGATTCCGACCGGCATGCCGGGTTTTCATCCGTCGATGGCTGGCTCCCGGTTCCCAACGAGCATCTCCTGCGCAGCGTCGGCGCGCAGGAAGCCGACCCCGCCTCGGTGCTGAATTTCACGCGAAACTTCCTCGCCTGGCGCCGCCGCCACCCGCCGCTCATCGTCGGCGATATCGGCTGGATACGGGCGGAGCCGGGACTGGTATCCTTCGTGCGCATGGATGCTGGCCGGCGCATCTTCTGCGCCTTCGAGCTGGCCGGGAGCGAGCGCGACCTGGCACTGGAGGGATTTGTGCTCGGTGCTCTCGACGAAGGCGGAACCGGCCGGCTGGAGGAGGGGCGGGCGATCCTGCCGCCCTATGGCTTCCTGTTCGCGGAGGTCCATGACGCACCGCAGGAGCCCGGGCAGTAGGAGCGGCGGATGGCAGTACGGCGCGCGAGGGACGGGACGGCGGGAAGCTACGAGCTGCGGGCCCTGCGGCCCGGCGACTGGCCGCTGGTCGAACGGCTGTTCGGATCGAACGGTGCCTGCGGCGGCTGCTGGTGCATGTGGTGGCGCCTGCCGCGCGGTGGCAAGGCCTGGGAAGCGGCCAAGGGCGAAGGCAACCGGCGGGCGCTGCAACGGCTCGTCGAGCAGGGCGCCTGCCGCGCCATTCTTGCATTCCAGGACGGCGAGCCGGTCGGCTGGTGCTCGTTCGGGCCGCGCGAGGACTTTCCGCGCATCGCAAACAGCCGCAAGCTGCGCCGTGCCCGGCCCGCGCCCTGGTCGGTCAACTGTTTCTTCATCGATCGTGCCCACCGCAAGCGCGGTCTCTCCGGGCTTCTTCTTGCCGCCGCGAGCGAGGCGGCATTCCGGGCCGGCGCCAGCGCCATCGAGGGCTATCCGGTCCTGCCCCGCGATGGCGATTTTCCCGGCACCTTCGCCTGGACCGGCTTGCCCGGCGCGTTCGAGCGCGCAGGCTTCCGGCGCATGGATGAGGACGCGGGTGCGCGCGCCATCTACGAACGCGGAAGGCCCTAACGCGTCGACAGCGCGAGGTCGCAGACGAAGGGGTTGGTCTTGCGCTCCCAGCCGAAGGTCGAGACCGGGCCGTGGCCGGGAATGAAGGTCGTGTCCTCGCCAAGCGGCCAGAGCCGCTGCGTGATCGACCGGATGAGCTGTTCGAAATTGCCGCGCGGGAAGTCCGTGCGGCCGATCGAGCCGCGAAAGAGCACATCGCCCACCAGCGCGAGCCGCGAGGCGGCGTGGTAAAAGACGACATGGCCCGGGGTGTGGCCGGGACAGTGCAGCACCTCGAGCGTGAGCGGCCCGAACGTGACCTGGTCGCCCTGCCGCAGCCAGCGGTCGGGCGTGAAGGCGCGCGCCGGCGGAAAGCCGTAGGCGCGGGCCGAATCGGCCATGCGCTCAATCCAGAACGTGTCGTCGACATGCGGTCCCTCGACCGGCAGGCCGAGCCGTTCCGCCAGTTCGGCGACGCCGCCCGCATGGTCGAGATGGCCATGGGTCACGAAAATCTTCTCCAGCCGGATCCTGTTGCGCGTGACGAAATCCAGAACCCGGTCGAGATCGCCGCCCGGGTCCGAGACCGCGCCGACCCGCCCTTCGGGCGTGTCCGACCAAAGGACCGTGCAGTTCTGCTGGAATGGCGTGACAGGAATGATCTGATAGCGCATGTCGAGCCTGGACCAAACTGACCCTGCGGATGGTATATACGTTCCCGTTATCTGTATGCCAGAGCAGGTTTCGTCCGGTGTTCGCGGGGGAGGATTGGGAATGGCGGCAATCATGAGCCTGCGCGAGGCCATCGCGGAGAATGTCCGGGACGGCGACGTGGTGGCGATGGAGGGTTTCACCCATCTCATTCCTTTCGCCGCCGGGCATGAAGTGATCCGCCAGGGGCGGCGCAACCTGACCCTGGTCCGGATGACGCCGGATATAATCTACGACCAGATGATCGGGATGGGGCTGGCGAACCGGCTGGTTTTCTCCTGGGGCGGCAATCCGGGCGTCGGCTCGCTGCACCGTTTCCGCGACGCGGTCGAGAATGGATATCCGGCGCCGCTTGCCGTGGAGGAACACAGCCATGCCGACATGGCCGCGCGCTACCAGGCCGGCGCTTCCGGCCTGCCTTTCGCCGTCCTGCGTGGCTATGTCGGGTCCGACCTGCCGAAATGGAACGATCGCATCCGGACGGTGAGCTGCCCCTTCACCGGCGAAGTGCTGGCCGCGACCCCGGCCATCAATCCCGATGTCGCCGTCATCCATGCCCAGCAGGCGGACAAGAGGGGCAACGTGCTGATCTGGGGGATCGTCGGCATCCAGAAGGAGGCGGTCCTGGCGGCGCGGCGGGCGGTCGTCACGGTGGAAGAGGTGGTCGAGCGTTTCGATGCCACGCCAAATGCCTGCATCCTTCCGCACTGGGCGGTGAGCGCGGTGGCGGTTGTTCCCGGCGGGGCGCACCCCTCCTACACGCATGGCTACTACGACCGGGACAACGCTTTCTGCAAAGCCTGGGACGGCATATCCCGCGACCGTCGGAAGTTCGCGGACTGGATGGAGAAACATGTGCTTGGAACCCGCGATTTCGCCGGGTTCCGTCGAAGCATCGGACTGGCGGAAGCGGGAGCGGCATCATGAGCGAGTCCGGCTATACCCTGAACGAGATCATGACGGTCGCCGCGGCGCGGCTGCTGCGCAACGGGCAGGTCTGTTTCGTCGGCATCGGCCTTCCCTCCGCCGTCGCCAACCTGGCCCGCCTCAGTCACGCGCCGGAACTGGTGCTGATCTATGAAAGCGGCACCATCGGCGCCAAGCCGGACGTGCTGCCGCTATCGATCGGGGATGGCGAACTGGCGGAGACCGCCGATGCGGTGGTCGCCGTGCCGGAGATCTTCCGCTACTGGCTGCAGGCCGGACGGGTCGATATCGGCTTCCTGGGTGCGGCGCAGATCGACCGCCATGCCAACATCAACACGACGGTCATCGGACCCTATGATCGGCCGAAGACGCGCCTTCCCGGCGCCGGGGGCGCGCCTGAAATCGCTGCCGCCGCCGGCGAGGTCTTCATCATCCTGCGCCAGAGCAAGAGGACTTTTGTCGACCAGCTCGATTTCATCACCTCGGCCGGCCATCTCACCGGTGGCGATTCGCGTGCGCGCAGCGGCGCGCGCGGCCGCGGTCCGCAAGTCATCGTCACCGATCTCGGCATCCTCAGGCCAGATCCGGAAAGCAAGGAACTGGTCATGACCAGCCTGCATCCGGGCGTCACGGCGGACCAGGCGCGCGCCGCGACCGGGTGGAAACTGCGCGTGGCGGACCGGCCTGAAGTGACCGAGCCGCCGCGTCCGGAGGAGCTCGAGCTGCTGCGCGCGCTGCATGCGCGCACGGCGCGCGCACACGGCGCCGCGCCGGCGGAGGGATAACGGGGTTCGTCATCCGGGAGGCGGCAATGGACCATGATCTTTATCGCGGCTGCTCCATGGGCGATCTCCTGCTGCATGCGATCCGGCGCTTCCCGGATCGCGTGCTGATGGTCCATGGCGGACGCCAGATCACTTACAGGGACTTTGCCCGAACGCTCTCGCAACTCCTTCAGGCGCTTGAATCGCTGGGCCTGCGACGCGGCGATGGCCTCGTCCAGCTTTCGGCCAACCGGCCGGAGGCATTCATGGTGCAGTGCGCCTGCTACATGCTGGGCCTGCGCTATACGCCCCTGCACCCGCTGGGTTCGGTGGAAGATCATGCCTTCATCGCCCATGACAGCGAGGCGCGCGCCCTTGTGGTCGACGAACGCGGCTTTGCCTCTCGCGCGGCCGAGATCGCCGCCGGCGCGCCGGGCCTTGCCCATATTCTCGCCCACGGACCGGCCGCGGGGGTGACGGACCTGTTCGCTCTCGCTGCCGGTTACGCGCCGAAACCGCTGCGGGTCGCCGCGCGCGAGGACGATCATGCGCTCCTCGTCTATACGGGCGGCACGACCGGCCGGCCGAAGGGCGTGCTGCACCTCCATCGGTCGATGGTCATGAATGCCATGATGACGCTTGCCGAGTGGGAATGGCCGCGGGAGGTGCGACTGCTTGCCGCGACGCCCATCACGCACGCGGTCGGCGCGATGATGGTGCCGACCATGCTGCGCGGCAGCACCGTCATCCTGCAGGAGGGTTTCGAGCCGGCGGCTTTCCTCGATGCGGTGGCGCGTCACCGGGTCACGGCCACCTTCCTGGTGCCCACCATGATCTATGTCCTGCTCGACCATCCCTCGACACGGCAAACCGACCTGTCGTCGCTGCAGCTTGTCATTTATGGCGCCGCGCCCATGAGCCCTTCGCGCCTGCGCGAGGCGATCGGTGTTTTCGGACCGGTCTTCATGCAGCTTTATGCCCAGTCCGAGGCCCCGAACACGGTGACGGCGCTGCGCATCTCCGATCACGATCCCGATCGGGCGGAACGGCTGGCCTCCTGCGGCTCGCCGCTCGCGGGGATTCAGGTGGCGATCTTGGACGAGAACGGCCGTGAATGCCCGCAGGGCGAGGTGGGCGAGATCTGCGTCCGCGGCCCGCTGGTGATGGAGGGTTACTGGAAGCGGCCGGAGGAGACGGAGAAGGCGTTCCGCCACGGCTGGCTGCATACCGGGGACATGGCCTATCGCGATGCCGACGACTTCTATTACATCGTCGACCGGCTCAAGGACATGATCGTCTCCGGCGGCTTCAACGTCTTTCCGCGCGAGGTCGAGGACGTGCTGACCGCGCATCCCGCCGTGGCGATGGCGGCGGTGATCGGCGTGCCGGACGAGAAATGGGGCGAGGCGGTCAAGGCGGTCATCGTGCGCAAGCCTGGCGCCAGCGTCACCGAGGAGGAACTGATCCGCCTCGTGCGCGAACGCAAAGGTCCGGTCCATGCGCCGAAATCCGTCGATTTCGCGGAAACGATTCCGGTGACGGCACTCGGCAAGCCGGACAAGAAGGCGGTTCGCGCCCGTTACTGGGGCGCGCGCACGCGGCAGGTGAACTGAGCCAGCTTCAGGCGGACCGGCGGGGCATGGCCTTGGCCCGGCGCTCGAGCCACCAGCCATACTGCTTCGGCCAGAGGCTCCAGGCGGTCTCCTCGTCCTCGAGCGCGAGCGCCGCCCTTCCTACCCAGTGCGGATCGAACAGCGCCTCGCGGGCGATGGCGACCAGATCCGCCTGGCCAGCGGCGAGCGCGGCTTCCGCCTGCTCCGGCGTGAGGATCAGTCCGACCGCCTGCGTCATCACGCCGGCATCGCGGCGCAGGCGTTCCGCATAGGGAAGCTGGAAGCCCGGACCGCGCGGCACGCCGGCCGCGGTCGCCGGACCGCCGATGCCGCCGGACGAGCAGTCGATGACGTCGACGCCGCGCGCCTTCAGCTCGCCAGCCAGCGCCAGCGAATCCTCGATCTCCCAGCCACCTTCGATGCCATCGACCGACGAGATGCGGAAGAAGAGCGGCTTGCGCTCCGGCCAGACGGCGCGTACGGCCTCCGCCGTCTCCAGGGCAAAGCGCATGCGGCCGGCACGCTCGCCGCCATAGGCGTCGTTGCGCCTGTTCGAGATCGGCGACAGGAAGGTATGGGTCAGATAGCCATGCGCGCCGTGCAGTTCCAGCACCTCGAAGCCGGCCGCATCGGCCCGCTTCGCCGCGTCGGCGAAAGCCTGCCGGATGGCGGCAATCTCGTCGAGGCGCAGTTCATGGGGCATGAGCCAGCCTTCGGCCACCGGCACGGAAGAGGCCGCGACGACCTGCCAGGGACGCTCGCCGCGCGCGATATCGGCATCGTTCATCGGGCCGTTGCCGTGCCAGGGGCGCTGCATGCTCGCCTTGCGCCCGGCATGGGCGATCTGGATGCCAGGCGCCGCGCCCTGCGCGGCGATAAAGGCGGCGACCGGCTTCAGTGCGGCGGCATGGGCGTCGGACCAGATGCCGAGATCGCCGTGAGTGATGCGCCCGCGCGCCTCGACGGCGGCGGCCTCGCTGAAGACGAGCCCGGCACCGGCGATGGCGAACTGGCCGAGATGGACCAGATGCCAGGCGTCCGCCATGCCATCCTTGGCCGAATACTGGCACATCGGCGAGATGACGACGCGATTGCGAAGCGTGAGGCCGCGAATGGTGAGGGGCTGGAACAGCCGTGATCTGGCGGAAGTCATGGTCACACAGCCTTCTCCTGGATTGCCCGCCAGACCTTCTCCGGCGTGGCGGGCATGTCGATATGCTCGATGCCAAGCGGGGCGAGCGCATCGCAGATCGCATTGATGACCGCCTGCGGCGCGCCGACCGAGCCGGCCTCGCCCGCGCCCTTCACGCCGAGCGGGTTGGTCCGGCAGGGCACCTCGTTGAGCTGGAAGTCGATATCGGGCAGGTCATCCGCGCGCGGAAGGGTGTAATCCATGAAGGATCCGGTGAGAAGCTGGCCGCTCTCGGCGTCATAGAGCGTGCGCTCGAGGAGGGCCTGGCCGATGCCTTGGCCGATGCCGCCATGCACCTGTCCTTCGACGATCAGCGGGTTGATCACGCGGCCCATATCGTCGACCACATGGTAGGCGACCACCGCGACCCGGCCGGTTTCCGGATCGATTTCCACTTCCGCGATGTGGCAGCCGTTGGGAAACGTACCCTGCGCGGTGATCTTCGCGTCCGAATCGAGGCCGCCATCCAGGTCCTTCGGGCGGCGCGCGGGATCGCGCGCGGCGGCGGCCACATCCAGAATGCCGATCTTGCGGTCCGTGCCGGCGATGCGGAACTGGCCCGAGCCGAACTCGATATCGACCGGCGCCGCTTCCAGCAGGTGGCCGGCCATGACCCGGCCCTTCTCGATCACCTGTTCGGAAGCGCCGAGAATCGCCCCGCCCTCGGCATAGAGCGAGCGGGCTCCTCCGGTGCCGCCACCGGTCCTGATCAGGTCGCTGTCGCCCTGGTGGATGACGATGCGCTCGATCGGCACGCCGAGCTGGTGCGAGATGAGCTGGGTATAGCCTGTCTCGTGGCCCTGGCCGTTCGACTGGGTTCCGACCAGCACATGCACCAGCCCGTCCTCGCCGAAGCGGATCTCTGCGCGCTCCTCGGTCGGGCCGGCGGTCGCTTCGAGATAGCAGGCGATGCCGAGGCCGCGAAGCCGGCCCCGCGCCTTCGCCGCCGCCTTGCGTGCCGCAAGCCCGGAATGATCCGCCGCCTTGAGGGCGCGGTCCAGGTTCTCGGCGAAGGCGCCGGAATCGTATTTGAGGCCGGTCGGCGTCTGGTAGGGGAAGGCATCGGCGGGGATGAAATTGCGCCGGCGCAGCTCGATGGCGGAAATGCCAAGCCGCCGCGCCGCCACCTCGATCAGCCGCTCGACCAGATAGTTGGCTTCCGGCCGGCCGGCGCCGCGATAGGCATCGACCGGCACCGTGTTCGTCAGCACGCCCTTGACCGCGGCATGGATGATCGGAATGCGATATTGCACCGAGAGCACCCTGGTGCCCGCCACGGTCGGGATGAAGGGCGCGAAGGTCGAGACATAGCCGCCGAGATTGGCAAGGGTGCTGACGCGCAGCGCGAGGAAGCGTCCCTGATCGTCGAGAGCCAGTTCGCCCCTGGTCAGGTTGTCCCGCCCCTGGGTGTCGGAGAGGAAGGCATCGCCGCGTTCGCTGGTCCATTTCACCGGCCGGCCGATCTTGCGCGCGGCATAGCAGGCCAGTACCTGCTCGGGATAGAGATAGATCTTCATGCCGAAGCCCCCGCCCACGTCCGGCGTCACGACGCGGACCTTCTCCGGCGGGATCTTGAAGATCGCCTCGGCGAGCAGGCGCTTGAGCAGATGCACGCCCTGGGTATTGGTGTGGAGCGTCAGCCGCTCCGTCGCCGGATCGTATTCCGCCAGCGCGGCCCGGGTCTCCATCGAGGCCACGACGACGCGGTTGTTGACCACCTCCAGCGCGACCACCTGATGCGCGCCGGCAAAGGCGGCCTCTGCCGCCGCCGGGTCGCTGTTCTGCCAGTCGAAGCAAAGATTGCCGGGCGCCGCCTCGTGGATCAGCGGCGCCTCGGGGGAAAGCGCGCGCCGCATGTCGGTGACCGGCGGCAGTTCCTCGTAATCGACGATCACCGCCTCCGCCGCATCGCGCGCCTCGGCCAGGCTTTCGGCCACGATCATCGCCACCTGGTCGCCGACATGGCGCACCTTGTCGCCGGCGAGCGCCGGGCGCGGCGGATCGGCGCGCCCCGAACCATCGCGGTTCTTGAGCGGGATGATGCAGGGAAGCGGCGGGATGCCGTCCGCCGCGAGGTCGGCGGCGGTGAAGATGGCGAGCACGCCAGGCATGGCGCGGGCGGCTTGCGTGTCGATGCCCCTGATCCGGGCATGGGCATGCGGCGAGCGGAGGATGAAGGCGTGGGCCTGACCCGGACGCGTGATATCGTCGGTATAGCGGCCGGTGCCGGTGATGAACCGGCGGTCCTCGATCCGGCGCAGGGGCTGGGACGCTCCGAACTTCTCCATGTCTCTTGCTTTCCTCGGTTCCGGGTCTGGCGGGATGATGGTGAGCGCCGCGACCTTTGGCAAGTCGGCGGCGGCGCGATCAGGCGGCGAAGGCGCTGGCCGCAAACTCGGGATAGGTTTCGGCGATCTCCTCGCGGATCGGCCCGCGCAGCAGCGCGAGCGTCGCCTCGTCCGGAACCGGCGTGGACGGCACCTGCTCCGGCCGGTCGAAGGCAAAACCCGTATTGTCCAGAACTTCCTCGATACCGTGCCCCGGATGGATCGAACGCAGCGCGAAACGTCCGCGTGCGCGGTCGAAATCGAACAGCGCGAGATTCGTCACCAGGGCATGGGGGCCACCCCGGCGCGGGACGTTGGGCGGGCTCGTGCCCGGGGCGCTGATGAAGTCGACCCTGTCGACCAGAACGCGCCGCGTATGTTCCTCCCGGAACAGGATCACGCGCGGCACGAGGAAATAAAGGTAGGCCGAGCCGAAGGAGCCCGACCAGCGCACCTCGCTTCGCGGGTAGCCGCCGGTGCCCACAAGGTTGATGTTGCCGGCGCCGTCGATCTGGCCGCCGCTGAGAAAGAAGGCGTCGATTCTTCCCTGCGCGGCGCAGTCGAAAAGCTCCACGCCTCCATTGGTGAAGAAGTTGTTGCGCAGCGAGCGGAGAATGGAGACGCGCATTCCGCCATGCGTGCGACGTCGCGCCAGCAGCGCGGCGGACCCGGGAACCGGAGAGGATGCGCCGACCGCGACATGCCGGCAGCCATCGAGCAGGCCGGCAATCACCGCAATCAGCAGCTCGCGTTCGTTGCAGGGCGTCATTCCGCCGCCTCCGCCGGGGCCCCGCTTTCGAGAAAGTCCGCCATGAAGGCGGCAAACCCCTCGTCGCTGCGCGCGGCCCGCACGTAGGCAGCGAGGGTCCGGCCATCGGGGCCGTAGCTGTCCCACAATCCGACCGGCCAGGCCCCCTTTCGTACCTCGGCGATCCCCTCGACATAGAGCGCGGGCAGGGTGCCCGCGGCCCAGCGTTCGTCATCGAGCAGGCTTTCCTCCTGGATGCGTTCGACGCTGACCAGCGTGCGCGCCGATGCCTGCGCCATGGTGATCAGCTCGCGCCGGCGGCCGATCCAGACATTGCCCTCGCGGTCGGCGAGCGGTGCATGGAACAGCGCCACGTCCGGCGCGATCGCGGGCAGCAGCACGATGGGCTCGCCGGCGGCGAAGGGATTGTCGATCACCTTCCAGTCGCTGCGATGCTTGAGCAGGTCGCTGCCGACGATGCCCCGCAGCGGCATGAAAGGCAGTCCTTTCTGCGCCGCCTGCAAGGCGGCATGGATGGCGGGACAGGTGGCATCCAGCAGGCGGATGCTGCCGCGGCGCACCGCCTCGACGAAGCGCGGCCCGGTCCCGAACTCGTCCAGGGTCACGGCCGAGGATTCGACGCTCGCGACCGCACCGGCGCCGATCAGCATGTCCGCCTGCAGCCCGCTGGTCGGCAGGCAAACGAGATGCAGGTCCCTGACGCCGCGTCGGATCAGGGCGGCTGTCGCCGCCATCGCCACCCCGGCATAGTTCGCCGGAATGGCAAGTCTGGTTCCGTCGGCAATGCCCGCGACCAGCGCGTCGATATCGGCACGGATCAACTGCTGCATGGGCTTTCCGCTCCCCGTCCTGCCGGCTCGCCACGATGATAGCAGCCCGCGGCGCTCACTTCTCCCCCCTGAGCGCCCGGATGGTCAGGAACGGGGTGAGCCCGCCCAGCATGCAGAGGAAGCTCAGCACCATCACCCATTCGTAGCCGCCGGTCAGGTCGTGCACCAGCCCGCCCCAGATCGAGCCCAGGGCGCTGCCGATGCCGCCGGCCAGCGTGATGCAGCCGAAAATCGAGGCGGCGTTCGGTCCGCGGAAGATCTGCATGGCCGTCGCGGCAACCAGCGGTCCCCGCGAGCCGAGGGAGGAGCCCATGAGGAAAACGAAGGCGCCGAGCAGCCAGACATTGGGGAAGTGGCCGAGCAGCCACATGCAGAGGATGCCGAGAATGGTCGTGGCATAGCTCAGCATGACGGAAAGCCGCCGTCCGATCACGCCGTCGAGCCAGCCGAAGGTGATCATGCCGAGGGGCATGAAGATACCCGATAGGCCCCAGGCCGAGGCGGCCTGCAACGGCGTGAAGCCGATCTCGACGAGGTAGGCGACCGCCTGCACCGAAAGCGAGACCATGCCCTGGGAGGTAAAGAAAAAGACGCAGAACAGCCCCCAGAAGGGCAGGCTGCGCAGTACCTTGCCGGGCGTCCAGAGCCCGGCGCCGGCATGGCGTTTCTGGCCCTCCTGCCGCCAGGCGGGATGGCCGGCTCGGATGCGCCTCCACGGCAGCAGCAGGGCGGGCACGAGCAGCAGCAGGGTGAGCCCGCCCAGGATCCGGTAGGTGTCGCGCCAGCCGAAATGCTGGATCAGCAGTTCGGTAAAGGGGACGAAGAGCAGCACGCCGACGCCGAAGGAGGAGAAGATGAGCGCCGAGTAGAAGGACTGGCGTGTCAGGAACCAGCGGTTGACGAGCGCCGTCCCCGGCACGTTGCCGACCGCGGCGAGGCCGAAGCCGATGCCGAGGCCGATGGCAAGCTGGAGGTGCCAGATCGCACTTGCCGAACCGGCGAGCAGCAGGGCCAGCCCCATGCCGGACAGACCGACCCCATAGAGCAGGCGCGGGCCAAGGCGATCGAAGAGCAGGCCGGTGAGCGGCGAGGCGAGGCCGGAGAGCAGCAAGGCCGAGGAATAGATCGTGGTGATGGCCGCCCGGTCGCCGCCGAACTCCGCCGAGAGCGGCAGAAGAAACACCACGAAGCCTTCCATGAGGCCGCGGCCGGTGCAGCCCATGAAGAAGCAGAATCCCAGCACCGTCAGCGCCAGCCGGTTGGCGGAGCGCAGCTTTTCTTCGTCGGTCCGCGCCGTCGCGTCGGGCTCCGCCATCGCCCGTCTCAGCCGCCGCGCGCTTCACGCAGCATGGCGCGGCCGATGACGATCTGCTGGATCTGGCTGGTGCCTTCGTAAAGCCGGAAGATGCGGACGTCGCGATAGAACCGCTCCACCGGATAGTCGGCGATGTAGCCGGAGCCGCCATGGATCTGCACCGCCCGGTCGGCGACGCGTCCGACCATCTCCGAGGCGAAGTACTTGCAGCAGGCGGCATCGGTGGCGATTTTCTCGCCGCCATCGAAGCGTCGCGCGGTCTCGCGCACCATGGCGAGCGCGGCGAAGGCTTCGGTGCGGCTGTCCGCCAGCATGGCCTGGATAAGCTGGAACTCCCCGATCGGCTGGCCGAATTGCCGGCGCTCCAGCGCAAAGGTGACGCTTTCGTGGATCAGCCGCTCGGCGGTCCCGCAGCACAGCGCCGAAATGTGCAACCGGCCGCGATCGAGCACCTTCATCGCCGTCTTGAAGCCCTGTCCTTCCCTTCCGCCAATGATGTTGCGGGCCGGCACGCGTGCATCCTCGAAGATGACGTCGCAGATATGGGCGCCCTTCTGGCCCATTTTCACGTTCGGACGGCCGAGCGAAATGCCGGGGGTGCGCGCATCGACGATGAAGGCGCTGATCCCTCCGGCGCCCTTGTTGTTCGGATCGGTGCGCGCCATCACGGTGAAGACGCCGGCGGTCGGTGCATTGGTGATGAAGCGCTTGGTCCCGTTCAGGACATAATCCTCGCCATCCCTGACCGCGCGGGTTTTCAGGCTGGCCGCGTCCGAACCGGCTTCGGGTTCGGTCAGGCAGAAGGAGGCGATCAGTTCGCCGGAGGCGATGCGCGGCAGCCACTCGCGTTTCTGCTCCTCGCTGCCATCGATCAGCAGTCCCTGGCTGCCCAGCCCGTTGTTGGTGCCGATCAGCGAGCGGAAGGCGGGCGATGCCCAGCCGAGCTCGCGCACGATCTCGACCTCCGCCTGCATGTCGAGGCCGAGGCCGCCATAGGTTTCCGGAATGGACATGCCGAACAGCCCCATCTCCGCCATTTCGCGGCGTACCTGTTCGGGAATGCTGTCGGCCTCGGCCACCTCGGCTTCCAGCGGCACGAGCCGCTCGCGGACATAGCGGCGTACCGTGTCGACCAGTTGCGCGAGCGTGTCCCTGTCCGTCATCGTCCTGTCCCCATTCTATCGAAGTCCGGATCGCGGCCGTTCGGCCGCCGGGCATCCTGCCCAATGCCGCAACTGGTGCCTAGAGTGTTTCCGGAATGCATGGCAGCACGGCGTCTGTCGCAGGCGAAGGCGGGGCGCTCACGCCTTGCGGAAAACGGCGGCCGCGAACCAGCCCGCGAACATCGCCAGCGCCACTGCCGCCAGCCCGTAATAGACCGGTTGCTGATGGGCGAAGTCATAGAGCACCTGCTCGGCGCCCGACTTCTTGATGAAAAGCGGTGTCGCCTGCGCGCTGATCACCTGCTCGTCGCGCAGCAGGTAAACCTCCGCCCGATAGGTGCCGGTCGGCACGGTCGAGGGGAAGCTGATCCGCGCCCGAAAGAGCTTCGGCCCGAGGAAGACCACCGGAGACGCTTCCTCCTGATAGAGGCCGGCATCGCGCTTCTGCCGCAGGATCGCCTCGCGGAACTCGGCCACTTCCTGCTCGGTATGGCCGTGCCTGGGCGGCATGCGCAAATGCTCGGCCCCGATCTGCAGGCGCTGCAAGAGGGACTGGTTGGCGAACTGGTGCAGGGCCTGGCTCGCCGCCACCGCGTAATAGCCCGGCATGTTGTCGAATTCGACCGCGTCGACATTGATCCAGATGCCGAGCACGCGCCGTTTCTTGCGCACCACGACGCGCCCCTGCGGCCCGCGCAGCACGACGATGATGTCGCCAGGCTGGTCGACGGCGCCGAAGATCAGCAGGTCGGTGCCGGTGAAGCTCGATGAGATCGAGATCAGGTGCGAGGAAAGATCGGTGACGAGCGGGCTCTCCAGCGCCTGCGTCAGCGGATTGGTCGGCGCGGACCGGGCTCCCTGCTGGGCGCGCGCAGTTTCGCACCAGGCGAACAGCAGGAACGGCATGCACACAAGGAGAGTGGGAGTTACCGTTCGTAGAATCTGGACGACCGACCCAACCAGCATTCGCCTGCCGACCCTGCGGGGCGTCTGCGCTGCCCCGCATCACAATAACCGCCATGGGTCAGCCTAGGGCGCCCTTCATCCGGTCGCAATCAAAACCGGGCGATCCGGCGCGGAATTCCGCGCTTCAGGCAGTCCGGGCGGGCATGCCAGACACTCCTGCCCGTTCGAGTTCCGCATCCAGCCGTCCGGTCGCCCAGGCGAAATACATGCGGAAGTCGCTGACCAGCGACCATAACGGATAGCGGAAAGTCGCCGGCCGGTTCCGCTCGACGAAGAAGTGCGCGATCCAGGCCGGGCCATAGCCGGCCACCAGTCCCAGCAGCAGATACCAGCCGTTGCCGGTGAGGATCAGCGCCAGCAGCGCCAGAATGGCGAGCGTGGTTCCGCAATAATGCAGCGCCCGCGTCGCCGGTCGGGAATGTTCGCGCAGATAATAGGGCCAGAACTCGGCGTAGGTCTGGATTCGCGTGTCGCTCATGCCGTCTCCTCCCGAGGCGGGGCGATCCGTGCTTCAATCGCCGCACCATTACTGGTTAGTCCCGGGTCCGCGGATTGGCAACCGCTTCCTGTGGGTCGGGGCGGGGAGGTAGGGCATGCGCAAGGGTGGCGGCGAGACCGAGGTGGGGCTGGCGGGGCCGGAGGACGCGGCGGAGATCGTGCGGCTGGTGCGCGCGCTGGCTGCATTCGAGAGGGCCGATCCGACGGAAGTCCGGCTCGATGAGAATGCCCTGCTGCGGGAGGGCTTCGGTGCCGCGCCGCGCTTTCAGGTGCTGCTCGCGCGCCAGCGCGGCCGCGCCGTCGGCTTCCTGCTGTTCTACGAGGTATTTTCCACCTGGACGGCGCGCCCCAGCCTGCATGTGGAGGATTTCTTTCTCGAGCCGGAGGTGCGCGGACGCGGGCTCGGCCGGCGGATGCTGGCGGAACTGGCGCGCATCGGCCTCGCGCGGGATGCGCGGCGTATCGACCTCAACGTGCTTGAATGGAACCCCGCGCGGGCCTTCTACGAGCGGCTCGGCTTCGCGCCGCGCCGGGACTGGATCGGCTATCGGGCCGGGCCGGCGGAAATGGCGGCGCTTGCCGCGACGGCAGAAGGTTGACGTTTACGTAAACGTAAATTAGACTGGCCGCCAGAAAGACCGGGACTTACCCGGCCGTCGTCGCCGAGGAGGGAGCAGGGCATCCGGTGAGCGAGACCTTCACCATCACGCAATTGGCCGAGGAGTTCCGCATCACTCCGCGGGCCATCCGCTTCTACGAGGACAAGGACCTGCTGCGGCCCGAGCGTCATGGGCTCAACCGGGTCTACAGCCGGCGCGACCGGGCGCGTCTTAAACTGATTCTGCGCGGCAAGCGGCTGGGTTTCTCGCTGGCGGAAATCCGCGAGATGCTGGACCTTTATTATCATGGCGACGGCCAGGTCGAGCAGATGCGCGTCACCCTCAAGGCGTCGCGGCGCCGCCTGGAGCAGCTCGAGGATCAACGGCGCGAGATCGAGGAGGCGATCGCCGAACTCAAGGACGGCATCCGCCAGCTCGAGAGAATATTGGCCGAGAAGGGTGTCGGCGCCGAGCAGCGTGCCGCGCCGGCGAAAGCGGTGACCAGCCGGGTCGCCTGATCCGGCGGCCGGACACCTGGATATCGAAGAGACGGCAGGAAGCAGACCAGACAAGTCATCAGAACAATGCCGAGCGAAAGGAAGTGACCCGATGAGGAACGTCGTGATCGCGGGCTTTGTCCGCTCCCCCTTCACCCTGGCCAAGAAGGGCGCCCTGACCAGGGTGCGCGCCGACGAACTGGCCGCGCAGGTGGTCAAGGGCCTGATGGAAAGGACCGGCGTCGAGCCCAAGGATATCGAGGACGTCATCATGGGCTGCGCCTTTCCCGAAGGCGAGCAGGGCCTGAACGTGGCGCGCATCGTGAGCTTCCTGGCCGGCCTGCCGATCGAAGCCGCCGGCACCACGGTGAACCGCTTCTGCGGTTCGTCCATGCAGTCCATCCATATGGCGGCCGGCGCCATCCAGATGGGAGCGGGCGAGGCCTTTGTCTGCGCCGGCGTCGAGCATATGACGCGTGTGCCGATGGGGGGCTTCAATCCATCGCCGCATCCGAAGCTCTACCAGGACTACCCGGAAGCCTACGTCTCCATGGGGATCACCGCCGAGAACCTGGCGAAGCAGTATTCGATCAGCCGCGAGCGCCAGCAGCAGATGGCCGTCGAAAGCCACGCCAAGGCTCTGGCCGCGCAGCAGGCGGGAAAGTTCGCCGATGAAATCGTGCCGATCGTCGATGGCAACAATCGTGTCGAGCAGGATGGCTGCATCCGCCCCGGCACCAGTCAGGAAGGTCTGAACGGCCTGGAGCCCGCCTTCGACAAGAACGGCACGGTGACGGCCGGCACGTCCTCGCCGCTGACCGATGGCGCCTCGGCGGTGCTCGTCTGCTCGGAGGACTATGCCAAGGCGCATGGCCTGAAGCCGCTGGCGCGCATCCGTTCCATCGCCGTGGCCGGCTGCCGGCCGGAGGTGATGGGCATCGGGCCTGTTCCGGCGACGCAGAAGGCGCTGGCTCGCGCCGGCCTGAAGCTCGACGATATCGACATCATCGAGATCAACGAGGCCTTCGCGGCTCAGTCGCTCGCCTGCCTGATCGAGGCGAAGATGCCGGAGGAGAAGATCAATCTCGATGGCGGCGCCATCGCCCTCGGACATCCGATGGGGGCGACCGGCGCGCGCATCACCGGCAAGGCGGCATCCCTGCTGCGGCGGGAGAAGAAGCAGTTCGCGCTGGCCACCCAGTGCATTGGTGGCGGCCAGGGCATCGCGACCGTGCTGGAGGCCGTCTGATGGACGCCGCCGCGATCAGGAAGGTCGCCGTCATCGGCTCGGGCGTGATGGGCGCGGCCATCGCCGCGCACGTGGCCAATGCCGGCATTCCCTGCCTGCTGCTCGACATCGTGCCGAAGGGCGCGGCCAACCGCAACCAGCTCGCCGAAGAAGCGATCGCCCGCCTGCTCAAGGCCAAGCCCGCTTCCTTCATGCACGCCTCCTTCGCCAAGCGCGTCACGCCCGGCAATCTCGAGGACCATCTGGACCAGACCGCCGACTGCGACTGGATCTGCGAGGCGATCATCGAGAATCCGGACATCAAGCGCGATCTCTATCGTCGCCTCGACAAGGTGCGCAAGAAGGGCTCCATCGTCTCCTCCAACACCTCGACCATTCCGCTGGGCGAGCTTCTCAAGGGCATGGACGATGGCTTCGCCCGCGATTTCGCCATCACGCACTTCTTCAATCCGCCGCGCTACATGAAGCTGCTCGAAGTGGTGGGCGGGCCGGCCACGCGCAAGGACGCGATCGCGGCGCTGGTCGCCTTCGGCGACGTGGCGCTCGGCAAGGATGTGGTGATTTGCAAGGACACGCCGGGCTTCATCGGCAACCGCATCGGCATCTACTGGTCGAACGTCGCCCTTTCCGCCGCCTACGACCTGGGTCTCACGGTGGAGGAGGCGGATTCCATCGTCGGCCGCCCGATGGGCATTCCCAAGACCGGCATCTTCGGCCTCGCCGACCTGACGGGCATTGATCTCGGCCCGCACGTGGTCGGCTCGATGCTGAAGCTGCTCCCCGCGAGCGATGCCTTCGTGAAGGGCTACCGGGCCGATCATCCGCTGAACAAGCTGACGCAGAAGATGATCGCGGAGGGCTATACGGGCCGCAAGGGCAAGGGCGGGTTCTACCGCAACCGCGGCAAGGAGGCGCTCGACCTCGTGTCCGGCGAGTACCGGGCGAAGCAGCGTTCCGAACTCGCTTCCGCCAAGTCGAAGAAGCTGAAGCAGCTCGTCGAGGCGGAGGACAAGGGCGGCGAGTATGCCTGGGTCGTGCTCTCCAGGGTCCTGTCCTATGCGGCCGATCTGGTGCCGGAGATCGCCGACGACATCGTCAGCGTCGATCTGGCCATGAAGACCGGCTATGCGTGGAAGCATGGGCCCTTCGAGCAGATCGACCAGCTTGGCACCGCCTACTTTGCCGAACGGCTGAAGGCTTCGGGCCTGCCCATCCCGCGCATGGTGCAAATTGCCAAGGGCCGGCCCTTCTACAAGGAAGAGGATGGCAAGGCCTATTACCTTGGCGCCGACGGCAGCTATGTCGAACGGCGGGTGGCCGAGGATGCCTGGATGCTGGCCGACAGGAAGCGCGGCAAGCAGCCCATTGCCTCTAACAAGTCGGCCTCGCTGTGGGACGTGGGCGACGGCGTCGCCTGCCTCGAGTTCCATTCGAAGATGAATGCCATCGATGCGGACATCATTCAGATGGTCCAGAAGGCGGCGAAGATCGACAAGATGGGCTACAAGGCGCTGATCATCGGCAACGACGCGGACAATTTCTCGGTCGGCGCCAATATCGGCCTCGGCCTCTTCGCCGCCAACATGGCCATGTGGCCGGTGATCGAGAACGGCATATCCGAGGGACAGAACGCTTACATGGCGCTGAAATACGCGCCCTTCCCCGTGGTCGCGGCGCCCGCCGGCATGGCGCTTGGCGGCGGCTGCGAAATCTGTCTGCATTCGGACGCCGTCCAGGCCCATGCCGAATGCTATATGGGTCTGGTCGAGGCCGGCGTCGGCCTGCTGCCGGGCTGGGGCGGCTGCAAGGAGCTGGTGATGCGCTGGATGCTCAACCCGAAGCGTCCCGGCGGCCCGATGCCGCCCCTGGCCCAGGTCTTCGAGATGATCTCCACGGCCAAGGTCTCCACTTCGGCGGCGGAGGCGCGCGACATGCTGATCCTCAGGCCCGGCGATGGCATCACCATGAACCGCCGGCGCGTGCTGGCCGATGCCAAGGCGCGCGCGCTGAAGATGGCGGAGAATTACAAGGCGCCTGAGCCGGCGGAAATCCAGCTTCCGGGAGCTTCGGCGCGGGCGGCACTCGACATGGCGGTGCAGGGTTTTTACCTCCAGGGCAAGGCGACCGAACATGACCGGGTGGTCTCGGCCGCCATCGGCCGCGTCCTGACCGGAGGCGAGACGGACATCACCGTGCCGGTGAAGGAGAAGGACCTGCTTGCCCTCGAGCGCGAGGGCTTCATGTCCCTCATCAGGAACCCCCGCAGCCTCGACCGGATCGAGCACATGCTCACGACCGGCAAGCCGCTGCGCAACTGAACTCAGACAGAAGGAAGGGATCGGCCATGCCAAGCTATCAGGCGCCCCTGCAGGACCTCCGCTTCGTCCTGAACGATTTCATCCAGATCGACCGCTATTCCAACCTGCCGGGATTCGCCGATGCGACGCCGGAGACGATCGACGCCATCTTCGAGGAGGCGGCGAAACTCATGCAGGAGGTGATCGCGCCGCTCAACCAGGTGGGCGACAAGGAAGGCTGCAAGTGGAACAACGGCGAGGTCACCACGCCGACCGGCTTCAAGGAAGCCTACCGCCAGTATATCGAAGGCGGCTGGTCCGGCCTGACTGCGGAACCGGACTATGGCGGGCAGGGCCTGCCGCATGTCATCGGCATTGCCTTCTCGGAGATGATGACCTCGGCCAACATGGCCTTCGGCATGTATCCCGGCCTCTCGCACGGCGCCTACGAGGCAATCCTTGCCCATGGCACGGACGAACAGAAGCAGACCTATCTGCCGAAGCTGGTCAGCGGCGAATGGACCGGCACCATGAACCTGACGGAGCCCCATTGCGGCACCGATCTCGGCCTCATGCGCACCAAGGCAGAGCCGCAGGCCGATGGCAGCTACAGGATCACCGGAACCAAGATCTTCATTTCCGCCGGCGAGCACGACATGGCGGAGAACATCATCCATCTGGTCCTGGCCAAGATTCCCGGCGGCCCGGAAGGCATCAAGGGCGTCAGCCTGTTCATCGTGCCGAAATTCATGGTCAACGAGGACGGCTCGCTCGGGGCGCGCAACGGCGTCACCTGCGGCTCGATCGAACACAAGATGGGCATTCACGGCAATTCCACCTGCGTGCTGAACTACGACGGCGCCGTCGGCTATCTGATCGGCGAGAAGCACAAGGGCATGCGCGCCATGTTCACCATGATGAACGCGGCGCGGCTCGGCGTCGGCGTGCAGGGCCTGGGCATTGCCGAAGTCGCCTATCAGAATGCCGTCACCTACGCCAAGGACCGGCTGCAGATGCGCTCCATCTCGGGCGTCAAATTCCCCGACAAGCCGGCCGATCCGATCATCGTCCATCCGGACGTGCGGCGCATGCTGATGTCGATCCGCTGCTTCACCGAGGGCGCGCGGGCGCTCGCCCTGCAGACCGGGCTGATGATCGACTTCGCTCACAAGCACCCAGACGAGCGCGTCCGCCAGGATGCCGATGACTTCGTGGCGCTGATGACGCCGATGCTCAAGTCATACCTCACCGATTACGGATACGAGTCGGCCACCATGGCCCAGCAGGTCTATGGCGGGCACGGCTACATCCAGGAATGGGGGATGGAGCAGTTCGTGCGCGATGCGCGCATCGCCATGATCTACGAGGGCGCCAACGGCATCCAGGCGCTCGATCTGGTCGGCCGCAAGCTGCCGCAGAACATGGGCCGGCTGTTGCGCCAGTTCTTCCATCCGGTGGATGCGTTCATCCGCGAGAACGCCGCCGATCCGAAGATCGGCAAGGACTTCGTCATGCCGCTGGCCAAGGCGTTCGCACGGTTGCAGCAGGCAACGGCGTGGATCGGCGAGCAGGGCATGCGCAATCCCGACGAGGCGGGCGGCGCATCGAGCGACTATCTGAAGCTCTTCGCGCTGGTGGCGCTCGGCCATGTCTGGGCCCGCATGGCCAAGGTCGCGCACGAGAAGATCGATGCCGGCGGCAATGGCGACCGGGCCTTCTACGAGAACAAGCTGATCACCGGCAAGTTCTTCATGGACCGCATCCTGCCCGATACCGCCAGTCTGGTGCAGAAAGTCCAGGCCGGTGCATCCTCGATGATGGCGATGTCGGCGGACGCGTTCTGACGGCCCGTCTTGCACGACGCTCGCCGGCTCCCTGACCGGGGCCGGCGAATCGCTTTCAGGGTCCAGGCTACGAAAGGAAGCATGAATGCTGCGCCGGCGCATATTCCAGGAGGAGCACGAACTTTTTCGCGACCAGGTGAGGCGCTTCGTCGCGCGCGAGATCGTGCCCCATCACGAGGAGTGGGAGGAGGCGGGCATCGTGCCGCGCTCTGCCTGGCGCAAGGCGGGCGAGGCGGGATTGCTCTGCGCCACCATCCCCGAGGCCTATGGCGGCCAGGGGGCGAGCCGGCTCTACAGCGTGATCCTGATGGAGGAGTTCGCTCGCGTGAACGCCTCCGGTCCGGGCTTCAGCCTGCATTCCGATATCGTGGCGCCCTATATTTTCAATTACGGAACAGAGGAGCAGAAGAAGGCCTGGCTGCCGCGCATGGCGAGCGGCGAGGTCATCGGGGCCATTGCCATGACCGAACCGGGCACCGGCTCCGACCTGCAGGGCGTGCGTACCAGTGCCATCCGGGATGGCGAGGATTATGTGATCAATGGCCAGAAGACCTTCATCACCAACGGGCAGAATGCCGACTTGGTGATCGTGGTGGCCAAGACCGATCCGAAGGAGGGTGCGAAGGGCACCAGCCTGATCCTGGTGGAGGGCGACCGGAAGGGCTTCAGCAAAGGCCGTAACCTGGAGAAGATCGGTCTCAAGGCGCAGGACACATCCGAACTCTTCTTTGCCGACGTGCGCGTTCCGCTGACCAACCGGCTGGGTGGCGAGGGACAGGGCTTCTTCCTCCTGATGCAGGAACTGGCCTGGGAACGGCTGCAGATCGCCATCATGGCGATGGCGAATGCCGAGGCGGCGCTGGAATGGACGGCCGATTACACCAAGCAGCGACAGGCCTTCGGCAAGCCCATCGCCAGCTTCCAGAATACGCGCTTCAAGCTGGCCGAGCTCAAGACGCAGATCCAGGTCGGCCGGGTCTTCGTCGATCGCTGTATCGACCTCGTGGTGCGGGGCGAGCTCGATCCGGCCACGGCCGCCATGGCGAAGTACTGGTGTTCCGACCTGCAGGGCAAGGTGATCGACGAATGCCTGCAACTCCATGGCGGCTATGGCTACATGCTCGAGTATCCGATCGCAAAAGCCTATATCGATGCGCGCGTACAGCGCATCTATGGCGGAACCAACGAAATCATGAAGGAGCTGATCGGCCGCGCGCTCTAGCGCCGCGACCGGACGGGATCGGGGAGTATGGGCGGATGCTGAACGGACTGCCACGCACGGTATTCACGGGCGAGCACGAGGAGTTCCG
The DNA here is from genome assembly GCA_026126165.1 of Alphaproteobacteria bacterium. Taxonomy (GTDB): domain Bacteria; phylum Pseudomonadota; class Alphaproteobacteria; order Ferrovibrionales; family Ferrovibrionaceae; genus JAHCJQ01. The sequence goes on from JAHCJR010000004.1 coordinate 25,305, forward strand.
CGGACATGTGCGAAAGTTCGTGGAGCGCGAGATCCTGCCGCACCGCGAGGAATGGGAGAAGGCCGGGCAGATCAGCCGGGATGCCTGGCTCAAGGCGGGCGAGGCCGGGTTGCTCTGCCCGACCATGCCCGAGGAATATGGCGGTGCCGGCGCGGACCGGCTCTATAGCGCGGTGATCATCGAGGAGCTGGCGCGAAGCTTTTCCTCCGGGCCTGGCTTCACGCTCCATTCCGACATCGTGGCGCCCTACATCCTGCGCTATGGCAGCGAGGAGCAGAAGCAGACCTGGTTGCCGCGCATGGCCAAAGGCGAGGTGATCGGCGCCGTCGCCATGACCGAGCCCGGCGCCGGATCGGACCTGCAGGGCATCAAGACGACCGCGATCCGCGACGGCAACGAGCTGGTGATCAACGGCCAGAAGACTTTCATCACCAACGGCTATCTCTCCGACCTCGTCATCGTCGTCACCAAGACCGATCCGAAACTTGGCGCCAGGGGCATGAGCCTGGTCCTGGTGGAGGCGGACCGGCCCGGCTTCACCAAGGGGCGCAAGCTGAAGAAGATCGGGCTGAAGGCGCAGGACACATCGGAACTCTTCTTCGACAACGTGCGGGTGCCGCCTTCAAACATGCTTGGCGAGGAGGGCAAGGGCTTCGCCTATCTGATGCAGGAACTGGCCTGGGAGCGCATGCAGATCGCCATCCGCAACGCGGCGGTGGCGGAAGCGGCGCTCGAGGAGACGCTTTCCTATACCCGGCAGCGCAAGGCGTTCGGGCGCGCCATCGCCGATTTCCAGCACAGCCGTTTCAAGCTCGCCGAGATCAAGACCGAGGTGCAGATCGGCCGCGTGTTCGTCGATCACTGCCTTTCGCTGCTGATGCAGGGCGAACTGGACGATGCCACCGCCGCCATGGCCAAACTCTGGCTTTCGGAACTTTCGGGCCGGGTCATCGACCAGTGCCTGCAACTCCATGGCGGCTATGGCTATATGTGGGAGTATCCGGTTGCGCGCGCCTGGGCCGATGCGCGCGTGCAGCGGATCTTTGGCGGCACCAGCGAAATCATGAAAGAAATCATCGCCCGGACCATCTGAGCGGCCGGAATTGCCGGCCGCCATGCTCGCGCCGCATGGCGCCACGGCGCCGGCGCGCTGGCTGAATGAAGATCGCGGGGCGAGACTCGGAACAACCAGGAGGATGTCATGACCGAAGCCTTCATCTTTGATGCCGTCCGCACCCCGCGCGGCAAGGGCAAATCGTCCGGCGCCCTGCATGAGGTGACGCCGATCAACCTCGCCGTCACCGCGCTTTCCGCCATTCGCGAGCGCAATCAGCTCGACACTTCGCTGGTCGACGACGTCGTGCTCGGCTGCGTCGAGCCGGTGGGCGAGCAAGGCGCCGACATCGCCCGCGTTGCGGTTCTCGCGGCCGATTATGCGGAGACGACGGCGGGCGTGCAGATCAACCGTTTCTGCGCCTCCGGCCTCGAAGCCTGCAACATGGCGGCGGCGCAGGTGATGTCGGGGCAGTCGCAGGCCGCGATCGGCGGCGGCGTCGAGTCGATGTCGCGCGTGCCGATGGGCAGCTCCGGCGGGGCCTGGGCCTCCAATCCCGAAGTAGCTTTCAAGACCTACTTCGTGCCGCAGGGTATTTCCGCCGACCTGATCGCCACCAAGTACGGCTACAGCCGGGACGATCTCGATGCCTATGCGGTGGAGAGTCAGAAGCGCGCCGCCAACGCCTGGAAGAACGGCCATTTCCGGCGTTCGGTGGTTCCGGTCAGGGACCAGAGCGGCCTCACCATCCTCGATCATGACGAATATATGCGCCCCGAGACGACGATGCAGTCGCTCGCGGCGCTCGAGCCTTCCTTCGCGGCGCAGGGACAGAATTTCGGCTTCGACTCGGTGATCCTGCAGCGCTATCCGGAAGTCGAGCGCGTCAACCACGTGCATCATGCCGGCAACAGTTCGGGCATCGTCGACGGCGCCGCCGCGGTGCTCTTCGGCACGAAGGAAATGGGCGAGCGGCTGGGACTGAAGCCGCGCGCGCGCATCCGCGCCTTCGCCTCGATCGGCTCGGAGCCGTCCATCATGCTGACCGGCCCCGCGCCGGCCAGCGAAAAGGCGCTCAAGCGCGCCGGCATGAAGCCCGGGGATATCGACCTCTACGAACTCAACGAAGCCTTCGCCGCCGTGGTGCTGCGCTACATGGACGCGCTGGCCATACCGCACGACAGGATCAACGTGAACGGCGGCGCCATCGCCATGGGCCACCCGCTCGGCGCCACCGGCGCCATGATCCTCGGCACGCTGCTCGATGAAATGGAGCGGCGCAATCTCGCCACTGGCCTCGCCACGCTGTGCGTCGGCGCCGGCATGGGCACGGCCACCATCATCGAGCGCATTTGAGCGCCCGCGCGGGACAAGGGGACATACCGATGATCGACTACGCGGTCGATGCGGACGGCATCGCCACCATCACCTGGAACATGGCCGATCGCAGCATGAACGTGCTGAACGACCAATCGATCCCGGCCTTCGCCGAAAAGGTGGCGGCGGCCATCGCCGACAAGGCGGTCAAGGGCGTGATCGTGACCTCGGCCAAGCCGGATTTCATCGCCGGCGCGGACCTCGCCATGCTGCAGCAGGTGCGCGATGCCGCCGGGATGTTCGAGCGCGGCAATGCCATGCGGCGGATGCTGCGCGATATCGAGAAGGCCGGCAAGCCGTTCGTCGCCGCGATCAACGGCACGGCTTTGGGCGGCGGGTATGAAATCTGCCTGGCCTGTCACCATCGCATCGCCGCCGACAACCCGAAGGCGCAGATCGGCCTGCCGGAGGTCCTGGTCGGCCTGCTGCCGGGCGGTGGCGGCACGCAGCGGCTGCCGCGCATGATCGGCATCCAGAAGGCCCTGCCGCTGCTGCTGGAAGGCAAGAAGCTGGCGCCGCAAGCGGCGCTTCAGATGGGCCTCGTGGACAAGGTCGTGCCGCCGGACCGGCTGCTTGCGGAAGCCCGGCGCTGGCTCGTCGAGGAGGGCGCGAAGAATCTGGTCAAGCCGTGGGACCAGCGGGGCTTTCGCATTCCGGGCGGCAATCCGCATGCGCCGGCGACCGCACCCGTCTTCGTCGCCGGCAATGCCATGCTGCGCGAGCGCACCTTCGGCAACTATCCGGCGCCGCTCGCCATCATGGCCTGCGTCTACGAGGGCTGCCTGGTGGATATCGATACCGGCCTGAAGATCGAGGCGCGGCATTTCGTCAGGCTCTGCACCACGCCGGAAGCGAAGAACATGATCCGCACCCTGTTCTTCTCCATGGGCGAGGCGAACAAGCTGGCGCATCGGCCGAAGGACGTGCCGGTCCAGAAATACAGCCGCGTCGGGATTCTCGGCGCCGGCATGATGGGTGCCGGCATCGCGCATGTCACGGCACAGGCCGGCATCGAGGTGGTGTTGCTCGACACGTCGCTGGAGCAGGCCGAGAAAGGCAAGGCTTATTCGCAGGGGCTGCTCGACCGGCGCGTGCAGCAGAAGCGGACGAGCCCGGAAGAGCGCGACGAGTTGCTTGCCCGCATCCGCCCCACCACCGATTTCGCCGATCTGGCCGGCTGCGAGCTGGTCATCGAAGCGGTTTTCGAGGACCGGGCGATCAAGGCGGACGTGACGCGGCGGGCGGAAGCGGTGCTGGCGCCGACGGCCATCTTCGCCTCCAACACCTCGACACTGCCGATCAGCGGCCTCGCCGAGGCATCGGCCAGGCCGGAGAACTTCATCGGACTGCATTTCTTCTCGCCGGTCGAGCGGATGCAGCTCGTCGAGATCATCCGTGGCCGGCAGACCAGTGACGCGACATTGGCCCGCGCCATGGATTACGTGAAGAAAATCCGCAAGACGCCGATCGTGGTCAATGACAGCCGCGGCTTCTATACCAGCCGGGTCTTCGGCACCTATGTATCGGAAGGGCTGGCCATGCTGGGCGAAGGCGTGGCGCCGGCGCTGATCGAGAATGCCGGTCGGATGGCCGGTATGCCGGTCGGGCCGCTCGCCCTGGCGGACGAGGTTTCCCTGGAGCTCATGCATCGCGTGCGCCGGCAGACGATGAAGGATCTGGGGGACGCCTATCGGCCGGCGCCGGGCGACCGCGTCCTCGAACTGATGGTCGAGAAGGGTCGCATCGGCAAGAAGGCGGCGAAGGGCTTCTATGAGTATCCGGCCGGGGACAAGAAGCGTCTCTGGCCCGGCCTCGCCGAACTGTTCCCCCTGGCCGGGGAGCAGCCGGCTGTGGCCGAGGTGATCGAGCGGCTGATGTACGTGCAGTCGGTGGAGACCGCGCGCTGCATCGAGGAGAAGGTGGTCACCGATCCTCGCGAGGCGGATGTGGGCTCGGTCCTCGGTTGGGGCTTCGCGCCGGCGCGCGGCGGCACGGTGAGCCAGATCCATTCCGTCGGCCTCGCGTCCTTCATCGCCGGGTGCGAACGGCTGGCGCAGAAGCATGGCGGGCGTTTCGCCCCGCCGAAGCTGCTGCGCGAGATGGCGGCGCGCGGGGAGAGCTTCTACGCCATATGATCCTCAGCTCGGGGCAAGCAGAAGGAGGAGTGCCGAGACGGTGAGGACCGAGAGTGCCGTCGAGACCAGGATCGCCGTCGAAGTGCGTGCCGTGTAGATCCCGTAGGCGTTCGCCATAACGAAGACGTTGGCGGCGACGGGCAGCGCCGCATCGATCACGGCGATGCTCGCCATGAGCGGATCCATCGCCAGAACCTGGAAGGCGAGCAGCGCGGTCGCCAGCGGGTGGACGAACAGTTTGCAGCCGGCGATCAGCGCCACCTCGGCGAAGTTGTCGGAGATCGGCCGGCCGACGAGGGTCGCGCCGAGGGCGAAGAGCGCGCACGGCCCCGCGGCGTTGCCCAGCAGATTGAAGAAGGATTCGACGGGCGTGAGCAGCGAAAGGGGCGTCAGGCCCCAGGCAAGGCCGGCGGCGGTGGCGACCAGCAGCGGATTGCGGGCGAGACCGGTAGCGACCGTCCAAAGGATGCCAAGCAATGAACGCCTGCGGCCCTGATCGGCCTCGATCAGGGCCGTGGTGAGCGACAGGTTGATCAGGTTGTCGAACAGCAGAACGAGAACGGCGGGAAGCGCGGCTTTGTCGCCATAGATGGCGATCAGCAGCGGCAGGCCGAGATAGCCGACATTGGGGAAGGCAGCGCCCATGCCCTGCAACGCTCCTTCTGCCAGCCGCGAGCGGAACAGGATGCGGCCGAGCACGAGACAGAGCAGATACGTGAACAACCCACCGCCCGAATAGGCGACGACGAAGCGCCAGTCGAAGAGTTCCATGATCGGGATGGCGGACATCTTGACGAAGAGCAGCGCCGGCAGGGCGAAGTAGTAGACGAAGCTGTTGATGCCGCTGATTGCCGCCTCGCCGAGCACGCGGAAATGCCCGGCCGCATAGCCGCAGAAGATCAGCGCGAAAAACGGCAGGGCGATATTGAGAACGATTTCCATGCCCGGGCGCCGTTGCGGGTTCAGCCGGCCGCGTGGTGGAGGAGGAGTGCCTCGGCCCGCATCCGGACCTGGTCCGGGATCGGCATGGCGCGGCGGCGCTCCAGATCGAACATGGCAAGCACGATCTCGATCGAAGTCGCGGGGCGCCCCGGTTCTCCGGCCTCCATGTGGTGAAAAATGCGAAAGACCTTGTCGCGAACTTCGAGGATGCCGCTCCTGACGCCGAGCAGCGCACCCGCGCGCAAGACTGCGTGGTAGCGTACATGGTGGTCCAGCGCGGCAAGGCCCCAATGTGGCTCCGGGCGGCTCTCGGGCGAGAGGCCGAGGCGCGCCAGAAGCTGAACCAGCGCGGCGGAGAAACGGTCCACATGGAAGCGCGGGCTGGAATAGCCGAACTCGTCCACCTCCCAGTTGCTGAGGGTCCCGCGATAGGTCTCTATGGTGCCGGGATCGTCGCAAGGGGGCGCCGCCCCGCCCTGCGCGGCAGGCCAGGGCGGGCAATCGGCTGCTGTCGCCTCGGCCAGCCGTCCGGCCGCGCGGGCAAGGTCGTCGGGCAAGGGCAGGAATTCGCCGCTTGCGAGGTCGAGCGCCGAAAGGCGGCGGTCGATCGTCGCGGCGATCTCGCCGGTCTCGAGATTGCGCAGCTCGGTATGGGTGTCGATGCCATCCTCGCGCAGGCCGCGGACGCCGCTTGCCATGGTGAAGATGTCGCCGGCCCTCAGTTCACGACGAAAGCGGATGCGATCCTCGCCGGGCACCAGGGTCAGGCCCCGGGCGCGAATCCGGTCGGGCGTCAGGCCAAGGGCATGGCGCAGATGCCCCATCGCTTCCAGGGACTTGCCCATGTAGAACTGCACGTTCATATGGCCCATGGCGTCGCATTCCCAGGCATTGACCGCGCCGCAATAAGTCGGGATCAGGCTCACGCGCGGGCCTCCTCTTCGGAAACCAGGAGTGCCTCGGCCCGCGTGCGAACGAAATCCGGCAGCGGCCGCGCGCGCCGTGTCTCGAGATCGAGGCAGACGCCGTCATTGCGCATCAGCATGGCGATCTCGTCCGTGCCGGCGTTCCAAAGGCGGTTGAGCAGCCGGATGGAGCTGCGCCCGATGGCGAGCACGGCAGTATCCATGCGCAGAAGGTCGCCGGCGCGAAGCTCCCGGCGGAACTCGGCATCATAGCGCACCGCGGCGAGGCCGATCCGCTCGGCCCGCGCGAAGCTCGGGCTCAACCCGACATGGTGCATCAGGTGCCAGGCCGCGTCGGAACAGCGGGCAATATAGAACTGCACGTTCATGTGGCCCAGATGGTCGCATTCCCAGGCCTGCACCATGCCGCGATGTGTCTCGACGAACTGCCCCATGATCCCAACCTTCAGCCGCGACGCCGGGTTTCTAGCAGTTCGTCGAGGCCCTCGTCGACAAGCGCGAGCGCGTCCTGTTGCAGGACCTTGAGGCGTCCGGTGGTCTCGAGGATCAGCGCGCCGACGATCAGGGCGGTCAGCCGCGCCGTGGCCCGGTGGGCGGGCGCCATGGCCCCGCCCATCAGCTCGCGCAGCGGCTCGGCGATGAGCGCGAGCACGCCGATCAGGCGGCCGTTCAGCAGCCGGTCGAGTTCGGGGCCGAGCCCGCGCGGGGCCGCCCCGCGGCTCAGATAGAGGCCGAGGCTCAGTTCGTCCGGCCGTTCGCGATAATGCTCGAAAAAGGCGCGGGCTGCCGCCCGCACCCGCGCCTCGGCCGGGGCACCGGCGGGAATGGCCGCGCGCATGCGTCGTCCAAGCTGGGCGAGGGAGCGCGCCAGCAGTTCGCCATAGATCTGCTCCCGCGAGGCGAAATGCTGATAGAGGGCGCCGACGGCGTAGCCCGCCTCGGCGGCGATGGCGCGCATGGTGGCACCTTCGAGCCCCACGCGGCCAAAGACACGCTGGGCGGCCTCCAGCACCAGCTCCCGGCGCCGGTCCTTCAGTTGTGCCCGCCGCTCCTGCCGCGCCGCTGCCGCGGTCTCGCTCAACGGTTCTTCCAGCCGAGTGGATCGCCTCGGTCGCGTTCCCGCACGGCCTCGTTGAAGCCGATCTGTTCGGCTCGCTCCTTGAATGCGACGCCCTCCGGGGAGTGGCGGGTCATGCCGTCGAACAGCGTCGCCAGCAGTTGCGTGCCGGCAAGACCCATATTCTCGAAGGCCTGATTGACCATGGTCTTCTGCATCCAGAGCTGATTCTTCGGTACCGAGGCGATGCGCGTCAGCAGGGCTTCGATCCGGGCATCGAGTTCCGCTTCGGGGACCGCGTCCATCACCAGCCCCATGGCCTTCGCCTCGCGGCCGTCCACGAGGTCGCCGGTGAGAAGCATCCGCTTGGCCCGTTCGGCGCCAATGCGATAGACCCACATCGCCGTGGTCGGGCAGCCCCAGATACGCGCGGGGGGATAGCCGATGCGCGCATCCTCCGCCATCACCACCAGATCGCAGCACAGCGCGATGTCGCTGCCGCCGGCCACCGCATAGCCATGGACGCGGGCGATGGTCGGTTTCAGCGAGCGCCAGAGCGACATGTAGTTCTGGGTCGCGCGCTGCATCCACTGAAAGTCGGTCATCGGATCCCAGGGCATGTCCTGGCTGCCGGTGGTCGGGCGCGGCGTCTCCGCATAGAGCTTGAGGTCGTAGCCGGCGCAGAAGGCGCGGCCGGCGCCTTGCAGCAGGATGACATGCACCTCCGGATCGGCGTTGGCGCGCTCGACCGCCCCGGCGATCTCGCCGGGCATCTCGTCGTCGATCGCGTTCAGCCGCTCGGGCCGGTTGAGCGTCAGGCGCGCGACGCGCCCGGTCTTCTGATAGAGCACGACGGGATCGGGCATCGGTGGCTCCGTGCAAGTTTTATGAACATTGTTCATATTACAGAACATCGTTCACATCAAGTGCCCTCACCAGCCGAGATGGCGGCTCGCCAGTTCCTTCATGATCTCCTCGGCGCCGCCGCCGATGGCGTTCACCTTTACTTCCCGGTAGATCCGCTCGGATTTGGGCCCGCGCATGAAGCCGCTGCCGCCCAGTATCTGCACCGCCTCGCTGGCGACGAAGGCCATCGTCTGCGTTGCCTGGTTCTTGAGCATGCAGATATCGGCGATCGGGTTCTCGCCCTGCATGACCCGCCAGGCGGTCTGTTCCAGATAGGCCTGGGTGGCGCCGATCCGCATCGCCATGTCCACCAGTTTGTGCCGGATCACCTGATGCTGCACCAGGGCCCGGCCGAAGGTCCGCCGCTCCCGTGCCCAGGCCAGCGCCTCCTCGTAGGCGGCGCGCGCCATGCCGTTGCAGCTCGCGGCCATGCCGATCCGCTCGCCATTGAAGTTCAGCATGATGGCGCGGAAGCCGGCATTCTCCTCGCCGATCAGGTTGGCGACCGGCACATGGCAATCATCGAAATGGAGGCTTGCGGTGTCCGACGCCCACCAGCCCATCTTTTTCAGCGGCGTGCGGGTGAAGCCCGGCCGGTCTCGCTCGATCAGCAGCAGGGAGACCCCGCCCATGCCCTCGCCGCCCGTGCGGACCGCGACCGTGTAGAAATCCGCCCGCATACCGGATGTGATGAAGGTCTTGGCTCCGTTCACCACGTAATGATCGCCCTCGCGCCGGGCAGTGGTGCTCAGGTTCGCCACATCCGAGCCGCCGCCGGGCTCGGTGATGGCGAGCGCGCTGATCTTCTCGCCCCGCAGCACCGGGCCCAGGACGCGCGCCTTCATGTCCGCGCTGCCGAGCCGGGCGATCGGCGGGCAGCCGATGGTGTGGCTCTGCAGGCTGGCGGAGAGGCCGCCGGCGCCGGCGCGCGCCAATTCCTGCGCCGCGACGATGGCGTGAAACAGATCGCCCGGGACGCCGCCATCCTCCTCGGGAAAGCCGAGGCCCAGCAGCCCGACCTCGGCCGCGCGCCGGTAGAGATCGCGGGGAAACTCGCCCGCCTCGTCCCATGCTTCCACATGCGGCATGATCTCGCGTTCGACGAAGCGGCGCATGCTGGCCTGGAAGGCCCGATGCTCCTCGCGATAGAAGGGTCCGACGCCGAACTCCAGTGTCATTTCCTTTCGTCCTCCGCCTGATCGAGCAGGGCCATCAGGATCATGTCCTCGGTCCGGCCATCGAGCCGGCGCGCCGCAACGCGGCGCCCCTCCTCGCGAAACCCGAGGCGTCGATAGAGCCGGATCGCCGGCATATTGCCGGCGACGACCTGCAGTTCGATGCGCTCGATGCCGCGCCCGCGCGCCTGGGCAATAGCGGCTTCCAGCAGCCGGCGCCCGATGCCCCGGCCGCGATGGGAGGCGGCGACACCGATGCCGAGCATGCCGACATGGCGGCAGCCTGCACGGCCATCCCGCTGGATGTCGCACCAGCCGCAGACCTCGCCGCCATCGAGCGCCAGCAGACAGGGCAGGCCGTCGGCGATCAGCGCCGCGTGAAAGGCGCGGCATTCCTCCAGAGGCGGCGCCTCGACCAGGGCAAGCCCCGACCGTTCCCGCGCCACCCGATCCAGGCAGGCCCGGGCGCCCGCCAGATCCTCGGCCCGGAAGGGGCGGATCTCCACCATTACCCTGCCGCCGACTCCGGCGTGATCTCGACCAGGAGCTGCCGGGTGGCCACCTGGTCGCCCTCGCGCACCTCCACGCGGGCGACCCTGCCCGCCACCTGGGCCGCGATCTCGTGCTGCATCTTCATCGCCTCCAGAACCAGCAGGCGTTCCCCGCGCCGGACCGTCGCGCCCGGACGGGCCAGCACCGTGACGATGCGCCCGTTCATCGGCGCGGCGACGCGGCCGTCACTGCCGGCCTCGGCGCGGCCACGGGGCCGGTGCAGCGTCTCCTCGAAGCAGGCGCTCTGCCGGCCGCAGGCGAGGAACATTCGCTCGCCGCGAAACAGGAAGCGCGCATCGCGCCGATGGCCGTCGATCTCGAAGCGCACCCGGTCCGCGCCGATCTCGACCAGGCGCACCTCCCGGCTGGTCTCCCCTTGACTGACACGCATGCGCCGCGGCTCGAGCATGCTGACCCGCAGATCGGCGCGGATGCCCTCCGCCTCGAGCCGGAGCGGCCAGTCCGCCGGCCCGCTGGATCGCCAGCCCGCGGCGAGCGCATCGGGGTTCCGGGTCCGCTGCCAGGCCAGCAGCGCGGCGGCGAGGACCGGCAGGGTCTCGTCCGCCGTGCCGCCGTCCAGAACGGCCGGCGGAAAATGGCGAGCGATGAAGCCGGTTGTCGCCGCGCCCTTGGCGAATTCCTCGTGCGCAAGCATGTCGCAGAGAAAACGGCGGTTGGTGGCCGGACCGAAAACAGCCGTGTCCTCGAGCGCCCGGATCAGCCGTCGCCGCGCCTCTTCGCGGCTGCGGCCATGGGCGATGACCTTGGCGATCATCGGGTCATAATAAGGCGTAATCTCCTGCCGCGACTTCAGGCCATGATCGATGCGGATGCCGGGGCCTTCGGCCGGCGCCCAGAGTTCGACCCAACCGCTCTGCGGCAGGAAGCCGCGTGCCGGGTTCTCGGCATAGAGGCGTGCCTCGATGGCGTGACCCTGCAGCCGGAGCTGATGCTGCTCCAGCGGCAGGCGATGGCCGGCGGCCACGTCGATCTGCAACGCCACCAGATCAAGCCCGGTGATCATCTCCGTTACCGGATGTTCCACCTGCAAACGGGTGTTCATCTCGAGGAAGTAGAATCTTCCCGATCCGTCGAGCAGGAACTCAACCGTGCCCGCGCCGACATAATCGATGGCGCGCGCCGCCTGCACCGCCGCCTCGCCCATCGCCTCGCGCAGCTCGGTCGAAACGGCAGGCGAGGGCGCTTCCTCAATCACCTTCTGGTGCCGGCGCTGGATGGAGCAGTCCCGTTCGCCCAGATGAATGACGTTGCCGTGGCGGTCGGCGAAGACCTGTATCTCCACATGGCGCGGCTCGGCGACGGCCTTCTCGAGGATCAGTTCGCCGGAGCCGAAAGCGTTTTCGGCTTCCGAACGGGCGCCGGCAAGGGCACGTGCCATTTCCCCGGCGCCCGCGACGAGCCGCATGCCGCGCCCGCCGCCGCCTGCCGCCGCCTTGACCATGACGGGATAGCCGATGCGCGCCGCCTCGGCCAGCATCGTTGCCTCCGACTGGTCCTGCCCTTGATAACCCGGCACGCAGGGCACCCCTGCCTCGATCATCAGCCGCTTGGCCGCCGCCTTGTTCCCCATGGCGCGGATCGCCGAAGGCGGCGGGCCGATGAAGACGTGGCCGGCTTCGTTGCAGGCACTGGCGAAAAGCTCGTTCTCCGACAGGAAGCCGTAACCCGGATGGATGGCGTCCGCGCCACTCCGCCGCGCCGCTTCTAGGATGGCGTCGATGTTCAGGTAGCTCTGCCGCGCCTCCAAGCCGCCGATCGCCACCGCCTCGTCGCAGGCATCCACATGCAGCGCCCCGGCATCCGCATCGCTGTAGATGGCAACCGAGCGCAGGCCGAGTGCGCGCACGCTTCGCGCCACGCGGCAGGCGATTTCGCCACGATTGGCGATCAGGACCTTGCTGAAACTCATTGCGCCCCCTACTCGACCGGTTCGACCCAGGCTGGCCTGCGCTTCTCGACGAAGGCGCGCGTGCCCTCGCGCCCTTCCGGCCCGCGCACGGCCGAGATGAAGAGGTCGGCGGCGCGATCCAGCAGCATCTCGGCCGGGGTCTCGGCAATGGCCGAGAGCAGCGACTTGGTCGCGGCGATGGACCCGGGTGCCGCGTTCATGAGCTGGCCCAGCACCTTCCGCAGGATCGCTTCCGCATCCTCCTGTCCGCTGGCGAGGTAATGGACCAGGCCGAGTTCCTTCGCCCTGGGCCCGTCGATCCGTTCGCCCGTGAGGGCATGGCGGCGCGCCTCGGTCATGCCGATGCGCGCCACGACGAAGGGCGCGATCTGCGCCGGGACCACGCCAAGCGTCACCTCCGGCATGGCGAAGCGTGCATTCTCGTGGGCGATGGCGATATCGGACACGCAGACCAGACCGAAACCGCCGCCCATCGCGGCTCCCTCCACGATCGCGACCACCGCCTGCGGCGCGGCATCGACTTTGCGGCAGAGCGCCCCGAAGGACCGGTTGCGCGCCCGCATCGCATCCTCGCCCGGCGGGGCATCTCCGGCGCGCGCCATGTCCTTGATGTCTCCGCCGGCACAGAAGATACCGCCGGAACCGCGCAGGATCACGACGCGGATCGCCCGATCGTCTCGGATCGCATCGAAGACCAGATTGAGCTCGCGCACCATCTGGCTGTTCATGGCATTGCGCGCTTCGGGGCGATTGAGCGTGACGGTGAGGACCGCGCCGCGCCGCTCCAGGGCAATGGCTTCGGTCGCGGGCAGGCTTGCGGTCATCCAGGTCTCCTCAGTTCGCGGGGGTCATGCCCATATGGCGGGCGATGATCGAGAGCATGATTTCATCGGCGCCGCCTCCGATGGAGGTCAGGCGCCCGTCGCGAAAGGAGCGGCTGATCCGGTTCTCGCTCATGTAGCCCATGCCGCCCCAGTATTGCAGGCAGGCATCACTCGCCTGTCGCGACAGCCTGCCGGCCTTGAGCTTGGCCATGGAGGCGAGCCGCGTCACATCCTCGCCCGCCATGTGCAGCTCCGCCGTGCGGTAGGTGAGGGCACGCAGGGCCTCGATCTCGGTCTGCAACTCGGCCAGCCGGAAATGCACCACCTGGTTGTCGAGGATGGGGCGGCCGAATGCCCTGCGATCCCGCGTATATTCGATGGTGGCCTGGATGATACGCTCGAGGCTGAGCAGGACCTTGGCCGCCGCCCACAGCCGCTCTTCCTGGAATTGGCGCATCTGGTACATGAAGCCCATGCCTTCGGCGCCGATGCGGAAACGCTGCGGCACCCGCACGTCGTCGAAGAAAATCTGCGCCGTGTCGGACGAGCGCATGCCAAGCTTGTCCAGCTTGCGCGCCACCTGCACACCCCTCGTCTTCATCGGCACGCAGATCAGCGTCTTGTTCTTGTGCACCGGACCATCGCCCGTATTCGCCAGCAGACACATCCAGTCCGCCTGCGTCCCGTTCGTCGTCCACATCTTGCCGCCGCTGATCACGTAATCATCGCCGTCCCGCCGCGCCACCGTCCGGATTGAGGCGACATCCGATCCGGCGCCGACCTCCGACACGCCAAGACAGGCCACATACTCGCCGCTGATCGACGGCGCCAGAAACTCGCGCCGCACCTCGTCCGAGCCGAACCGCGCCAGCGCCGGCGTCGCCATGTCCGTCTGAACGCCGATCGCCATCGGAACGCCGCCGCAATTGATCCGCCCCAGCTCCTCCGCCATCACCAGAGCGTAGGAATAGTCGAGACCCTGACCGCCATACTCCACCGGCTTGTTGATGCCGAGAAAGCCAGCCTTCCCCATCTTCCCGAACAGCTCGTGCGCCGGGAATATCCCAGCCTCCTCCCACGCATCGACATGCGGGTTGATCTCCGTCTCGATGAACCGCGACAAGGATCGCCGCAGCTCCTCATGCTCGGGGGTGAATTTCATCGCCGTATCCTTTCCATCTCTCGCAAGCGGTCCTACATGCGCGCGACGCCGAAGGTATTGGGCCTGAGCGGCCTGATCTCCGCCTCCCGGCAGATCGACAGGCACCAGGCCAGAACCTTGCGGCTGTCGCGTGGATCGATCAGCCCGTCGTCCCAGAGCCGGGCGGTGGCGAAGAGGGCGGAGCTTTCCACCTCCATCCGCCGCACGATCTTCTCCTCCATCGCCTTCAGCATGGCGGGATCGGCCTGCTGGCCGCCGCGCCGGAGTTTCTCCTCGGTGACGATCGACATGACTTTTGCCGCCTGCTCGCCGCCCATGACCGCGATGCGGTTGTTCGGCCAGGCGAAGATGAAGCGCGGATCGTAGGCGCGTCCGCACATGCCGTAGTTTCCGGCGCCGAAGGAGGCGCCGATATGCAGCGTGATCTGCGGCACGGTCGCATTCGCCACGGCCTGGATCATCTTCGATCCGTGCTTGACGATGCCGGCCTGTTCCATCTCGCGGCCGACCAGGTAGCCGGTGGTGTTCTGCAGATAGATGATCGGCGTGTTCGACTGGCAGCAGAGCTGGATGAACTGCGCCGCCTTGGTGGCGCCATCGGCATCTATCGGGCCGTTATTGCCGACGATGCCGCAGGCATGGCCGGCGATGGCGGCGTGGCCGCAGACGGTGTGGACGCCATAGAGGCTCTTGAAATCGAGAAAGTCGGATCCGTCCACCAGCCGGGCGATCACCTCGCGCACATCGTAGGGCCGGCGATAGTCGACCGGCACCACGCCCGCCAGTTCCGAGGGGTCATAGAGCGGCTCGGCGAAATCCCGCGGCGGTCGGAAGGGAAGCTGCTCGTTCCAGGGCAGCTTTGCCATGATCTCGCGCGCCAGCCGGATGCCGTCGGCATCGTCCTCGGCGAGATATTCGGCGACGCCGGAAACAGTGGCATGCATTTCCGCCCCGCCCAGCTCCTCGTCGGTTGCGATCTCGCCGGTGGCCGCGCGCAGCAGCGGCGGGCCGGCGAGGAATACCTTGGCCTTGCCCTTGACCATCACGACATAGTCGGAGAGACCGGGCAGATAGGCGCCGCCGGCGGTGGAGGAACCATGCACCACCGTGACCTGCGGGATGCCGGCCGCCGACATGCGCGCCTGGTTGGCGAAGCCGCGGCCGCCTTCGACGAAGATCTCTGCCTGGTAAAGCAGGTTGGCGCCGCCCGATTCGACAAGGCGCACCATGGGCAGGCGGTTCTCGAGCGCGATCTGCTGGGCGCGCAGGCTCTTCTTCAGGCCCATGGGCGCCGTGGTACCGCCCTTGATGGCGCTGTCGTTGGCGGTCACGACGCAGCGCACGCCGGAGACGATGCCGATGCCGACGATGCCCCCGCCGCCCTGGATTCCGTCCGCCCCGTCATCGTCGTGCATCCTGTAGCCGGCGAGCGTCGAGAGTTCGAGCCAGGGCGCGCCGGGATCGAGCAACAGGGCAAGCCGCTCGCGCGGCAGGAGCTGGCCGCGCTTCCGGAAGGTCGCCGCCTTGGCGTTCGAGGCATCGCGCACCCGCCCCTCGAGGGCGCGGAACTCGTCGATCAGCACCAGCATCTCGGCGCGGTTCCTGTTGAACTCCTCCGAACGCGGATCGATGCGGCTTTCGATGGCAGGCATGGCACTCCTGGCGCGCGGGGCGCTTGGCTTCAATCCTCGCTCAGGACCTTCGGCGAGCGGGACAGGTGAAACCCGTCGAAGGCGGGGCCGGGCTCGCGGCGGGGCAGCGGCACGCTGGGCTTCGTATTCGGCACCGCGCCATCCACCCTGAGCGTGACGCCGGAGATGAAGGCCGCCGCCGGCGAGAGCAGGAAGACGATCGCCGCCGATACCTCGGCCTCGGTCCCGAGCCGGCCGAAGGGGGAAAGGAAGCGCAGATTGCGGATATGTTCGCGCATGCTTTCCGGGTAATGGTCCATGCCCGAAGAGGCAATCCAGCCGGGTGCCACCGCGTTGACGCGGACATTGGCGAGCGACCATTCGCAGGCCGCCGTCTCGGTGAAGTTGACCATTCCGGCACGCGCGGCCCCGGAATGTCCCATGCCGGGCATGCCATGCCACATGTCGGCGACGATATTGACGATGGCGCCGCCATGCTGCTGCATCCATTGCAGGAAGCATTCGCGCGCCATCAGGAAGCCGCCGGTGAGGTTGGTGCGGACCACCGTTTCCCAGCCCTTCTGGCTGATGGCGCGCAGCGGCGCGGAGAACTGACCGCCCGCGTTATTGACCAGATGGTCGATGCGGCCCAGCGCGCCGAGCACCTCGCCGATCAGCGCGCGCACCTGCTCCTCCTCGCGGATATCGCAGGGAAATGCCTGCGCCCGGCCGCCCGCGGCCTCGATCTCCTCGCGCACCTGATCGAGCTTCTCAGCCTTGCGGCCGACAAGCGCGATGGCGGCGCCGAGCGAGGCCAGCTCATGAGCGGTGCAGCGGCCGATGCCGCTGCCGCCGCCGGTGACGATGGCGACCTGGTTCGCGAACAGTCCGGGACGAAAGACGGACTGATAGGACATGGACGGTGCGATCCTCCCCCGAGCGATGCCAGATGCGGACAGCCTTGCGCGGCTGTCTTCTTCTTCCGTGATTGGCGACCGGCGGCCCCTCGCGGGGCCCGCCGATGATTGACGGCAAGGTAGTTAACGTTTACGTTAACGTCAAGCTTCGCCGGCAGTCTTCAGCGACTGGCCTGGCAAACGGGAGGAGGCGAGGAAGATGAGCCTGGAGCAGATCACAGAGGGACTGAAGAGCCGCATCGCGCAGAAGGGCGGCGATTCCGGCCTGAACGCGTCGGTAAAATTCAATTTCGGCTCCGATGGCGTGGTCTTCCTTGATGGTGGGGCCAGTCCCAACGTGATCAGCAACGAGGACAAGGACGCCGACTGCACCATCACCATGTCGATGGCCGACTTCATCGCCATGACCCAGGGCGATCTCGACCCGACGACGGCCTTCATGATGGGCAAGCTGCGCGTCTCGGGGAACATGGGCATCGCCATGAAACTCTCGAGCGTGCTTGGCTGATCCGCAACGGACCGGGTGAGACGGCCCGGCCGGCGCCTCAGCGCTGGCGGGCGGCCTGGCCTGCCAGCCGTTCGCTGCCGGCGCGCGCTTGCGGTGGCGGCGCGGGTTTCTTCGCGAAGTCCTCGAGCACCAGCGACATGCCCTCGACCGCTATGAAGGCGCCGGGCCAGGCTTCGTGCGCGGCAAGCGCCACGCGGTCCATGAACTCGTCGTCATGGTCCGGATCATGGTGGAAGATGGCGAGCTTCCTGGCGCCGGCGGCGCGGCAGAGCCGCACGCCTTCCTCCCAGGTGGAATGGCCCCAGTTCACCTTGCTGGGAAATTCCTCGTCGGTATAGGTGCAGTCGTAGATGACGAGATCGGCGCCCTCGATGAGCGAGAGGATGTGCTGATCCATCTTGCCCAGCACATGCTCCGTGTCCGTCACGTAGCAGAGCGAGACGCCGTTATGGTCGAACCGGTAGCCCGTCGCCCCGTTCGGGTGGTTGAGGATCGCCGTTCGCACCTTGATCTTGTTGCCGTGGCCGAGATGAAGCGTCTCGCCGGCATGGAAATCCTCGAAGCTGATGCGCGCCTTCATCGCCGCGAGCGGGACGGGGAAATAAGGGTTCTCGAGCTGTCCGGCGAAGACCTTGGCGATGCCGCCCTGGTCGATCAGGTGGCCGGCCATCACATGGAAGGTGCGGTCCGGCCGGAAGGCCGGCGAGAAGAACGGCACGCCGTTGATATGGTCCCAGTGCGTATGGGAGAAAAGGATCGTGGCGCGCTTGAGGTCCTTGCGCAGCATCCAGTGCCCGAGATTTCGGATGCCGGTTCCGCCATCGAGGATGAAGCGCTCGCCGCCCAGCGAAATCTCGACGCAGGAAGTGTTGCCGCCATAGCGAACATGGCGCGGTCCCGGACATGCGATCGAGCCCCGCACCCCCCAGAACTTGACCTTGAAGCTCATGCCGACGGCCTCCGTTCAGGTTTCACGCCGCCCTCGAGACCTTCAGGCACTCGCAGCTTTGCCTTTCTTTATTATTCAGTCGATCCAAACATAGATTCGGTGAACAAACCATTGATATTTTGTTCGCGATCTATTGGGCCGCACTTGGGCGTCCCTTGCGGGCCGCCTCATGGCGGGCCAGTTCCTCGGCGACCAACTCTTTCTTGGACAGCTTGCCTACGACCGTCTTGGGCAATTGTTCGCGGATCTCGATGGCGACGGGCATCTCGTGCTTGCCGAGCTTGTCCTTCAGGAAATCCTTCAACTCTTCCAGCGTGAAGGCGGCGGCCCCGGCGCGCAGCTTGATGAATGCCTTGGCCGACTGGCCGCGATATTCGTCCGGAATGCCGATGACGGTCACCTCCTCGACCGAAGGATGCATGTAGATCGCATCCTCGATGTTGCGCGGATAGACGTTGAAGCCGCCGGAGATGATCATGTCCTTCTTGCGGTCGACCAGATAGACGAAGCCGTCCTCGTCGATATAGCCGATATCCCCGGTATGGAAGCGCCCGCCGGCGAACGCCTCCGCCGTGACCTCCGGCTTGCGCCAGTAGCCTTTCATCACGTTCGGGCCGCGGATGCAGATCTCGCCGCGCTCGCCGATGCCGAGCACCTTGAGCGGATCGTCCACATCCACCACCTCGATGGTGATGCCGGGCAGCGGCAGGCCGGTCGAGCCCTTCTTGCGCGGGCCGACCAGGGGATTGGTGGTGCCCGAGGGCGAGGTTTCGCTCATGCCCCAGCCTTCCACCAGCTTGCAGCCGGCCAGCGCCTCGAACTTCTCCTGCACCTCGACCGGAAGCGGCGCGCCGCCCGAGCCGCAGAACTTGAGCGAGGACAGGTCGTACTTGCCGATGTCCGGATAATTGATGATGGCCATGTACATGGTGGGCACGCCCGGGAACATGGTGGGCTTCTTCTCGTGGATGTCCCGGATCACCTTTTCGAGTTCGAAGCGCGGATGGAGAATGAGTTCCGCCCCGCCCTGCAGGCCGCGCAGCATGACCACGGTCATCGCATAGACATGGAACAGCGGCAGGACGGTGAGGATCTTCTCCTTGCCTTCCTCGAGCGTGTTGGGCCCTGCCTCGGTCCAGAGCCGCGACTGTTCCATCGCCGCCGTCAGGTTGCCATGGGTCAGCATCGCCGCCTTCGCCTGGCCGGTGGTGCCGCCGGTATATTGCAGGACCGCGACCTCGTCGGTCGGATCCGCGATGGCGGGCTTCGCCACGCCGCCGGGATTGTCGAGCAGCTTCTTCCAGCGCACATGGCGTCCGTCGGCCGGGATCTCGGCGATCTCCTTGCGCTTGAGCAGGGGAAACAGGATGTTCTTGGGAAAGGGCAGGACATCCTGCAGGTCGGAGACGATGATCGTCTTGAGGTGCGTCTTGCCGAGCAGCTTCGCCATCTGCGGATAGAGCGCCTTGAGCGACAGGGTGAAGACGATTTCCGCGCCGCTATCCTCGATCTTGTGCGCGAGTTCGCGCTCGGCATCGAGCGGACTCATATTCACCACCGTGCCGCCGGCTTTCAGGATGGCGCAATAGGCGATGATGTGCTGCGGACAGTTCGGGAAAAACAGTCCGACCTGCACGCCCTTTCCGACGCCGAGCCCCTGCAATCCACGGGCGCAGCGGTCGACGAGACTTTCGATCTCCCGGTAGGTGTAGCGCCGCCCGAGGAATTCGCAGGCATACTTGTCGGCGAACTTGCGAAATGCCTCCTCGAGCACGTCGTAGAGCGGCCGGGCCGGCAGCGGGCTGTCCCAGCGCAACCCCTTCGGATAGGATTTTTCCCAGACTTGCGCCATTTTTCCCTCCCCGCCGTCGGATTCTCGCGCCCGCGGCCTGATATCTTTGGGACTAGGGTAGGGCCGCCCGGCCCGATTCCGCAACGGCGAAGCGGCCTGCCCGTAACGCAGTCCGCCGACAACCGGACGTTAACCCGCCGCGCCGTCACATATTCGCGAATAGTTGATAGCGGCTCGACGCCACCCCGCTGGGCGGTCGCGCCGTTGGTGCTATACTGCCGGGCGCTGCTGCCAAGAGGACCTGCCATGAACGCGAACGATGGGAAATCCGAGTTGCCGCTCGACCGCTGGATCGCGGTGCTGAAATATCGTGGCATGGATACCGAGGCGCTGATCATGGCGCAGCGCCGCAATCTCCAGACCCTGTCGGAAGCGACCGATCTGGTGGCGCGCGGCATCAAGGAACTCGCCGCCGCGCAGGCCAACCTCATGCGCGAGCAGATCGACCGCGCCTCCGACGCGCTGCCCGGGATGACGCGCCAGCGCACGCTGGACGAGATGGCGCGCGAGCAGATCGACTTCTCGCGCGGCACCATGAACGCGGCGATCGCCGGGTTTCAGGAACTCTCCGAGATGCTCTGGCAGTGCAATCGCCAGGCGGTGGAGGTGCTGAACCGCTCGCTGCTCGACGGTTTCGAGAGCGTGATGAAGTCGGCCGGCTTCCCGGGCGCGAACGGCAGCGCGCTCCCGGCCGGCGCCGACGAGGCGAAAGAGGAAGCCGGACAGGCAAAGACGCGTCGCAAGAGCAGCCGCAAACCCTGACCGGCCGGCGCCTTCCGCTTACGCGGCTTCCGCCCCCTCCATCTCGGCGAAACGACGCCTGTGGTGTTCGGCATTGCCGAACAGCACGTCGATCATCATCAGCCGCTTCTTGTAATGGCCGACGGTCAGTTCGTCGGTCATGCCCATGCCGCCGTGCAATTGCACCGCCTGCTGGCCGACGAAGCGGGCGGACTGACCGATCTGCACCTTGGCCGCCGCGGCGGCGCGGGCGCGCTCGCCGGCCGGCCCGTCCAGCTTCATGTTGACCATCAGCGCCAGCGAGCGGGCCTGCTCGAGCGCGATATGCATGTCCACCATGCGGTGCTGGAGCACCTGGAAGGAGCCGATCGGCACGCCGAACTGCTTGCGGGTCTTGAGGTAGTCGTTGGTGGCATCGTGCAGGCACTGCATCGCGCCCACCGCTTCCGCAGCGACCGCGGCGATCCCGTGATCGATGGCCTCCGACAGCAGCCCATGGCCCTGGTCCCTGGCGCCGATCAGCGAAGCGGCGTCGACGCGCACATTGTCGAAGGCGAGATCGGCGGCGCGGCGGCGATCCAGCGTGCGATAGGCGCGCAGGTTCAACCCGCGCGCCGCGCGATCGACGAGGAAGAGCGAGATACCCTGCGCCTCGCGCGCCCCACCTCCGGTGCGGGCCGAGACGATGATCTTGTCGGCCTGCGGCGCATCGAGCACCACGCATTTTGGTCCCGCAAGGACATAGCCCGACCCCTCCGCCCGCGCGCTCAGCGCGACATCGGCGAAGTTGTAGCGGCCCTGATGTTCGGCGATGGCCAGCGCCAGCTTGAGCTTGCCTTCGCCGATCTTCGGCAGCAGCTCCGCCTGCAGCGCCTCCGGCGCGCCCCGGGCGAGCAGGGTGGCGCCGAGGATCACCGTCGAGAGATAGGGTTCGAGGACGAGGCCGCGGCCGAAACCCTCCATGATGATCATGGTCTCGACCGCGCCGCCGCCCAGTCCGCCATGCGCCTCCGGCAGCGACACGGCGAGCCAGCCGAGTTCGGCCATCTGCCGCCAGTTCTCCTCGGACATGCCGCTCTCGGAGGCGGCGATCTTCTTCCACTGATCGAACTGGTAGCGCTCGCGCACGAACCGCTCGACGCCGTCCTTGAGCTGGCGCTGCTCGTCGGAATAATCGAAGTCCATCTTTCGCTTACCTTCTAGAGGCCAAGAACCATCTTGGCGATGATGTTGCGCTGGATCTCGTTGGAGCCGCCATAGATCGTATAGGCGCGGCCATAGAGATAGGTGCCGACCAGACCCTCGCCATGCTCGGGCCCGACCGGCGGCTCGTTCATGCCTTCGCGCGGCAGCTCGTAGGGCAGGGCGTAATGTCCGAGTGCCTCGACCGCCAGTTCGCTGATGCGCTGGCCGATCTCGGAGCCGCGGATCTTGAGGACCGAGGTCTCGGGCCCGAGCGGCCGGCCGCTCGCCGCGTCGGCCAGGAAGCGCAGGTTGGTGTATTCGAGCGCCATCAGCTCGATCTCCACCTGCGCCAGCCGTTCGCGGAAGGATGGCTCGTCGATGAGCGGACGGCCGTCCACATGCTCGGCCCGGGCGATCTCCTTGAGGCGCCGCAGCCGCCGCTTCGAGCCGCCGACCTGGGCAATGCCGGTGCGCTCGTTGCCGAGCAGGAACTTGGCGTAGGTCCAGCCCTTGCCCTCGCGGCCGATCAGGTTGCCGCGCGGCACGCGCACATTGTCGAGAAAGACCTCGTTGACGCTGTGGCCCTCATCGATGGTGATGATCGGGCGGACCTCGATGCCGGGCGATTTCATGTCGATGAGCAGGAAGGAAATGCCCTCCTGCTGCTTGACCTCGAAGTCGGTGCGCACGAGGCAGAACATCCAGTCGGCGAACTGTGCCTGGGTGGTCCAGATCTTGTGACCGTTGACGATATAATCCTCGCCGTCCACGACCGCCCTGGTGCGCAGCGAGGCGAGGTCGGAGCCCGATCCCGGCTCCGAATAGCCCTGGCACCACCAGTCCTCGGCGGAGACGATGCGCGGCAGGTAGTGGCCCTTCTGCGCCTCGCTGCCGAAGGTATAGATGACCGGGCCGACCATGGAGAGGCCGAAGGGCGATTGCGGCGGGCAGTCGAGTGCTGCCGTCTCCTCCTCGAAGATATGGCGCTGCACCACGCTCCAGCCGGTGCCGCCATGCTCCACCGGCCAGCCGGGCGCGCCCCAGCCGCGACGGAACAGGATCTTCTGCCAGGCGTCGATCTCGGGGCGTTCCAGATGCACCTGGCGGCGCACCTTCGCGCGGATATCGGCCGGCAGATTGTCGTTGATGAAGTTCCGCACTTCGTCGCGAAAGGCGATTTCCGCCTCGCTGAACCTCAGATCCATTTCGCTCCCTTCCTCCCGGGTGGCGTTCCGCATGCGGGCCGCGACCCGGCGCCGAGACTATGGCCCGGGCAGGAGCATTTCAAGCGGCCGGCCGGAGTGCGCCAGGATAGCTTCGCACCGGCAATTGCTCGGGCCCGCCGGGGCTTGCTTGGGGTGGCTCAGGGCGATGCGTCCGGCCTTTGGCGATCACAAAGATGTGTATAGAATGCGCATCACCATCTCACGCTACCGCACCCGGGAAAACATGTCGCGGTCGGCACGCTCAAGAGCATCGCCCGGCAATCGGGCATCCGGTTCCCCAGGTAATCGGGGCGCGAGGCAGACGGAAAAGCGGAGGAATGTGGAAAAATGGCACAGGTGCATTACGTCGCGGTCATCGAGCGGAGCGATGACGGTTACTGCGTGTTTTTCCCCGATCTGCCGGGCTGTACCAGCGCCGGCGACACGATCGAGCAGGCGATCAGGAATGCCGAGGAAGCGGCCCGCGACCACGCGGCGCTGACCATCGAGGCCGGCGAGCGCTTGCCGGCGCCCAGGCCCGCCGACACGATCCCGACCGATCCGGAGGTGGCCGAGGTGGCGCGCTTTCTGGTGCGCGTCGAGCTGCCCGGCCGGGCGGAACGGGTCAACGTGACCATCGACAGCGGCCTGCTGGACCGGATCGACCGGGCCGCGCGCGAACGCGGCATGAGCCGCTCCGGCCTGCTCGCCGAGGCCGCACGCCGTTTCATCGACGCCGCCTAAAGGGCGATTTCGGGTTGAATACGTGGCTGCCGAAGCGCGCTTGACGGGTAACGCCGACTCGGCCGAGCATTGGGCGGCATGGGTGAAAACGAGGCAAAAGCTTGGGGGCAGTGGTTTGCAGTCGGCCTCCTGGGCTCCTGGGCCGTGTGCCTGCCGATTGGCATGGTGTGGGCATTTCTCGTCGACCTGCTTGCCACTCGTAAAGGCGCGGGCCCGGGTGCTATCGCCCAATCTCTCGGCGCGGTTTTTGGTGGCGCAATTGGCGCGGGCGGCGCGGCCTTCGGCGTCTGGTGGCAGATGCGGAGAGCGGCACAGGCCGAGTTGGCCAAGGACGCTATTCGCTACGAGCAGTTCGTGAAAGAGGCCATTGAGTTCATAATGGGGCTGTTGCTCTCCTACGTGAGCCTTCGCGTGTGGAACGCCGCAATCCAGCCATCGAGCCAAACCGAATCTGTTGACTCTCCAACGTTGAGCCAACTCGAGACCGTTCCTATCCGACCGACCGAGCCTCACTTGCACCTCGCGAGCGAGATAGTTTCCGGCGCGCTCGCACATGCCTCGCGACATAACTTGGCCTTGGGCAATGTCCTCGGTCTCTACGCCGAGAGCGCACGGCTGCACGATGCTTGGTCGACCTTGATCAGGGAGCGAAGCGAGTTGATCGACCGACCACACGTCGTCAAGCAGATGCGGATTGATGCAGAATTTCTTGCGGGCCGTGCGGAAGCCACGCTGCGCACAATTGCTGTTCCGGATATAGCTTTCGGCACAGACGCCGCCAATCGAATGAGCGGCTTTCTTCGCCAGAAGTGGGTTTTCGATCAGATGACCCGGCGTATCGTTCCAGCGCCCGCCATCAAGCTATAATGAGGTATCAATGCGCGTCGAGACTCTTGGCCCACTCCTCGCGATCGCACCGGCTGCCCCAAACGGAATGGCCGAACTCACCGCCCGCGTGACCCCTTCCGTGCGCGCGACCCCATGACGCTGCGCGGGACGCGCCTGCGTCTGAGGGGATCGACGCGCCGGCAATTGCTGTAGACTTGCCGCGCCCGCGCGCGGGCGGTTCGGGGCTGGACCGATCAGGCTTGCGGAAACCAGTGCGAGGAAGGAGTGATCGCGATGACGGTGCTGCGCACCCAAGACGACCGGTTCGCCGGCCTGCCCGGCTATGATTTCGCGCCGCATTACGTGGAGGGCCTGCCCGGCTATGCCGGCCTGCGCATGCATTTTCTGGACGAGGGGCCGCGCGATGCGCGCGAGGTCTTTCTCTGCCTGCACGGCCAGCCGACCTGGAGCTACCTCTACCGGAAGATGATCCCGGTTTTCAGCGCCGCCGGAATCCGCTCCGTGGCACCGGACCTGTTCGGCTTCGGCCGCTCCGACAAGCCGGCGGAGGATGCGACCTACGCGTTCATGTTTCACCGCGAAAGCCTTGCCCGCTTCGTCGAGAAGCTCGATCTCGCGAACGTCACCCTGGTCTGCCAGGACTGGGGCGGGCTGCTCGGCCTGACCCTGCCGCCGGACATGCCGGCCCGCTTCCGCCGGCTGCTGGTGATGAATACGGGCTTCGGCACCGGCGACCGGCCGCTCGGGCCCGGCTTTCTCGCCTGGCGGGACTGGAACAACAAGAACCCCGACATGGACATCGCCAAGCTGATGGCCCGCGCCTGTCCCCAGCTCTCGCCGGCCGAGGCCGCCGCCTATGCCGCGCCCTATCCGGACCAGCGCTACAAGGCGGGCGTGCGGCGCTTTCCCAATCTGGTTCCCGACAATCCGGATGCGGAGGGGGCCGCCCTGTCCCGCGCCGCGCGGGACTGGTGGCAGCGGGACTGGCAGGGCGAGACCTTCATGGCCATCGGCATGCAGGACCCGGTGCTCGGCCCGCCGGCGATGCGGGCGCTGCGGAAGTCGATCCGCAATTGCCCGGAGCCCTTCGAACACCAGACCGCCGGCCATTTCGTGCAGGAATGGGGCGAGGAGGTGGCGGCGCGCGCCCTCGCCGCCTTCCGGCTGGCGTGAGGGGCGGGCGATGGCGGACGCGCATCGGGAGAACGGACGGGGCGAGGAGGATGAGGCGCTGCTTGCTGCGGGCTGGCGCGCCTATCCGCGCAGCGAGGGCTTCGAGGGTCATGTCGGCCCGCTCCATCACCGCAGGCGCGCGGATGGCGTGATGGTGTTCGGCTTCCGCTGTCGCCCGCACCACGAGAACCCGCAAGGGGTGGTGCATGGCGGCATGCTGATGACCTTCGCCGACCATGTGATGGGCGCGCTGGTCTGGCACCGTATCGGCCGCAAGCCCACGGCGACGGTCAGCCTCAACTCCGACTTCCTCAACGCGGTCCGGGTGGGCGACTGGGTGGAAGGTACGGCGGAGATCGTCCGCCAGGGCTCCAGCCTGGTTTTCGTGCGCGGCGAACTGAGCGTCGAGGGACGCCCGGTTCTGGCTGCCAACGGCATCTGGAAGGTCCTGGGAGCCGCCTGAACGGCCGACTGGGGCGCCCTTGACTTCGTTTCGGCGGGCGGCGATGCTCCCCCGGTCAGTCTAGCTTCGCGGCGCGTGCCGCATTCGCCCCCTGACCGGGCCCGAATACAGACCTCCGGGAAGCCTTGGATTGGACCGCGGCCGGCGCAGGGCGTCGAGACGCGCATTCTATCACTACTTCTTGGAGACGATGTATGGCTACCGGCACCGTGAAATGGTTCAACCAGACCAAGGGCTATGGCTTCATCCAGCCGAGCGACGGGTCGAAGGACGTGTTCGTGCACATCACAGCGGTGCAGAAGGCGGGACTGACGACTTTGGCCGAAGGCCAGAAGGTCACCTTCGACGTGCTGAACGAGCGTGGCAAGCCGTCCGCCGGCAACCTCAAACTCGGCTGAACGAATTGCGTGTCGACGGGGCCGGCTCTCACCGGCCCCGTATCTGTTTCCGACCGGTCCGGCCGCTGCCGGATGCCCCCTCAGCCACGCCGCCTGACATAGCCGGTCGAGGGCAGCAGCGGCTTGAAGCGCGCTGGCCGCTTCTCCAGGTTCGCCTGCATCTGTTCCATCAGATCCTCGGTGAAGAACATGCCCGCCTGCCAGGTGGCGATGTGGTTGAGCGCATCGGCGACCGAATGGTCGCGGGTGTAGTTCAGCATCTCCTTGGTGCCGCTCACCGCCAGCGGCGATTTCGACGCGATCTCGCGCGCCAGCGCCATCACCGCCTCCAGCATCGTCGCCTGGTCCGCATAGACCTCGTTCACGAGGCCGCAGGACTTCGCCCGTTCGGCCGGAAGCCGCCGGCCGGAATAGGCCAGCTCGCGCACCAGACCCGATGGCATGAGGTGCGGCAGGCGTTGCAGGGTGCCGACATCCGCCGTCATGCCAATGTTGATTTCCTGGATGCAGAACCAGGCATCGGCGCTGCAGTAGCGCATGTCGCAGGCGGAGATCATGTCGACGCCGCCGCCGATGCAGCCGCCCTGGATGGCGGCGAGCACCGGCACGCGGCAGCGTTCGATGGCGTTGAAGCTCTCCTGCATTTCCAGCACCGTGCGCCGCATCCGCTCGCCGAGCCGCCCGCGATCCTGGTCCTGGTCGGTGAAGATGGCGCCGCCGAAAGCCTTGAGATCGAGGCCGGCGGTGAAATGCCGCCCGGTCGAGGAAATGACGGCCACGCGCGCCGCGCCGTCGCGGTCGATGGCCGTGAAGACATCGGCGATCTCCTGCCAGAACGGCATGGTCATGGTGTTCAGTTCGCCAGGCCGGTTGAGGCGCACATGCGCCACGTCGTCGGCGACGGAGAAGTCGAAGGTCGAGTAGCTCACGGCGGGTCTCCCTGGCTGGATGGCGGGGCCGAGCTTGACAGGGCGCATGGCGCGCGGCTACCCCCTTGAGCCATGCAGCAAGAGACGCTCCGTTTCCCTCTCCCGCGCATGAGCATCGGCACGAGCCGGGAGCTGGTCGTCTTTCGCTATGGCCGGCCGGGCGCGCGACCGAAAGCCTATCTCCAGGCCGCGCTGCATGCCGACGAATTGCCCGGCCAACTCGTGCTGCGCGAACTGCGCGTCCGGCTCGACCATCTTGCCGCCACCGGGCGGATCGCGGGCGAGATCGTCCTGGTCCCGGTGGCCAATCCGGTGGGCTTGAGCCAGATCTTCGGCGGCCGGCATATCGGCCGCCACGAGGGGGCGAGCGGCGAGAACTTCAACCGGAACTTCCCCGACCTGGGCGCGGTCGCGGATAAAGTCGAAGGCAGCCTGGGGCCGGACCGCCAGCGCAATGTCGGGATCGTGCGCGCGGCGCTGCGCGCCCATCTCGACGGCCTCGCCTGTCCGGACGAACTTTCCGCACTGCGCCGCCTGCTGCTCAGCCTCTCCTGCGATGCCGACATCGCCCTCGACCTGCATTGCGACGAGGATGCGGCGATGCATCTCTATACCGGCGACCTGCTCTGGCCGCAGGCGGCCGATCTGGCGGCCGATCTGGGCGCGGTGGCGGTTCTGCTGGCGCGGGTCTCCGGCGGCCATCCTTTCGACGAGGCGCTGTCGGCGACCTTCGCCATGCTGTCGGAGCGCTTCGGGGCGGAACGGCCGGTCCCGGCCGATGCCTGCCTCTCGGCGACGCTGGAACTGCGCGGCCAGGCCGATGTGGATGCGCAACTCGCGGCGCGGGATGCGGACGGGCTGGTCCGGTTCCTGACCCGGCGCGGCGTCGTCGCGGGTACGGCTCCGGCGCCCGCTTCGGCCGGTCCGCCGGCCACCCCGCTCTCCGGCGTCGATGTCGTCCGCGCGCCCGCGGCCGGTCTCGTCCTCCATCATGTGGCGGTCGGCGAGCGGGTCGCCCCCGGCCAGATGGTGGCCGAGATCGTCGATCCGCTGGCGGAGCCGGCGCGCCAGCCAGGCATTCCGGTCCTCAGCCGGACTTCCGGCATCCTCTTTGCCCGCTCGCGGGAGCGGCTGGCGCGCCCGGGGCAGCCGATCGCCAAGGTGGCGGGGCCCGACCCCTTGCCCGACCGGACCGGGCATCTGCTCATCGATTGAAAAGTCCGAAACGCGCAAAAGGCGGGGGAGACGATACGAATGCCGATATCCTACGAGAAACTGATGGGGCTCGACCTGCCGGAAAGGGAGTTCAGCTATACCGAGCGCGAGACCATGCTCTATGCACTCGGTATCGGGATGGGCGGCGATCCCATGGACCGGCAGGAGCTTCCCTTCGTCTACGAGAAGGATCTGAAGGCCGTGCCGACGCAGGCGACCGTGATCGCCTGGGACGATAGCTGGGCGCTGAAGACCGGCCTCAACCTGGTGATGGTGGTGCATGGCGAGCAGAGCGTGCACCTGCATCGCCCGCTACCGCCGCGCGGCAGCATCCTGGCGAAGCTGCGCGTCAGCGATGTCTTCGACAAGGGCGAGGGACGGGGCGCGCTGGTGCTGACCGAACATACGTTGCGCGACAAGGCGAGCGGCGAGCTGCTCTGCACCAACCGCTCGACGGTCTTTGCCCGTGGCGATGGCGGCTTCGGCGGACCCAAGGGCTCGCCGCCCGAGCCGCACGCCATTCCCGTCCGCGCCCCCGATCTGGTCTGCGACCTCGCGACCCGGCCGGACCAGGCGTTGCTCTACCGCCTTTCGGGCGACCGCAACCCGCTCCATAGCGATCCGGATTTCGCCGCCGCGGCCGGCTTTCCGCGGCCGATCCTGCATGGCCTCTGCACCTACGGACATGCCTGCCGCGCCATCCTGCGGACGGTCTGCGACTATCGGCCCGAACGCATCCGCGAGATCGGCGGGCGGTTTTCCGCGCCGGTCTTTCCGGGCGAGACGATCCGCACGGAAATCTGGCAGGATGGGGCGACCATCTCGTTCCGCTGCCGGATTCCGGAGCGCGATCTGGTCGTGATCAACAACGGGCGCGTGCTGCTCGCCGCATGAACCTTCGCCTCTCCCATTGGCAGGTGCTGCCGCCGATCGTGGCGTTCGCGGCGCTGTTCGCGCTGCTGATGAAATGGCGGGACGTGCTTGCCTCGCTCGGCCTTCCGCCCGAGGGCCGGGTCGGCATGCTGGGCCGCGATCTGGTGGCGGTCCTGCTCTGGTTCGCCGGCGCCTGGGTGGTGACCCGGCTGCTCACCATCATTTTCTGGCAGGGCATATTCGGCCAGGGCGGCCGGCGCCACGTGCCGCGGCTGCTGGTCGATCTGGTGGCGGCCCTGGTCTATGCCATCGCCATCCTGAGCCTGATCTCGCTCTGGTTCGAGTTCGAGATCGCCACCTCCGCCCTGACCACCTCGGGCATCCTGGTGGCGGTGCTGGGCTTCGCGCTGCGCGACACCATCGCCGACATCTTCTCCGGCATCACCGTCAACCTGGAGCGGCCCTACAGGATCGGCGACTGGATCGAGGTGACGCCGGGCGGGCGCGTCGGCGAGGTGGTGGAGATAAGCTGGCGCACCACCCGGCTGGTGACGCAGGACAACATCTCCATCATGGTGCCGAACGGGCTGCTCTCGCGCACGCAGTTCGCCAATTTCAGCCTGCCCGAGCGGCATTTCCGCGAGGCGGTGCGCCTGCGCCTGCCGCCCGCGCTCTCGCCCGAGCGCGCGCGGCAGGTTCTCTCGAACGCGCTCAAGGGCGTGAGCGGCGTGCTGCAGAGCCCGCCGCCGGAAGTGCGCATCGTCGATATCGAACGCCATGCCGTCGTCTACGAGGCGCGCTTCTGGGTGCCCGACTATCGCCAGCTCACGCAGCTTCGCGACGCGGCCATCACCAGCCTGCTCGAGCATCTGGACAAGGCCGGCATCGCGCTCGCGCAGGAGCGCCGCGAGATCACGGTGCGCCGGGCCGAGACGCGAATGAGCCGGCATCTCACGCCGCTCGAACTGCTGCGCCGCATCGAGATGTTCGACGTGCTGGCCGAGGAAGACGTGGCCGAACTCTCGCGCAATCTGGTGGAGCGCCGCTTCGCCCCGGGCCATGCCGTGGTGCGGAGCGGCGATCCGGGCGGCTCGCTTTTCGTCCTGGCGGAAGGTCTGCTCGAGGTCGAGGGAAAATCGGCGGAGGGCCGCAAGGTGCGGCTTGCCCGCATCGAGCCGGGCGGGGTGTTCGGCGAGATGTCGCTGCTCACCGGCCAGCCGCGCAGCGCCGACGTGGTCTGCCTGACCGAGGCGCTGCTCTACGAGGTCGACGGCGCGGCGCTCGGCCCGATCCTGCAGCGCCGGCCGGAACTGGCGCTGCTGCTCTCGGCCAAGGTGGCGCGCCGGGTCGGCCGCAACGAGGTGGCGGCGACCGAACAGCCGCCGCCGGCAACGGCCGCTGGCGAGACCGGCCTCACCAGCCAGATCCTCGCCCGCCTCCGCGCGCTCTTTCACCTGGACCGTTGAACATGACCGATCCCGCCGCGACCGCCCCCACCCTTGCCGAGATCGAGGCGACGGCCCGGCGCCTTGAGGGGCGCATCCGCCGCACGCCGATGATCGATGCGCGGCCGGCGCGCCACGATTTCGGACGCGAGGTGCGCTTCAAGCTGGAGAACCTTCAGGTCTCCGGCTCGTTCAAGGCGCGCGGCGCGACGGCGCGCCTGCTCGGCCTCGGTCCGGAACGACTGGCCCGGGGCTTGATCACCGCCTCCGGCGGCAACCATGGGCTGGGCGTCGCCTATGCCGCCTTCCAGGCCGGCGTTCCGGCGGCGATCTACCTGCCGCGCAACACGCCGGCGGCGAAAGCCGAAAAGCTGCGCCGCTGGGGTGCGGAGGTGGTGACGGAAGGCGAGGTCTGGGACGAGGCGAACCAGGCCGCGCTCGCGGCCGCCGAGGCGCGGGGCATGGCCTACGTCCATCCCTTCGCCGATCCGGCGGTCATCGCCGGCCAGGGCACGCTCGGCCTCGAGATCGTCGAGCAGGCGCCGGAGATCGGCGCGGTCTTTGTGGCGATCGGCGGCGGCGGCCTGATCTCGGGCGTGGCCAGCGCCATCAAGGCGAAGCGGCCGGACATCCGCGTCATCGGCGTCGAGCCGGTCGGCGCGCCGACCCTGCATGACAGCCTGCTGGCCGGGCGCCTGGTGACCTTGGAGCGGATCGCGACGCGCGCCAACACGCTGGCGCCGCGCCGGTCGGAACCCCTCAATTTCTCGATCATCCGCCGGCATGTCGACCAGATCGTGCTGGTGAGCGACGAGGAGATGGAGCAGGCCGCCTCGCTTCTCTGGTTCGAGTACGGGCTGGCGGTCGAGCTTTCGGCGGCGGCGGGTCTCGCCGCGCTGATCGCCGGGCGGGGCGGGGCGCCGGTCGACCGGCCGGCCTGCGTGCTGGTCTGCGGCGCCGGCAGCGATGGCATCTCCGCCGCCGCGCCCTGACCTGACCTCGGCTAGCGTCGCATCCGGAAGAAGTCGCGCAGCAGCGCCGCCGCCCGGCTCTCGCCGATGCCGCCATAGACGTCCGGCCGGTGATGGCAGGTCGGCTGGGCGAAGATGCGCGGGCCGTGCAGTACGCCGCCGCCCTTCGGGTCCTCGGCGCCGAAATAGAGCCTGCGGATGCGCGCGAAAGCGATGGCCTGGGCGCACATCGGGCAGGGTTCCAGCGTGACATAGAGGTCGCAGCCGGCAAGGCGCTGGCTGCCGACCGCGGCGGCGGCGGCGCGGATCGCCAGCATCTCCGCATGGGCCGTCGGGTCGGAGAGTTCCAGCGTGCGGTTGCCCGCGCGCGCGAGGATTTGCCCGCTCGCCGGATCGACGAGGACGCAGCCGACCGGGACCTCGCCGCGGCCCGCCGCCGCCTCGGCCTCGGCCAGGGCTTCCGCCATCAGGGGATTGGGTGCCAGTCCCATGAGAGGGTGTTAGCCGATCCGCGATCCGCGCGCCATCGCCGGATCGGCCCCGGGCCGCGTTGCCGCCCGGGCCGGCTTGGCCTATTGTGCCGGCCCATGAGCATCCCCGTCATCGGCATCACTCTCGATTCGGAAGAACCGGGCGGCTATTCCAGGCTGCCCTGGTATGCGCTGCGCCAGAACTATGCGGAATCGGTGGTGGCCGCCGGCGGCCTGCCGGTCATGCTGCCGCACGAGCCGGAGCAGGCGGCGCGCTATCTCGACCGGATCGACGCGCTGGTGGTAACCGGCGGTGCTTTCGATGTCGATCCGGCGCTGTTCGGCGCGGCCAGCCGCCATCACACGGTGAAGCTCAAGTCGCGGCGTACCGAGTTCGAGCTGGCGATCACGCGCGGGGCCATCGAGCGCGACCTGCCGGTGCTTGGCATCTGCGGCGGCCAGCAGCTTCTCAACGTGGTGCTCGGCGGCAGCCTCATCCAGCATATTCCCGACGAGGTGCCCGGCGCGCTCGCGCACGAGCAGCCGAACCCGCGCACCGAACCGGGCCATGTGGTGAAGGTGGGCGCGGGCACCGAACTGCATCGCATCGTCGGGCGTTCGGAACTGCCGGTGAACAGCGCCCATCACCAGGCGGTCAAGGATATCGGGCCCGGCGTCGCCATCAACGCGATCGCGCCCGATGGCGTGATCGAAGGGATCGAAGTCCCCGGCCGGCGCTTCTGTCTCGGCGTGCAGTGGCACCCGGAATATGCGATCTCCGAAGGCGACCGGCTGATCTTCGAGGCATTCGTGCGCGCGGCGCGGGGCGACTGAGCGTCATGCCGGGGCAGCGGGACGAGAGGGCGCTGGCCGACGGGCCGGAGAAGGGCGAGCGCATCGCCAAGGTGCTGGCGCGCGCCGGCGTCTGTTCGCGCCGGGATGCGGAGAAGCTGGTTCTCGAAGGCCGCGTCAGCGTGGACGGCGTGGCGCTCGCCTCGCCCGCCTTCAATGTCAGGCCGGGCCAGGTGGTGAGCGTCGATGGCAAGGTGCTGGGGCAGGCCGAGCCGACGCGGCTCTGGTGCTATCACAAGCCGCGCGGGCTGGTGACGACGCACAAGGACCCCGAGGGCCGCCCGACCGTCTTCCAGCAGCTCCCCAAGACCCTGCCCAGGGTGATTTCCGTCGGCCGCCTCGATTTCAATTCCGAAGGGCTGCTCCTGCTCACCAACGATGGCGCGCTGGCCCGCCGGCTGGAGCTGCCCGAGACCGGCTGGACCCGGCGCTACCGGGTGCGCGTGCATGGCGCGCCGACCGACGAACAGCTTGCGAGGCTCGCGAAAGGCGTCACGGTCGATGGCGTTTCCTATGGCCCGATCGAGGCGCGGCTCGACGGCCTCAAGGGGGCCAATGCCTGGCTGACCATGGCGCTACGCGAAGGCAAGAACCGGGAAATCCGCAAGGTGATGGGCCATCTGGGCTTCCAGGTCAGCCGCCTGATCCGGGTCGCCTATGGTCCCTTCCAGCTCGGCAATCTCAAGGAAGGCGAAGTGCGGGAGGTACCCGCGCGGGTTCTGGCGGATCAGACGGGAGGCCGGCGCAAGCCGCGGACCGGCCCCCGGCCATGACCTTGCGCATCAATGCCGGCATCTGGCGCGGACGCCGGCTGGCCGCGCCGCCGGACCGCAGCGTCCGGCCGACATCGGAGCGGGCGCGCATCGCGCTCTTCAATATTCTCGCTCATGGCGCGGCGTTTCGTTCCGGCGATGTGCCCTTGCCGCAGGGCGCTTGCGTGGTCGAGCTGTTCGCCGGGACGGGCGCGCTCGGTCTCGAGGCGCTCTCGCGCGGTGCCGCCCATGCGATCTTCATCGAACAGGACCGCGCCAGCGCCGCGCTGCTTTCGCGCAACATCGCCGCGCTTGCCTGCGAGGACCGGGCGACCCTGCTGGTGCGCGACGCGCTCGATCCCGGCCCGCCGCCGATGCGCTGCCAGCTCGCTTTGCTCGACCCGCCCTATGGTTCGGGTCTGGGTGCAAAGGCCCTGGCCGCATTGCGCCAGCGCGGCTGGCTGGCGCCGGGCGCCATCGCCGTACTCGAGGTCGGCGCGCGGGAGGCATTCGCTCCGCCGGAGGGGTTCGAGCTGCTCGACGAGCGGGCCCATGGCGCGGCGCGTCTGGTGTTCCTGCGCCGCGCCGATTGATTCAAGGCTACTTCCGCCCGAACAGCCGTTCGATATCGCCGAGTTTCAGTTCGACATAGGTCGGCCGGCCATGATTGCACTGGCCGGAATGGGGCGTGCGCTCCATCTGCCGCAACAGGGCGTTCATCTCGTCGGCGCTCAGGCTGCGTCCGGCGCGGACCGAACCATGACAGGCCATGGTGGAGGCCACCGCATCGAGGCGTTCCCGCAAGCTCAGCGCGGCATCAAGTTCCGCGAGATCGTCGGCGAGATCGCGCACCAGTCCCTTGACGTCGCAATCGCCGAGCAGCGCCGGAACTTCGCGCACCAGCACGGCGCCCGGGCCGAACGGCTCGAGATCGAGGCCGAGATCGCGCAACTCCTCGCGCCGCTCGCCAAGGCGGATCACCTCCGCCTGATCCAGTTCGACCACCTCCGGCAGCAGCAGGATCTGCCGCGCGATACCGCGCGCGGCAAGCTCGGCCTTCATGCGCTCATAGACGAGGCGTTCATGCGCCGCATGCTGGTCGACGATCACCAGGCCATCGCGCGTCTGCGCCACGATGTAGGTGCCGTGCAACTGGCCGCGGGCGGCGCCGAGCGGATGATCCTCCGCAGCGGGCTCGCCCGCCACGGGCCGGCTCTCCGGTTCCACCCTTGCGCTTGGCGCGGCAAAGCCCGGCAATTGACCGGTGAGCGGCGCCTGGAACGCGCGCGCCGCCTGTTGCAGGCCGGGATTGGACCAGCCGCCCCCGCCGCTCCAGGGTGTGGGGGTCGCGCCCGGCATGCCGCGGCCCTGCAGGGCGCCGAGTGCCGCGCCGGCGAGCGTGCTGGAGGCGCGATGTCCGGCCTCCGCCAGGGCATGCCTGATCGCGCCGACGATCAGGCCGCGCACCAGGCCGGGATCGCGGAAGCGCACTTCGGACTTTGCCGGATGCACGTTCACATCGACCTCGCCGGGCGGGATGTCGAGGAACAGCGCCACGACCGGATGGCGGTCATGGGCGAGAACGTCCATATAGCCGGCGCGCACCGCGCCGAGGAACAGCCGGTCGCGCACGGGCCGGCGGTTTACGGTGAAATACTGCATGCCGGCATTGGCCCGGTTGAAGGTCGGCAGCCCGATGAAGCCGCCGAGCCGGATGCCTTCGCGCTCCGCCTCGATCCGCAGCGCGTTGCCGGCGAACTCATCGCCCATCACGGCGGCGAGCCGGCCGAGCCGCGCCTCGAACAGTTCGCCCTGCGCCCGGTCGACGCGAAAGGCGACACGCTCGCCGTCCGACAGCGAGAAAGCGATATCGGAATGGGCGAGCGCGAGGTGCCTGACGCCATCCAGGGCCTGCGCGAATTCGGTCCGGTCGCTCTTCATGAACTTGAGGCGGGCCGGCGTGGCGAAGAAGAGATCGCGCACCTCGACGCGGGTGCCGCGTGGCAGCGCCGCCGGCTGCGGCGCCGTCTTTTCGCCCGCTACCACCTCGATGCTCCAGCCGCTCTCGCTGCCGGGCAGGCGGCTTGCGATCCGCAGCCGGCTCACCGCGGCGATGGAAGGCAGCGCCTCGCCGCGAAAGCCGAGATGGCGGATATCCACCAGGTCGTCGTCCGGCAGCTTCGAGGTGGCATGGCGTTCGACCGCCAGCGAGAGTTCCTCCGGCCCCATGCCGCAGCCATCGTCGCTGACCGCGATCAGGCTGCGCCCGCCATCGCGCAGCACCACCTCGATGCGCCGGGAGCCCGCATCGATGGCATTCTCGATCAGCTCCTTGGCGGCCGAGGCCGGACGCTCCACCACCTCGCCGGCGGCGATGCGGTTGACCAGGCCCTCGGGAAGGCGGCGGATATGTCGCGGTGGCGGGGCGGAATCGGGCACGGGCCGTGGCTCCTGATCTCGATCTTCTCCTATCAGGATTCGCCCGTCCCGTCGCGCGTCAGCCGCCGATGCCGACCGGCTTGCCGACCACGACCACCCGCAGATTGTCCGGATCGAGCAGCCGCCGTGCGACGCGGCGGATATCTTCCAGCGTGACCGCTTCGATATAGCCGGGCCGTTTCTCGACATAGTCGATTCCGAGACGGTCGATCTGCATGCGCAGCAGCATGCCGGCGATGCGCGAGTTGGAGGAAAGCTGCAACGGGAAGGAGCCGTTCAGGTAGGTCTTGGCATTCCGCAGGTCCTGCTCGCTCATGCCCTCGTCGCGCATCCGGCGCAACTCCCGGCGCACCACGTCGAGTGCTTCTGCCGCGCGCTCGTTCTGGGTGCCGAAACTGCCGATATGGATCGCGGAGTGGCGCATCGGCGCCAGATAAGTGTTCACCGAATAGGCGAGGCCGCGCTTCTCGCGCACCTCTTCCATCAGCCGCGAGTTGAAGCCGCCGCCGCCCAGCACGTAGTTCATCACGAAAGCGGCATAGAAGTCCGGATCGTCCCGGCCGATGCCCGCGCCGATGAACTGCACCTGGCTCTGCGGCATGTCGCGGGGAATGACGATCGGCTTCGCGTCGAGCTTGGGCGTGATATCGGGAATGGCGGCCGCCTCGCGCCGTTCCGGCAGGTCGGCGAAAGTCGTTTCCAGCAGGCGGCGAAGCTCGTCGGCGTCGATATCGCCCACCACGCCGATCACCAGATTGTCGCGCGCGAGATGCCGCTGGCGGAAACTGCCGAGATCGGCTGGCGAGAGCGCCTTCAGGCTTTCCGGAGTGCCGGAGGGATTGCGGCCATAGGGGTGGTCCGGAAAGGCGGCCGCGAACAGCGCGCGCGAGCCGATCGAGCCCGGCTCCTCCTGCTCGCGCGAGAGGCGGATCAGGGCCTGCTGGCGCCGCCGCTCCAGCGGCTCGCTGTCCATGCGCGGGCGCGCCAGCGCCTCGCCGAACAGACGGAATGCTTCCTCGCGGTTACGCGTCAGTGTGCGCAGCGAGCCGCGGAATTCGTCGCGGTCGGCGCTGAAGGAGACGGAAACCGCCAGTTCCTCCAGACGGACCTGATAGGCCTGCGAATCCAGCTCGCCTGCGCCCTCCGTCAGCATGGTGGCAAGGATGCGCGCGAGGCCGCCTCGCCCGGCCGGTTCCGCCGCCCAGCCGGCATCGCGCCAGGCTGCTTCCAGGGCGATCATCGGAATGGACGGTTCGCGGACCAGCCAGGCCTCGATCCCGAGGGCGGTGGTCACCCGCTCGATCTTCGGCTGGGCAGCCAGAGGCTGCCAGAGGCCGGGCAGCAGCAGCACAATGGCAAGGGTGAGAAGGCGGGCCAGCCGATGCATGGTTTCAGCTCCGGACCTTGGGTAGCAGGATGCCGGTGACCGAGCGGCGCAGATCGAGTACCTCGCGCGCGGCCGCCTGCACGTCCTCGCGCGTGACGGCGGCGATGCGCTCGGGCCAGGCTTCGACGTCGGCGACCGTAAGGCCGCTGGTCAGCGCCGCGCCAAGGGTGCGCGCGGCGTTCGACATGCTGTCGCGGGCGTAGATCGCCGCCGCTTCGAGCCCGGCCTTGGCGCGGGCCAGTTCGGCGTCGGTCACGCCGTCCCGCTGGATTTCCGCGATGACGCGCTCCATCGCCGCTTCAAGCTTCTCGATGCCGACACCGTTTTTCGGCGTGGCATAGAGGCCGAAACGGCCGTAATCCAGCGCGGTGCCGTCGTACCAGGCGCCGGCGCTTGAAGCCGGCCCATCGCCCAGCACCAGCGCGCGCTGGATGCGGCTGGTCCGCCCGCCGCCAAGGATCTCGGCCAGCACGGTGAGCGCGTAGGGCATGCCAGCCTCGCCGGCCTTCTGGGCGGGGGCGACATAACTCCGGCTCCAGGACGGCTCCCGCACGCGCTGATCCTCCATGCTGACGCGCCGCGGTGCCAGTTGGGGCGGCTCCTGCGGCCGCAGGCGCGGCGCGATCTCCCGGCGCGGAATCGGGCCATAGTGCTGTTCGGCCAGTTGCCGGACCTCGTCTGCCTTCACGTCGCCGGCGACGATGAGGATGGCGTTGTTCGGCGCATAGTGGCGCCTGTAGAATTCGAGCGCGTCCTGGCGCGTGAGCTGCCGGATCTCATGCTCCCAGCCGATCACCGGAATGCGATAGGGATGGGCCAGGAACTGCACGGCCTGCATCTGTTCGCCAAGGAGTGCGCGCGGATTGTTGTCGGTGCGCTGCGAGCGTTCCTCGAGCACGACCTGGCGTTCCGGCAGGACCAGTTCGTCGGTGAGCACCAGATTGACCATGCGGTCCGCTTCCATCCGCATCACCAGTTCGAGCCGGTCCCGGGCCACGTCCTGGAAGTAGCCGGTATAGTCCTGCGCCGTGAAGGCATTGTCGCGCCCGCCATTGCGCGCCACGATGCGGGAGAACTCGCCGGGCGGGATCTCGGGCGTGCCCTTGAACATCAGATGCTCCAGGAAATGCGCGATGCCCGACTTGAGCGGCGGCTCGTCGGCGGCACCGACCCGGTACCAGACCATATGCGTCACCACCGGCGCGCGATGGTCCTCGACCACCACCACCTCCATGCCGTTGGCAAGGGTGAAGGTCTTGGGATCGAAAACGCGCGCTTCGGCGGCGGGCAGGGACAGGGACGCGAGGAGGGCAAGCGTCAGGCACAGCGACGGGAGCCTCGGCATTCTGGGTCAGTCTCCGGTTGCGTTGGCGGTGGCGTGGGCCGGCAAGGAAAGTGGTGCGAGCGGCGCGGAAGGCAACCGGCCGGCCTCCATGCCGGGGGCGCTAATTGAAGATGCCCTCGAAAATGGCGCGCTTGCGCCGCTCGATCACCGGCGTCTCGCCGGTGGTGACCGGCTGCCCGGTCGCTGCATTCTGGCGCAGGCGCTGCGCTTCCTTCTCGGCGTCGATGATCTCGCCGGGGGGCGGCGTCTTTTGCCAGAAGATCAGCCGGTCCGCGAAGGACTGGTCGCGTTCGGCAAGCTGGGTGTATTCGCTGTTCACGAGCTGGCGGATATTCGGATCGAGCCGGTCGGCGCCAGCCTGGCGCAGCAGCGCGACTTCCCCGGCGGAGCGCCCCGCGGCGCCAGGCGGATCGCGCCGGCCGAGCAGCGCGTTCTGTGCCGTGTCGCGCGGCGCCGCCTCCTGGGGACGGGGGGCGCCTGGCTCCGGCGGGCGCAGGTTGGAATTGGGCGGCAGCACCAGGGGTGCCTTGGAGACGACGGAAAACTCGTCCGGGGCATTGCGCGCCAGTCCGAACGCCTCCTGCAGGCCGGCGCAGCCACCAAGGCTGCCGGCGGCAAGAAGCAGGAGCGCCAGATGGGCAATTCCGAAACGCGGGCCAGACATGGCTATATCCTAGGGCGATCCCTCTCCCCGAACAAGCCGTCGAGCAGCAGGATCGCCACCCCTACGACGATCGCCGAATCGGCGATGTTGAAGGCGGGCCAGTGGAAACCGAAGGCATGAAAATCGAAGAAGTCGGCCACGGCGCCGAAGCGGAGCCGGTCCACCACATTGCCGATCGCCCCGCCGATCACGAGGCCGAGCCCGCCGGCGAGCCAGGGATCGCGCGAGCGCACCAGCCAGACCAGCAGGACCACGACCATGAAAACGGCGATGCCGATCAGCAGCCAGCGTTGCTGGGATGAGTTGGCCGCGAAGAGCCCGAAGCTCACGCCCCGGTTCCAGACCATCACCAGGTTGAAGAACGGCGTCACCTCGATGAAGCCCTGGTGGCGCTGCATGAGCCCGAGCAGCCACAGCTTGC
This sequence comes from Alphaproteobacteria bacterium, assembly GCA_026126165.1. Classification (GTDB taxonomy): domain Bacteria; phylum Pseudomonadota; class Alphaproteobacteria; order Ferrovibrionales; family Ferrovibrionaceae; genus JAHCJQ01. The sequence goes on from JAHCJR010000004.1 coordinate 65,723, forward strand.
TGACCTGATCCAGCACGAAGGTCAGGAGAGCGATGGCGAGCCCGAACCACATGCGGTGCTCCGTCAAGCTTGCCGCGACCCGATGGCCTCGTCGCAGCGGTGGCAGAGATCGTCATGATGCGCAGCTTGTCCGACCTCCGGCAAGACCTGCCAGCAGCGCTGGCACTTCGCGCCCTCGGCGAGCCCCGGCACCACGGCGACGTCCTGGACATCTTCCAGCCGGAACGCCGCATCCGGTGCCCCGCCTTCCACCAGGCGGGCGGCGGAGGTGATGCAGATTTCCGCCAGATCCAGCCCGGCCAGCGCCTCGACATGGCGGCGCCCGGCATGGATCGTCGGGGCGGCCTGCAGGCTGGCGCCGATCCGCTTCTCCCGCCGCTCGATCTCGAGCGCGCCGGTCACCACGCGCCGGACTTCGCGCACAACGGCCCATTTCCGCGCCAGCGTGTCGTCCCGCCAGGCGGCGGGCAGGGCGGGAAAGGTGCGCAGATGCACGCTTTCCCCCTCGCCGGGAAAACGGGCGAGCCAGGCTTCCTCGGCGGTAAAGCAGAGCATCGGCGCGAGCCAGGCTGTGAGGCAGGAGAACAGATGGTCGAGCACGGTGCGCGCGGCGCGCCGGCGCTTCGCCGACGGACGGTCGCAGTAGAGCGCGTCCTTGCGGATGTCGAAATAGAAGGCCGAAAGATCGGAAATGCAGAAATTGTAGATGGCGACGAACACGGCGTGGAAATCGAAATCCTCGCAGCCCTGTCGCACGAGACCATCCAGTTCGTGCAGCCGGTGCAGGACCCAGCGCTCGAGTTCGGGCATCTCCGCCTGGTCCAGCCGTTCGGCCTCGTCGAAGCCGGCAAGATTGCCGAGCAGATAGCGTAGCGTGTTGCGGATCTTGCGATAGGCTTCCGCCTGGTTCTTGAGAATCTCCGGCCCGATGCGCTGATCCTCGGTGTAGTCGCAGCTCACCACCCACAGCCGCAGGATGTCGGCGCCATACTGGTCGATGACCTGTTGCGGCGCCACCACGTTGCCGAGTGATTTCGACATCTTCCGGCCATGTTCGTCCAGCGTGAAGCCATGCGTCAGCACCGCCTCGTAAGGCGCCCTGCCGCGCGTGCCGCAGCTCTCGAGCAGGCTCGAATGGAACCAGCCGCGATGCTGGTCGGAACCTTCCAGATAGAGCGAAGCCGGCCATTTCAGTTCCGGTCGCTGCTCGAGCACGTAGGAATGGGTCGATCCGGAATCGAACCAGACATCGAGAATGTCGTCGACCTTCTCGAAGTTGGCCGGGTCGTGCTCGGGGGCAAGGAAGCGCGCCGGCTCGGAGGCGAACCAGGCATCCGCGCCCTCTGCTTCCACCGCGTCCGCGATGCGGCGATTGACCCGCTCGTCGCGCAGCGGCTCGCCGGTGCGCCGGTCGACGAAGACGGTGATCGGCACGCCCCAGGCGCGCTGGCGCGAGATCACCCAGTCGGGCCGGTCCTGGATCATGGCATGGAGCCTGTTGCGGCCCTGCGGCGGCACCCAGCGGACCTGGTCGATCGCCGCCAGCGCCTTCTCGCGCAGCCCGTTGGTGGTCATCGAGATGAACCATTGCGGCGTGTTGCGGAAGATCAGCGGCGCCTTGGAACGCCAGGAATGGGGATAGGAATGCTTGAGCCGGCCCTTGGCGAGCAGCGCGCCGGCTTCGATCAGCAGCTTGATGACGGCGCCGTTCGCATCGCCTTCCTTGCCATCGGCGGTCAGCACCTTGCGGCCGGCCACCAGCGGCACATGCGGGTAGTAGCTGCCATCCTCGGCAACGGTGAAGGGCAGCTCCAGCCCATGTGTCTGGCCCAGCTCGAAATCGTCCGTGCCGTGTCCGGGCGCGATATGAACGAAGCCGGTGCCCTGGTCCATGGTGACGAAGCCGCCTTCCATGACCGGCACGTCGAAATCATAGCCGCGGCCGCGCCACGGATGCGCGCAGACGCTGTCCGTCAGATCGGCGCCGTCAAATACTGCAAGCCTGGTCGCCCGCTCGATCTTCGCATCGGCCTGCACCTGCTGGGCGAGGTCGGCGGCGACGATGATCTCCTCGCCCGGACTGGCCAGCGCGCCCTCGGCCACCGCGTCGACCCGCAGCTTCACATACCGGGCATCCGCCTTGAGCGCGATGCCGCGATTGCCGGGGATGGTCCAGGGCGTGGTGGTCCAGATCACGATCCTCGCGCCCACCGCCGCCTGCGCTTTCGAGCGCAGGACCGGAAAGCGCACCCAGATGGTGGGCGAGGAATGTTCGTGATACTCGACCTCGGCTTCCGCCAGCGCCGTCTTCTCGACGATCGACCACATGACCGGTTTCGAGCCCCGGTAGAGGCCGCCATTCATCAGGAACTTGAGCAGCTCGCGGACGATCTGCGCCTCGGCCGCGAAGCTCATCGTGGTGTAGGGGTTGGCCCAGTCGCCCTCGACGCCGAGCCGCCGGAACTCCTCCATCTGCACGCCGATCCAGTGTTCGGCGAACTCGCGGCATTCCTTGCGGAACTCGACGATGGGCACCTCGTCCTTGCTCTTGTTGGCCTTGCGGTACTGCTCCTCGATCTTCCATTCGATGGGCAGGCCATGGCAGTCCCAGCCCGGCACGTAGTTCGAATCCTTGCCCAGCATCTGCTGGGAGCGGGCGATCACGTCCTTGAGGATCTTGTTGAGCGCGTGCCCGATATGGATGTTGCCGTTGGCATAGGGCGGCCCGTCATGCAGGATGAACTTCTCGCGCCCGCTCGCGCGCTCGCGCATGCGCCGGAACAGGTCCATGGCGCGCCAGCGCGCCAAAAGTTCCGGCTCCTTCTTCGGCAGGCCTGCCTTCATCGGAAAGTCGGTTTGCGGCAGGAAAACGCTATCGCGGTAATCGGCGGTCATTGGCGCGCTGGTCCTCGAGATCGACAACTGGGAGGCTGATGCCGCTCCGGAAGGGAGCGGGCGGACGGAGTGCGTATCCCGGCCCCTCAGGCGAGGGCCGGGCCGGTAATTCGCTCCCGGGCGGTATGGCGCGGCGCGGTCATGGGCCGCTTTGTAGCAAGGCGCGGGCGCTTCGTCGAGCCGGGCCCTCGCCTCATGGTCCGGCCGATACCGGCCGGCCGTCCGCCGGGTCCGTCGCGTCGGTCCGGGCGAGGAGGGCGCGGGCGGCCCCGGCATCGGCCTCGATCTGGCGCTTCAGCGCATCGAGGCTCTCGAACCGCTTTTCCGGGCGCAGGAACTCGACGAACTGCACCCAGAGATGCTGGCCATAGATGTCGCCGGCGAAGTCGAGCAGGTGCACTTCCAGCAGCACGTCCTGCTTGTCGAAGGTGGGCCGGCGACCGAGATTGGCGACGCCCGGGCGCCAATCGACCGGCCCGTCCTCCCGCGCGATGCCGGCGCGCACCGCATAGACGCCGAAGGCGGGCTGCAGGAGCGGCCCGAGGGTCACGTTGGCGGTCGGGAAGCCGATGGTCCGTCCGCGCCGGTCGCCGCCCAGAACCTCGCCTTCGATGGTCCAGAAATGGCCGAGGATGGCGGCGGCCTCGCGCGGCTGGCCGCCGCGCAGCAGTTCGCGCACGCGGGTGGAGGAGAAGGCGGTGCCGGCCTGCGTCACCGGTTCGACGATGCTGGCGCCGAAACCATGCCGGACGGCGAGCCGGCCCAGCAGTTCGGCGTTGCCCTGGCGGCCCTGGCCGAAGACGAAATCGTAGCCGACGACCACATGGGCGAGCCCCAGATGCCCGACCAGCACTTCGCGCACGAACGTCTCCGCCGACTTGGCGGCGAAGGCGGCGTCGAAATCGATGACGAACAGTGTGTCGACGCCGAGCCGGGCGAGGTCCGCTGCCTTGGTGGCGAGGGTGGAGAGGCGGAAGGGCGGCGCGCCGGGCTGGAAGAAGGCGCGCGGATGCGGCTCGAAGGTGACGACGGCCGGCGCGGTGCCGGTCTGGCCAGCGATGGCGCAGGCGCGCTCGATCACCACGCGATGGCCGCGATGCACGCCGTCGAAATTGCCGATCGCCGCGACCGCGCCGCGCGCCGCAGCCGGCGTGGCGCGATAGTCGCGCAGGATGCGCATACCGCCTTTTGCTCGGTCGTCAGTTGGCCTTCGACCGGGTGGATACCATGAGCGCCGCGTCGCCTTCAATGACGACCTTCTCGCCCACCATGCAGGCGCAGGAGAAAACGACGCGCTTCTTGTCGACGACGATCTCGGAGATGGTGGCGCGCGCCGTCACCGTGTCGCCGATGCGCACCGGCGCCTTGAAGCGCAGGTTCTGCGAGATGTAGATGGCGCCCGGGCCGGGCAGCTTGGTGCCGAAGACCGTGGACAGCAGGCTGGCGGAGAGCATGCCGTGGGCGATGCGGCCCTTGAACATGCTCTGGCTGCCGAACTCCTCGTGCATGTGCACCGGGTTGGTGTCGCCGGAGATGCCGGCGAACATGACGATGTCCGCCTCGGTGATGGTCTTGGCGAAGGTGGCGCTCATGCCGACCTTCAGATCCTCGAGATAGTACCCATGCAGCTCGTCCATGACGGAGCGGGCCCCTTCTTCCTGCAAGCTCTGACGGTCGACGACGATATTCATGTTGCAATGCAATATATGTGCGGCGCGTTAATGCCGCAAGTGCGGTTTTGCGATGCAGCAGGCTCAGGGCAGGAGCAGCCAGCGTCCAAGGCCGATGCCGGCGCCGATCAGGACGAGCCAGTGAATGGCGAGATTCCTGAGCAGAAGCAAGGCCATGGCCAGGATCGCCAGGGCAATGGCGAAGGCGTCGGCCGATCGTCCAGGAAACAATACCTGTTCGGCCATGAAGGCGGCAAGATTGAGGATCACCCCGACCACCGCCGCCGTGATCGCGGTCAGACCGGCGCCGAGGACCGGATGCCCGGCCAGCCGCACGACATAGGGCGCCCCGATCAGGATGAAGAAGATCGAGGGCAGGAAGGTGACGTAGGTGGTGAGCGCGGCGGCGAGGCTTCCGGCCATGGCCGGCGCCATGGCGCCTGGATGGTTCCAGCCGGCAAAGAAGCCGACATACTGGGTGACCAGGATCAGCGGCCCCGGCGTGGTTTCCGCGAGGGCGAGACCGTTCAGCATCTCGCCGGCCGGCAGCCAGCCATAGGTCTTGACCGCCGCCTCGGCGATGTAGGGCAGCACCGCGTAGGCGCCGCCGAAGGTGACGAAGGCCGCCTGGGTGAAGAAGCGCGCCACTTCGAGAAACGGCGTCCGGCCGAAAGCGAGGACGGCGAGGCCGACCGGGAGGACGAGCAGCAGCAGATACGACAGGCCAAGGATGACGGGCCGCCCGCCGGGCAGTGCGGCGGGCCCTTTCGACCGCATCGCCCCGCCCTGTCGGCTCCCGCCATGGCTCTCGGCGGCGAAGGGCTGGCTTGCCAGCCGGGTGGAGAGAATGCCGACCAGCCCGGCGCCGAGCACGATCCAGGGGAAGTCGATGCCGAGCCACCAGATGCAGAGAAAGGCGAGGGCGGCCAGCGCCACGCGCTCCCGTCGATGCAGCGAGCGCCGGCCGATGCGCCAGACGGCATGGGCGATGATCGCCACCACCATCGGCTTGATGCCGTCGAAGATCGCCGCCACTGGGCCGACCCCGCCATAGGCGGCGGCGATCCAGGCCAGGCACAGCAGGACCAGAGCGCCGGGCAGCACGAACAGGCAGCCTGCCGCCACGGCCCCGGCCCAGCCATGCAGGCGCCAGCCGACATAGGTCGCGAGCTGCTGGGCTTCCGGTCCCGGCAGCAGCATGCAGAAGTTGAGACCCTGCAGGAACGCGGTCTGGTCGATCCAGCGCCGCCGCTCGACCAGTTCGCTCTGCATGATGGCGATCTGGCCGGCCGGGCCGCCGAAACTGATGCAGCCGAGCCTGAACCAGAAGGCCAGCGCCTCGCGGAAAGACGGCGCCGGGGTCATATCTTCTCCGGCTGCCATGAATGGCTTTCTCCGGTCGCTTCGGCGCACCAGGCGAGGAGGGCATCGTAGACCGGCAGGGCGGCGGCAAGCATCGCATGGTCGTCGGCATGCAGGCGCGAGAGGCCGAGCGAGACGGCGAGCAGGCCGGGCGCCTGCGCGGCGAGGTCGTGCCGGCCGGTATCGGCCCCGCGCACGATCCGGGCCAGCCGATCGAGGCCCGGCGCGCCGATTCGAAACTTGTCTATACAAGTATCGAAGCTGCAGAAGTCGCCCGAATGGCCGATTTCGACGTCCGGCACGTCGAAGGGCAACGCGCCGCTCTCCGCCGCTACCGCCAGGACCTGGTCTTGCGCCACATAGAGGAACCGCGCCGACGGATCGACGAAGCGCAGGATCAGCCAGGGCACCGCGACGCGATCGATCTTGGGCCGCTCGCGGGTCACGTAGGTGGTGCCGGGGCGGGGCTGCCGGCGCGAGACGACCGGCAGGCCTTCGGCCGTCCAGGCCGCCAGTCCGCCTTCGACATAGCGGACATCGTGCCCCGCGCGCGCCAGTTCGGCGGCTGCCTGCCGGCTCACCTCATGGCCGTGCACGCAATAGACCGCAACCGCCCGGCCGCGCAGCAGGCGCCCCGCCCAGCGCGCGGCATGGGCAGGATCGCGCCATTGTGCCCCCTGCGCGAGATCATCGGCGGCGCGGAAGATCGCCTCCCGGCGGACGTCGAACAACAACATCTCGCCCCGCCCGACGGCCGCATGGCAATCGGAAGGCGAGATGGCGCGGGCGGACATGGATGAGGACATATCGACGGCTTCCCTGGTCATGGCGTACCCTCCTCGATCGGATCGAGCAAGGGCAGTGCTTGGACGGGGACCGTCTGTCTCCGGGCGACTGCCGTGGGCCCGGCTTGGTGGAATCGTGCGCCGGGCCCCCGGCCCTGTCAAGCGCGCGGGAGGGAGACGATCATGGACCGGGAGACTTGCCGCCGGATGGATGCGGCCGATCCGCTGCGCCGCTTCCGCGACGCCTTCCGGCTGCCCGAAGGCGTGATCTATCTCGACGGCAATTCCCTCGGCCCGCTGATGCCGGCCGTCGAGCGCAGGCTCGGCCAGGTGATCGCCGGGGAATGGGGCCGGGGCCTGATCCGCTCCTGGAACGATGCCGGCTGGATCGGGCTGCCGGCGCGTGCCGCCGCGCGCATCGCCCGTCTGATCGGTGCCGCGCCCGACGAGGTGGCGGTGGCCGATTCGACCTCCATCAATCTGTTCAAGCTGCTGGCCGGCGCACTGGCGCTGCGGCCGGCGCGGCGCATTATCCTCTCCGAACGGGGGAACTTCCCGACCGACCTTTATGTCGCCGAGGGCCTGGCGGGGCTGCTTGGCCGTGGTCACGAATTGCGGCTTGCGGAGGCTGGCGCGCTCATGGCGGCGCTCGACGAGGATGTGGCGGTCCTGCTGCTGACCGAGGTGGATTTCCGCACCGGGCGGCGGCACGACATGCGCGCGCTGACCCGGGCCGCCCATGACAGGGGCGCGCTCGTCCTGTGGGACCTCGCCCATTCCGCCGGCGCCCTGCCGGTCGATCTGGCGGCGGCCGATGCGGACATGGCGGTCGGCTGCGGCTACAAGTATCTGAACGGCGGGCCCGGGGCGCCCGCCTTCCTTTACGTCCGGCGCGACTTGCAGGAGCAGATGGCGACGCCGCTCGCCGGCTGGATGGGTCACGCCGCGCCCTTCGATTTCGTGCCGGGCTACCGCCCGGCGCGCGGCATCCAGCGCTTCCTTTGCGGCACGCCGCCGATCCTCTCGCTCGTCGCGCTCGATGCGGCGCTGGAAATCTGGGACGAGGTCGATCTGGCGGCCTTGCGCGCCAAGTCGCTCTCGCTCTGCGAGCTGTTCATCGCCCTGGTGGAAGCGCGCTGTGGCGGCCATGGCCTGCACCTGGTCTCGCCGCGCGAGCCGGAACGGCGCGGCTCGCAGGTCTCCTTCGCCCATGCCGAGGGGTTCGCCATCGTGCAGGCGCTGATCGCGCGCGGCGCGATCGGCGATTTCCGCAGTCCGGACATCATGCGGTTCGGCTTCGCGCCGCTTTACTTGCGCCACGAGGATGTCTATGACGCGGTCGAGATGCTCGCCGAAGTCCTGAACGGGCGCGAATACGAGGATCCCCGCCATCGCGTCCGGGGCAGTGTTACCTGAGGAAGTCCATGCGTCCGCTCGCCGAACTCCCGGCCGAATGCTGCCGGGGCATCCAGTATGTCCTGACCGATATCGACGATACCCTGACCGACGAGGGCCGCCTGACGGCGCGCGCCTATGGCGCGCTCGAGGCGCTGGAGCGGGCCGGCTTCCGCGTCGTGCCGATCACCGGCAGGCCGGCGGGCTGGTGCGATCATATCGCGCGGTTCTGGCCGGTCGATGCGGTGGTGGGCGAGAATGGCGCGCTCTACTTCCGCTACGACCGGGCGGCGCGGCGCATGACGCGGCGCTTCTGGAAGGACGAGACGCAGCGCGCCGCGGACCGGGAGCGGCTCGAGCGGCTGCGCCAGCGCATCCTGGCCGAGGTGCCCGGCGCGGGCATCGCCTCCGACCAGCCTTATCGCGAGGCCGATCTGGCGGTGGATTTCCGCGAGGACGTGGCCGAACTGCCGAAGGCGGAAGTGGCGCGCATCGTGGCGCTCTTCGAGGCGGCGGGCGCCCATGCCAAGGTCAGTTCGATCCATGTCAATGGCTGGTTCGGCGAGTACGACAAGCTGGCGATGACCCGCATCCTGTTCCGCGAGCAATACGGACTGGAGCTGGACGCGGTGCGCGAGAGCGTCGCCTTCGCCGGCGATTCGCCCAACGACCAGCCGATGTTCGGCTTCTTTCCGGTCGCGGTCGGCGTCGCCAACGTGCGCGATTTCGTCGAAGACCTCAGCACGCCGCCCGCCTACGTGACCCAATCGCCCGGTGGCGCGGGTTTCGCCGAACTGGCGGCGCATCTGATCGCGGCGCGGGGCGCCCCTCACCAGCGCAGTTCGGCCGCCAGGTAGGTCGGACGCGGCCCGTCCCCGATCGCCGCCTCGATCCGCGCCGGATCGGGCATCTCTCCCGCCCTGACGCCCCATTCCTCCGCATGGATGCCGCAGGCGACCAGCACGCTGTCGATGCCGGCGGCATGCGCGCCGGCAATATCCGTGCGCAGCGAATCGCCGACGGCGAGCAGTCGTGTTCGCGCCGGCCCGAGCAGGGCGCGGCAGGCGGCATAGGCATCGGGGTAGGGCTTGCCATGCTGGATGACGCGCCCGCCCAGCGCCTCGTAGCGCGCGGCGAGCGCGCCGGCGCAATAGACCCGGACATTGCCGCGCATCACCGTGAGATCGGGATTGGCGCAGACCATGACCAGGCCCAGGGCAATGGCCTCGCGGAAGATGCGGTCGTAGTCCTGCGGTTCTTCCTTCTCGTCGTCGACAAGGCCGGTGCAGAGCATGAAGTCGGCGGCCGCCGGCGTCTCGACCCGACGATAGTCGAGATCGTCGAGCAGGCCCCAGTCGCGCTCCGGCCCGACCCGCAGATAGCTGCGCCAGCCTTCCGCGCGCCGCGCGAGGTGGGCGTGGGTGAGGTCGCCCGAAGTGATGATATGGTCGTGGCAGCCCTCCGGCAGGCCGATCTTCTGCCGCAGGAAGTCCTCGACGCTCTCCGAGCGACGCGGCGCGTTCGAGAGCAGGATCACCGGCTTGCCCTGCGCGCGCAGCCGGCGCATGCAATCCACGGTTCCGGGGAAGGGCCGGTGCCCGTCATGCACCACGCCCCACAGATCGAGAATGAAGGCATCATACTTCTCGGCGACCGGACCGAGGCCCGCGATGGCGGTCAGTTTCATTGGCTGGCTCCGGGTCTCGCCGTCGGTCGGACGCTCAGGCGGCGACAGGGCGGGCAATACATACCGCCACCATCCCGGCCGGGCAAGACGGGGATTCGCGGCAAGGCAATGCCGCCCCGCTCACACCTCGTCGCGGGAGCGGCGCGGCTCGCCGAAGAGAAAGCCCTGGCCGAAATCCACCTCGTAGTCGAGCAGGTCGACCACCTGTTGTTCGGTCTCGATCTTCTCGGCGATCAGGTCGATCTTGTGCCGGCGCAGCAGTTCCTTGAGGTCGAGTACGTCGATCTGCCCGTCGCTCTGGTAGACCTCGGCCAGCAGCGCGCCCGCATCGAGCTTGATGAAGCGGAAATGCCGCCGCCCCAGCGCCGCGAGGTCGATCGCCAGGCTGGTCACGTTGTCGAGCGAGAAGCGGCAGCCAAGCTGGCCGAGCCGCTCCAGCGCATCCTCGCCCTCGACGCCGAGCTGCTCCAGATCGGACTGGGCGATCTCGAAGAAGATGTTGCCGGCGAGATCGGCGTTCTGTCCGAGAAACTCGGCGAACTGGTCGACGAATTCGCGGTCCTCGATGGTGGCGCGGCCGAGATTGATGAAGAAGCCCACATGCGGCTGGCGCCGGCGCAGCCGCCGGACGAGCTGCACGCAGCGGAACAGCAGGAGATTGTCGATGGCCGGCAGCGCGCCGCTTGCCCCGGCGGCGGCCAGATACTGTTCCGGCGCGAGCACATGGCCGGCAGCGTCGCGGATGCGCGAGAAGCTTTCATAGTAGCGCACCTTGCGCTGGG
>JAHCJR010000040.1 GCA_026126165.1 Alphaproteobacteria bacterium
CAGCAACGGGAGGCGGCCGCGCGCCCAGAGGCCGAGTGCCGGCGAGAAGTCCGCGATGACGATTTCGGCGCCGCATGCCCGCACCAGTTCCGCCCAGCCGGCCATGGCGCGGGCGAGTTCGTCCGCGTCGCCATAGCCGGCGCGCAGCAAGGTATCCCACATCGAATGGAGGCCGGCGGCAGGCGGAATGCCGGCCATCGGCGGACGGGGTGCTGCGATCAGCGCAAGAGCCGCGTCGGGCGCGACCCGGGCCAGGGCGTCGGCATCGCGCCCGGCGACCAGCACCTGCCAGCCGGCTTTCGCCAGTGCACGGGCGATGCCGGTGACGCGGACGGCATGGCCGAGCCCGCCGCCCATCTCCCAGGCGATGAGCGCGCGCGGCACACCGCGCCGTCAGTAGCCGAAATCGTCGTCGATGATCTTCTCACGAATCTTCGGCAGGGTGGTCTGATGGTTCTGGCCGGGGATGCCGTGGATGCCGTTGACGCGGTCGCCAAGCAGGCGCAGGCCCGGCACGTCGCCGAACTCGCCCGGCGCGATCAGGGAGCCATATTGCACGATGCCGGCGCGCACCAGGTCGCCGTCGCCCGGCGCGCTCGATGCGCCGGCGCGCCCGGCCGGGTCGGTGCCTTCGAGTTCGGCCGACCATTCTGCCATCTGCTGGGGCGTCGGCTTGAAGACCTGCGGCGGGCCCTGCCGGGGAACGCGCAGCGCGAAGCCCGCCTTGCGCAGCACCGTCCTCGTTCCGCCGATCTGCTGCACGGTGGCGGAATTGCCGAACAGGAACACCACCACGGTCTCGCTTTCCGAACGCGCGTCGATCAGCACGATGCCGCCGCGGATGCCGATGGTCGCCGACGGCGTGCGGAAGTTCACGTTGCCCGCCTTGCTGATCCGCCCGCCGACGAAGCGCATCACGCCCTTGGCCAGGCTGGCGGAAAGCTCGCCCTGGCTGCGCTCGGGCGAATAGACGAATTCATCGAGCGTCAGGTCGGAATTCTGCCCGATGGTGATGGCCGACTGGTCGAGGAAGAGGATCTGCGCCTTCCCCGTCGCTTCCGTCACCACCCGCTCGCGCGAGACCACCTGGTTGCCGATCACCATGGTGCGAAGCTGGCCCTGGGGCGGTGAGCTGCGCGTCGCCGGGTTGACGGCCGCCGTGACGCCGATCTGCGGCGCCACCTGCGCCAGGCCCGAGCCGGCGAGCAGCGCGACGGAGGAGACGGTGCCGAGGGCGAGTATCCAGTGTCCGTTCTTCATGTCGTGCCGCTCCTTCAGAACCGGCGGGTCAGGCCAAGCATGACGCTGAGGTCGTTGTAGTCGAAGTTGCGGATGTTGGAATCGTTGTCCACATACTCGATCAGCGCCAGCGCCGACCAGTCCTTGTTCAGGTTGAAGACGTTGTATGCACCGACCCGCCATTCGTCGTCGTCGCGCGTGCGGCCCGGTGCCACGCTGCGGTCGGGACGGTCGTACCAGCTATGGGCGTAGCCGGCGAAAACGGCGGCGATCCATTGCGGCATGCCGGCGAACGGCGCGCTATAGCCGATCTGGTAGGTGAGCGAGGTCGAGATTTCGTCGAAGGATTCGTAGCCCTTCTTGGCATCCATCAGCCGTCCGCCAAGGCGGAATTCGAGGCGCTGGCTCGGCGTGATCAGGTAGCGCGCGCCGACCGCCAGGTTGTTCTCGATGCCCGACTGCTCGTCGGCGAAGGGCCGGCGCGAGGTCGAGTTGTAGTCGAGGGCGCGGAACTCGTAGCCCGCTTCCAGGCGCAGCCGCTCGCTGAGATCGAGGCGGTTGCTGAGGCCGAACCCGAAGCTGTGGAAATACTCCTGTTCGTCCAGCACCGCGACCGAGGCGCGGAAGAAAGGCTTCATGTTGAGGCCGGGCAAGTCGCCCGGCAGTGGCTGGAAGCGCGGGCCGGTGGCGAAGTCGGCCACCATCAGATCGAGGCGCGAGCGCTCGAACTGCTTGGCGCCGTAGAGGGTGAAGTCGCTCTCCAGCCAGGCCTGGCGGTCGAACGGGTCGAAGTCGTACTTGTGCTCGACGCCGAGCAGGCCGAAGAAATTGCCGTCGTCCTGCTTGCGCTGGTTGCGCGGCAGGTTGAACGGCAGGCCTGCCTGCAGCACGCGCCGCCCGGATGGCGCCAGGTTGGCGTTGGTCTGGTAGCGGAAGCCCATGGTGAGCGAGCCCTCCAGCACGTGCGGCGAGAGCATGTTCTCGACCTCGGCCAGGTAGCGTTCGCCATTGGCGCGGGCATCGGCCGGCAGGCTGGGATCGGCGAGGCCGCGCTTCAGATAGTCACGCGCCTGGGCGTGCGAGCCGAGCCGGTAATAGAGCACGCCAAGCTCGATGCGCGCCCGGGGCAGGGTGTCGTTGAACAGCACCAGCCGCTCGAGCGCCGCCACCGCCGCCTCGCTGTTGCCGGCCTCCACCGCCAGCCGGGCATAGCGCAGGGTCAGCTCCGGATTGGCCGGATCGGCCAGAAGCTGCTGAAAGACCTGCTCCAGTTCGGCCGAACTGGCGAAACCGCCCGCCTGGCCCCCGATCTGGGCGGAGGCCGGGCCTGCGCTCGCCAGCCAGGCCGCCGCCGCAAACGCGACGCAACGCTTCATCATGTGCCGGTCCATTCGTGCTGCTGGATTCCCCCGAGTCCCGTCATGATCGCGCCCTTTGCCGGGCTGCGATTCATCCGCCATGGGCGCGCAAGACATTGTTTCACGTAAATGTTATCCATTTGTGTGTCAACATAACATACGCGTGAAGTCGGCAAGTCGATGGTGACCTGTGTCACCTTTGCCGCTCTTCCGCCGGCCCTTCCCGGGGGGCGGATTGCAGCGAGGGGGGAGATGGCAGCGGCCGGAGGGGGAGGAGGATCCTGGAAGCGGGTGGTCAAGGCGGCCTCGGCCGGCCCGCTGCCGCTCGTCCTGATCCTGCTCCTGTCCGGGCTGTTTGCCGTCGCCCTGCCGCGCGTCATCCCGCAACTGGGCCTGATCGAGCGCTGGATGGTCGATTGGCGCATCGCCCTCCTGGCGCCGCCGACCGAGCCCCGGCGCGATATCGTGGTCATCGCCATCGACGAGGCGAGCCTGGACCGCCTGCCCTACCGCTCGCCCATCGATCGCGGGTTTCTCGCCGCGATCCTCGAACGGCTGTCCGGCGCGCGGGTGCGGGGGGTGATGCTCGATATCCTCTTCGACCGGCCGACCGAGCCGGAGAAGGATGTGCGACTGCAGGCCGCGATGCGCGGCTTCCCGGCGCCGCTGGTGGTGGCCTGGGCCGATCCGGGCCGCGCCGTGACCGACGCGCAGCATGACTTCCTCGGCAAATTTACCGAGGGGCTCAAGCGCGGCTATGCCAATCTCCTGGTCGATCCGCTGGATGGCAGCGTGCGCTGGGTCAATGTGCGTCACGAGCGCGGCCGCGACCCCTTGCCCGGGCTGGCGGCGGCGCTGGCGGAGGCGGTTGGCGCCAGCCTGCCTTCGGATAACCCGACGCTCGACTATCTGCGCCCGGCCGATCCGCAGGCATCCGTCTTCCCGACCTTCGCCGCCTGGCAGGTGCCGCTGCTGCCGCCCGCCTTTTTCGCCGGCCGCCTGGTGCTGATCGGCGGCGACTATGTCTCCGAGGACCGCTACCGCACGCCGCTTGCCGCCGCCTATGGCGATCGCATCGGCCGGCTGCCGGGCGTCGCCATCCACGGCCATGCCCTGGCCCAGATTCTCGACGGGCGGAGCGCGCGGGCCATCGCGCTGCCGATGGAGATCGGCTTCGTCCTGCTGGCGGGCTTTGGCGCGCTGGCGCTTGCCCTGTTCAACCTTCCGGTCGCGACGCGGGCGCTGCTCGGGCTGATCGGGCTGCTGCTGATCGGCGGCGCCGGGCTCTGGGTCTTTTCCGCCTTCGAGATCCTGCTGCCGATCTTCTCTCCGGCGCTCGCTTTCTTTCTCACCGGCACGGCGGCGAGCTTTCACCTGCAGCGCCGCTTCGCGCGCGAGCGCGCCTTCATCCGCGAAGTCCTGAGCCGCTACGTGCCCGAGGACGTGGTGCGCATGCTCGAGCGCGACCCTTCGCGCCTGCGCCTGGGTGGCGAGCGGCGCACGATGACCTTCCTCTTCACCGATGTCGCCGGTTTCACCTCGCTTGCCGAACGGATCGAGCCGCAGCGCCTGGTCAGCGTGCTCAACCGCTATCTCGACGGCATGAGCAAGATCGTGTTCGCCCATGGCGGCATGCTCGACAAGTATATCGGCGATGCGGTGGTGGCGGTGTTCGGTGCCTTTCGCGACGAGGAGGCGCATGCGGCGGCGGCGGTCGCCTGCGCCCTCGAACTCGACCGCTTCGCGCGCGACTTCGCCCAGCGCATGCGCGCCGACGGCCTGGCCTTCGGGCATACGCGCATCGGCGTCAATACCGGCCCGGCGGTGCTTGGCAATTTCGGCGGCGCGGAGCGTTTCGATTTCACCGCCATCGGCGACCCGGTCAATGTCGCCGCGCGCCTGGAGGGTGCCAACAAGTTCTTCGGCACGCGTATCGCCGTTTCCGAGACTACGGTTCAGTTCTGCGACGAGGCGCGCTTCCGCCCGGTGGGCGAGATCCTGGTCAAGGGGAAGGACGAGAGCCTCAAGGTCTATCAGCCCTTCGCCAGCGACGATCCGGTGGCCGCCTGGGCGGAAGAGTATGCGACGGCCTATGCGCTGATGGTGGCCGGCGATCCGGCCGCTGCCGCCGCCTTCGCGCGGCTGCAGGAACACGCGCCCGGAGATCCGCTGGTGCTGCTGCACCGGCGCCGGCTTGCGGCGGGCGAAATCGGCGCCAAGATGGTGCTGAACGAGAAGTGAACTTGCGTCCTGGAGGCGAGGCGTGAATCGCAAGGAACGGCGGCGGCAGGCGAAGTCGGCACGAACGGGTCCCGCCGCGGGGCCGCGACGCGGCCCGCCGCCCGAAGGACTGGTGAGCAGCCTGCTGCTCAATTATGCGGGCGTCTCGCGGCCGGTCAGCTACGAGGAGGCGGCCGGCGGCATCGACCCGCAAAGCCTCGAGCGTCCGGGCGCGGCGCTGGCCGCCGCCTTCTCGAGCTGGCGGACGGAGAAGGAGCTGGAAACCCAGCTCCGCGACATCGACCGCGTACTGGCCCGCCAGCCGGACAATCCGGCCCTGCATTACCAGCGGGCGGGACTGCTGCGCGACCTCAAGCGCCTGCCGGAGGCCATTACCGCCTATCGCCGCGTGCAGGCGCTCGATCCGGGCCGGGAGGACGTGGCGCACCTGATCGCGGCGCTAGGCGGCGCGGCCGCGCCGGCGCGGGCATCCGACCGCTATGTGGCGAGCCTGTTCGATGCCTTCGCCGATAGCTTCGACCAGACCCTGGTTCACTGGCTGAACTATCGCGGGCCGGAGGTGATTCGCGCCGCGCTCGACCGGGCGCTCGCCGCCGGCGCGGCCGGTGGCGCGGAGGCGCGTCACGACATCGTCGATCTCGGCTGCGGCACCGGACTTGCCGGGCCGCTGCTCAAGCCGCTCGCCCGCCGGCTGGAAGGCGTCGACCTTTCGCCCGGCATGCTGGCGAAGGCGGCGGAGCGGCGCCTCTATGACGAGCTGGTCGAGGACGAGATCTGCCGCTTCCTGCAATCGCGAGCGCGCCGCTACGACATCGCGGTGGCGACCGACGTGCTGGTCTATTTCGGCGCGCTGGACGAGGTCTTCACCGCGATCGCGCAAGCGCTCCGCCCAGGCGGGCTTTTCGCCTTCACCCTGGAGAAGAACGAGGGGCCGGCCTATGCGCTGCGCAAGACCGGCCGCTATGCCCATGCGAGCGCCTATGTGCGCGAACGGGCCGCCGCCGCCGGCCTGCTGCTGCGCGAGGAGAGCGAGCCGGTGGTGCGCCACGAAAGCCGCCAGCCGGTGCCGGCCCTCTGCTACGTGCTGGAAAAGCCGCTCTCGCCCTGACCCTCTCCCACTTCGTGTGTTTGGACCGGGCTGAGGGTCAGCCGACTTTCTCGATGCGCGCGGCGCAGTATTTGAACTCCGGAATCTTGCCGAAGGGATCGAGCGCGTCGTTGGTCAGCAGGTTGGCCGCCGCCTCGGCGTAGCAGAAGGGCATGGAGATCATGCCGGCGGCGACATTGCCGTCGGCTTCCGCCGCCAGCTCGATCCGGCCGCGCCGGGTGGCCACCCGCACCCGCTCGCCCGGGCGGATGGCAAGCCGCGACATGTCGGCGGGCGAGAGGAAGGCGCGCGGTTCCGGCTCCAGCCGCTCGAGCGTTTCGGCGCGCCGCGTCATGGCGCCGGTATGCCAGTGCTCGAGGATGCGCCCCGTGGTCAGCACGAAGGGATAGGTCTCGTCCGGCCGCTCCGCCGGCGGCACGAGGGCCGCCGGCACGAAGCGCCCGCGTCCGCCCGGGGTCGGGAAGCCCTCGCCGAAGATTACCTCCCGTCCCGGTTCGTCCTCGCGCGCCACGGGATAGGTCACCGCGCCTTCCCGTTCGAGCCGCGCCCAGCTTATGCCCCGGATCGAGTCCATGGCCTCGCGCATTTCGGCGAAGACGTCCGCCGGTCCGGCATAGTTCCAGTCGAGGCCGATGCGCCGCGCCATCTCCTGGATGATCCAGAGATCCTGCCGCGCCTCGCCCGGCGGATCGAGCGCGGCGCGGCCGAGTTGCACGCGCCGGTCGGTGTTGGTGACCGTGCCCGATTTCTCCGGCCAGGCCGAGGCGGGGAGGATCACGTCCGCATAGGCCGCCGTCTCGGTGACGAAGAGGTCCTGCACCACCAGATGTTCCAGCCGCGCCAGCGCCGCGCGCGCATGGGCCAGGTTGGGATCGGACATGGCCGGGTTCTCGCCCATGACGTAGAGACCCTTGACCCGGCCTTCGTGGATCGCCTCGGTGATCTCCACCACGGTGAGGCCGCGCTCGGGATCGAGCCTGCCGCCCCAGAGCCGTTCCATGCGCGTGCGCGCCGCATCGTCGCCGACGGGTTTGTAATCGGGCAGGAACATCGGAATGAGGCCGGCGTCCGAGGCGCCCTGCACGTTGTTCTGTCCGCGCAGCGGATGCAGCCCCGTGCCCGGCCGGCCGACCTGGCCGCAGAGCAGGGCGAGCGAGATGAGCGAACGGGCATTGTCGGTGCCATGCACATGCTGGCTGATGCCCATGCCCCAGAAGATCATCGCCGCCCGCGCGTTGGCGTAGGCGCGCGCCACCTCGCGCACGGTATCGGCGGCAATGCCGGTGATCGCCTCGGTCGCTTCCGGCGCGAAGCTTGCGAGATGGGCGCGGAGTGCATCGAAGCCCTCGGTGAAGCCCGCGATGTAGTTCCGGTCCTCGAGCCCTTCCGCGACGATGACATGCATGAGCGAATTGAGCAGCGCCACGTCCGAGCCCGGCCGGTTGCGCAGCATCCAGGTGGCATGGCGCGAGAGCGCCTGGCCGCGCGGGTCGCAGACGACAAGTTTCGCGCCGCGTTTCGCCGCGTTCTTCATGAAGGTCGCCGCCACCGGATGATTCACCGTCGGGTTGGCGCCGATGACGACGATCACGTCGGCGTACTGCACGTCGGCAACGGGATTCGACACCGCGCCCGAGCCGATGCCTTCGAGCAGCGCCGCCACCGACGAAGCGTGGCACAGCCGCGTGCAGTGGTCGACGTTGTTGCTGCCAAAGCCCGTGCGCACCAGCTTCTGGAACAGATACGCCTCCTCGTTCGAGCCCTTGGCCGAGCCGAAGCCGGCCAGCGCCTGTTTGCCGTCGCGCTGCAGGATGCGCTTCAGGCCATCGGCAGCGAAGTCGAGCGCCTCCTCCCAGCTCGCCTCGCGGAAATGGGTGAGCGGGTTGGCGGGGTCGAGATCATCGACCCGGCCGCGCGGGACGCCCGCCCGGCGGATCAGCGGTCGCGTCAGACGGTGCGGATGGCGCGCATAGTCGTAGCCGTAGCGGCCCTTGACGCACAACCGCCCGTGGTTGGCCGGGCCGTCGCGGCCTTCCGCCGCGACGATGGCGTTGTCGCGCACACGGTAGGTGGTCTGGCAGCCGACGCCGCAATAGGGGCAGACGCTGTCCACCTGCCGTTCCGCTTCCGCCCGGCCCCGCGCTTCGAGCAGCGCGCCGGTCGGACAGGCGGCGACGCATTCGCCGCAACCGACGCAGGAGCTCAGCCCCATCGGATCGGCGAGATCGAAGACGATGCGGCAGTCGGCGCCGCGCCCGGCCATGCCGATGACATCGTTCACCTGCACCTCGCGACAGGCGCGCGCGCACAGGCCGCAATGGATGCAGGCATCGAGGCGCACCGCCATCGCCGGGTGGCTGAGATCGGGCGCGGGCGGCATGTCCTCGCGCGCCGGAAAGCGGCTCGCCGCCGCGCCGGCCCGCTCCGCCTGCCGCCAGAAGTGGCTGCCGGGATCGTGCGCGTCTTCGCGTGCAGGCTGGTCGGCCAGCAGCAGCTCGAAGACCAGCCGGCGGGCCTCGGTCGCGCGGGCACTGGCGCTCCGCACCTTCATGCCGGGCGCAGGCTTGCGCATGCAGGAGGCAGCGAGCACGCGCTCGCCCTCGATCTCCACCATGCAGGCGCGGCAATTGCCATCCGCCCGGTAGGTGGCGCGGGTCGAATGGCAGAGATGGGGGATCTCGGTGCCGAGGCGCGCCGCCACCTGCCAGATGCTCTCGCCGGGGCGGGCCTCGACCGGGATGCCGTCCAGCTCGAAGGGGATCGGCATGCTCATCGCGCGATCTCCCCGGCGAAGTGGCGGTAGAGCGAGAGAACGCCGTTCGGCGCCGCCTGGCCGAGGCCGCAGATCGACGCATCCGCCATCACCTTGCAGAGGTCGGCCAGTTCCTCGCGCGGCCAGCGTTCGCCCGCCATGAGCTGCAACGCCTTCTCGGTGCCGAGCCGGCAGGGGGTGCATTGGCCGCAGGATTCGTCCTTGAAGAAGGCCATCAGGTTGCGCGCCGCCTGGCGCAGGTCGTCGCGGTCGGAGAGCACGATGAGCGCCGCCGAGCCGATCAGCGCGCCATGTTCCTCGATCGTGCCGAAATCGAGCGGGATGTCGCCGAGGGTGGCGGGCAGGATGCCGCCCGATGCGCCGCCGGGCAGGTAGGCATGGAAGCGGTGGCCCGGTTGCATGCCGCCGCAATATTCCTCGATCAGCTCGCGTGCCGAGATGCCGGCCGGCGCAAGCTTGACGCCCGGTTCCGCCACGCGGCCGGAGACGGAGAAGGAGCGCAGGCCCCGCCTGCCGCGCCGCCCCGGCGCGGCGAAGAGATCCGCGCCGCCTTCCAGCAGGTCGCGCACCCAGTACAGTGTCTCGACATTGTTGATCAGCGTCGGCCGGCCGAACAGTCCGACGCTGGACGGATAGGGCGGCTTGTGGCGCGGCAGCGCGCGCCGGCCCTCGAGGCTTTCCAGCATCGCCGATTCCTCGCCGCAGATATAAGCGCCGGCACCGCGCCTGAGTTCGACCGGCGGCAGGCCGGGAAAGGCCGCGCTCGCATCGGCGAGCGCATGTTCCAGCAGCCGGCGGATGTCGGCATATTCATCGCGCAGGAAGATGAAGATGCGCTCCGCGCCCACGACATGCGCGGCGATGAACATGCCCTCGATGAAGCGGTGCGGATCGGCCAGCAGATAGTGGCGGTCCTTGAAGGTGCCAGGCTCGCTCTCGTCCGCATTGACCGCCATCAGTCGCGGCGCGGGCCCGGCCAGCACCATGCGCCACTTGCGCGCGGCCGGAAAGCCGGCGCCGCCGAGGCCGCGCAGGCCGCCCCGTTCGATCTCGTCCAGCACCCGCTCCGCTTCCGCCTTGCCGCCGGCGCGCACGCGCTCGAACTGCCGGTAGCCGCCGCCGGCACGGCTTGCCGCGAGATGGGGATAGGCGGGCAGCGTTTCCGGCTCGACCGGCCCTCGCGCGGCATCGAGCACTCGTCCGGCGGTCGCCCCCGTCACGCAGCGCGCGCCGATGCGCACGGCCGGCGCCTCGTGGCAACGGCCGAGACAGGCGGCATGGCCGATTTCCATGTCTGCGCAGGCGGCGGAGGCGAGGGCCTGTTTCAAAGCCTCCGCGCCGGCGAGCTGGCAGGGCAGGCTGTCGCAGACCTGGATGCGGATCGGCGGGGGTTGCGGTGCCTCGTCGGGCAGGACCTGGAAATTGTGGTAGAAGGTCGCGGTCTCGTAGACCTCGACCGGGGCGAGGCGCATCGCTTCCGCCAGCGCGAGGAGCCGGCCCTCGCGCAGGCAGCCTTCGGCATCCTGCAGGCGATGGAGATGCTCGATCAGCAGATCGGGCGCGCGCGACAGGCCGGCGAGCAACCGTGCCACGGCGGCGCGGTCTGCATCGCTCGCTTCGCGTCCGCGCCGCCTCGGCCTCGCGGCCCGCTCCTTTCTCATACGCAACTCCCCGCTCCGGTGGCAGCGGGAGTTTGCGCGAAATTCGCCGGCCTTTTCCAGTCCTTACTTCTCGCCGATTGTCGGCGGCTCAGGCGGCCTCGGCCCGCGCGCTCGCGCCCGCTTCCGCATCGAGCGTGACGGCGGTGGCGAAGACCACGGCGGCGATGCGGATCGCAGCCTGCACATGCTCGGGCGCGAGACCGTGCCGGCGCAGTTCGCGCTCGTGGGAATCGATGCACATGCCGCAGCCATTCACCGCCGAGACGGCGATGGACCAGAGCTCGAAATCGGCCTTCTCGACGCCCGGATTGGCGATGACGTTCATGCGCAGCCGCGCCGGCAGCGTCTTGTAATCGGCGGCGGAGACCAGATGCACGAAACGGTAGTAGACGTTGTTCATCGACATGATCGACGCGGCGGCGCGCGCCGCCGTGGCGGCCTCCGGCGAGAGGCGTGGCAGGAACTCCGCCTCGATGGCTGCCAGCACCTCGGCATTGCGCGCGGCGATGGCGGTGGCGAGGAAGGCGCCGGCCTTCTGCTGTTCGCTCAGCGTCGTCTCGGCGGCGAGCGTCGAGAGATTGAGCTTCAGGTCCCTGGCATGGGCGGGCAGGCTGTTCTTCAGGCTTTCGATCGACATGGATGGCTCCTTGTTCGCGAGGGCGCGGGGCCGGCCGGGGAAGGACCGGCCCCGCATGAAGGCGGCGGGTAACGGGCCCGGGGGAGGCTCAGGCCGCCTTCAGCACCTCATCGCCCTTCTGCCAGTTGCAGGGGCAAAGCTCGTCGGTCTGCAGCGCATCGAGCACGCGCAGCACTTCCTGCGGGTTGCGCCCGACGCTCAGATCGTTCACCGAGACGAAGCGGATGATGCCCTGCGGATCGACCAGGAAGGTGGCGCGCAGCGCCACGCCCTCGGCCTTGTCGAGGATGCCGAGTGCCTGGGAAAGCTCCCGCTTGATATCGGCCAGCATCGGGAAGGGCAGGTCCTTCAGGTCCGGATGGGCGTTGCGCCAGGCCAGATGCACGAACTCGCTGTCGGTGGAGACGCCATAGACCACCGTGTCGCGGTCGTTGAATTCACCGTTGAGCTTGCCGAAGGCCGCGATCTCGGTCGGGCAGACGAAGGTGAAGTCCTTCGGCCAGAAAAAGACCAGCTTCCACTTGCCCTCGTCGCTGCGCTCGGTGATCTGCGCGAAGGCCGACCTGGGATCGGTGGAGACGACGGCCTTGAGGTCGAAGCTCGGGAACTTGTCGCCGATGGTAAGCATCTTGGGATCAACTCCTGTGGTTCGGTCATTCCGGTGGCGGCGGAGGGATTCGCGCCGTCTTGCGGAGCCTTTATCCCGCACTTGCGAAAACCAATCCAATGGATTAATTTGTCCATATTGATCGAAAAAATTGATGATAAACCTTCCGACCCTGAAGCAACTCCGTTACCTGACCGCGCTGGCGGATGCGGGCCATTTCGGCCGCGCCGCCGAAGCCTGCCATGTCGGGCAGTCCACCTTGAGCGCCGGCATCGGGGAACTGGAGGAAATCCTCGGCGCGGCGCTGGTGGACCGCACCAGCCGCAAGGTGGTCTTCACGCCGCTGGGCGAGGCGACGGTCAAACGGGCGCGCACCATTCTCGAACTGGCGGAGGATCTGGCGCAGGCCGCCCAGGCGGCGGCGGAACCGCTCTCCGGGCCGCTTCGGCTTGGCGTCATCCCGACCATCGGGCCGTTTCTGCTGCCGGGCCTGCTGCCCAGGCTGCGGCAGGCATTTCCGAAGCTCCAGCTCTATCTCAGGGAGGATCTGACCCACCGGCTGGTGGCCGACCTGGAATCGGGCCGCCTCGACCTGGCGCTGCTGGCGCTGCCCTGCGATTGCGGCGCGGCGGCGACGCGGCCGCTGTTCCGCGATCCTTTCCATCTCGTCTGCCGTGCCGACCATCCGCTGGCGGGCCTCGCCCGCATCCCGGCCGGGCGGCTGGCGCGCGAGCCGCTGCTGCTGCTGGAGGACGGCCATTGCCTGCGCGACCAGGCGCTTGCCGCCTGCCGCCTCGCGCAGGCGCCGGCCCGGCGGGAGGTGGAGGCGACCTCGCTGCTCACCCTGGTGCAGATGGCGGGCAACGGTCTCGGCCTGACCTTGGTGCCGGAAATGGCGCTGAAAGCCGGCATTCTCGGCGGCACCGACCTCGTGGCGCGGCCGTTCGACGACGAGGACGGCGCGCGCATCATCGGGCTCGCCTGGCGCAAGGGCACGCGGCGCGCCGGCGAATTCGAGCTGCTGGCGCGGGCGATGGCCGGGTCCGCCGGCGCCCGAGAGCGCGTGCTTTGAAACACGTGGCTTCCGTTGTTAAACTGGCGCCAACCAGCGCCGGGAGAGACGACGTGGATCTCAAGTTCAGCGCCGAGGAACTCCGCTTCCGCGACGAGGTGCGGCGTTTCATCGACGATAATTTCGATACCGAGTTGCGGGCCGCCATGGCGCGCACGCGCACCGGCTATATCGACAAGCACCTGCATGTGCGCTGGCAGAAGCGCCTTGCGGCCAAGGGCTGGCTGGCGCCGAACTGGCCGGTCGAATATGGCGGCCCCGGCTGGACGCCGGTGCAGAAATACATCTTCGAGCAGGAGATGTCCTCCGCCGGCACGCCCATCGTGGTTCCTTTCGGCCCGAAGATGCTGGCCCCGGTGATCATGAAGTTCGGCACCGAGGCGCAGAAGAAGAAGTACCTGCCGGACATTCTCGAATCGAACGTCTGGTGGTGCCAGGGCTATTCCGAGCCGGGTGCCGGTTCCGATCTCGCCTC
Source organism: Alphaproteobacteria bacterium (assembly GCA_026126165.1). GTDB lineage: Bacteria > Pseudomonadota > Alphaproteobacteria > Ferrovibrionales > Ferrovibrionaceae > JAHCJQ01. Next base: position 13,172 of record JAHCJR010000040.1, read on the forward strand.
GCTGCAGATGCGCGCCGAGGACAAGGGCGACCATTTCCTCTGCAACGGCTCGAAGATCTGGACCTCGGAGGCGCAGTTCGCCGACATGATCTTCTGCCTGGTGCGGACGGCGAAGACCGAACGCAAGTGGGAGGGCATCTCCTTCCTGCTGATCGACATGAAATCGCCCGGCGTCAAGGTCGATCCGATCATCACCATCGACGAGCCATCGCTTGGTCATCAGGAAGTGAACCAGGTCTTCTTCGACGACGTGAAGGTGCCGAAAGAGAATCTGGTCGGCGAACTCAACAAGGGCTGGACCTGCGCCAAGTACCTGCTCGAGTTCGAGCGCGGCAATGCCTATTCCGGCGGCCTCAAGCGCTGGCTGCGCCAGGTGCGCGAGATCGCGCGGGCGGAGCGTTCGAGCGACGGCATGGCGCTGATCGAGGATCACGACTTCGCGCAGCGCCTGGCGCAGACCGAGATCGAGATCATGGCGATGGAGATGACGGAACTGCGCGTCCTCTCCTCTTTCGCCGCCGGTCAGAATGTCGGCGCCGTCTCCTCGCTGCTCAAGTGCCGGGGCACCGAGTTGCAGCAGTCCGTGACCGAACTCGCGGTCGATGCGATCGGCCATTACATGGCGCCCTTCCGTCCGCTCGTCTCCGGCGTCAACGAGGAGCCGCTCGGGCCCGATTATGCCGACGGGCTGGCGCCGCGCTACCTCAACATGCGCAAGACCTCGATCTATGCCGGGTCGAACGAGATCCAGCGCAACATCATGGCGAAGGCGATCCTTGGCCTTTGACCCCGGTCGGCGGATGAAGGAGCGGAGAGAGTGACGGAACGCTTCGGCGGCGTGCAGCCGCTGCGCCGCGTCGAGGATCTGCGGCTGATCACCGGCGGCGACCGCTTCGTGGACAATCTGCGGCTCGACGGCGCGCTGCATCTCGTTTTCCTCCGCTCGCCCCACCCGCATGCCGAAATCCTCGCCATCGACGCCGATGCCGCAAGGTCCGCGCCCGGCGTGGTCGCGGTGCTGACCGGGGCCGATCTGGCGGCGCAGGGGGTCGAGCCCTATGCGGTGCCGGTGCCGCTCAAGCGCCCGGACGGCGCGCCGATGTCGGCGCCGCCGCGCCAGCCGCTGGCTACCGGGCGCGTGCGCTTCGTCGGCGAGGCGGTGGCGGCGGTGATCGCGGAGACCGAAGCGGCGGCGCTCGATGCGGCGGAGTTGATCGCGGTCGAGTATCGCGAGTTGCCGGCGCTCGTCGATATCGCGGGCGCGCTTTCGCCCGGCGCTCCCGAAATCTGGCCCGGCGCGCCCGGCAATATCGCGGCCGAGATGCGCCATGGCGACGAGGCGGCGACGGCGGCGGCCTTTGATCGCGCGGCACATGTGACACGGCGCCGGCTGGTCAATAATCGCCTCGTGCCGGCGGCGATGGAGCCGCGCGCGGCGCTGGCCGAGTTCGATGCCGCGAGCGGGCGCGTCACGCTTCATGCCTGCACCCAGAACCCGACCGCGGTGCGCCAGTTCCTGGCCCAGCACGTCCTGAAATGTCCGCCCGAGCAGGTGCGCGTCGTCGTGCGCGATATTGGCGGCGGCTTCGGCATGAAGTCGCACCTCTATCCCGAGGATGGCGCGGTGGCGTTCGCGGCGCGGATGCTCCGCCGGCCGGTGCGCTGGCGCGCCGGGCGGGGCGAGGAATTCCTCGCGGGCTCGCAGGGGCGCGATCAGATCTCCGAGGCCGAACTCGCCCTCGATGCCGAAGGGCGGATCCTCGCCCTGCGCGTGCGCACGCTGGCCAATATCGGCGCGGCGCCGGCGCCGGCCTCGGCGGCCGTGCCGCTGGTGCTGGGGCCGAAGGTCCTCACCTCGGTCTATCGCGTGCCGGTCTTCGATGTCCGCTGCCAGGCGGTGCTGACCAACACCGTCACCGTCGGCCCCTATCGCGGCGCCGGCCGGCCCGAAGCGGTCTATCTCATGGAACGGCTGATCGACGCGGCCGCGCGCGAGATGGCGATCGATCCGGCGGAGATGCGCCGGCGCAACCTGGTGCCGGCGGAGGCGATGCCCTACACCAACCCGGCGGGCGAGACCTACGATTGCGGCGATTTCGCCGGCATGCTGGAGCGTTGCCTGGCGCGCGCCGACTGGGACGGATTCGCGGCGCGGCGGGCCGAGGCGGCGCGGCGCGGCCGGCTCTATGGGCGCGGCCTTGGCCTCTATATCGAATGGACCGGGGCCAACCAGTTCACCGAGAAGGTCGCGGTCCTGGTCGAAGCTGAAGGCCGCGTCGTGGTGCGTTCGGCGACCCAGGCCATGGGTCAGGGGCTGGAAACGGTCTATACCCAGCTCGCCGCCGCCGCCCTGCAACTGCCGCCGGAGCGGATCGGGATCGTCCAGGGCGATACCGACCTGGTGCAGGGCTTCGGCTCGATGGCCTCGCGCTCGCTCTTCACCGGCGGTTCGGCGGTGCAGGCCGGCGCGCATCGGACCATCGAGGAATGCCGCCGGCTGGCGGCGGAGGTGCTGGAAGCTGCGGAAGCCGATATCGCCTACGAAGCCGGGCGTTTCCGCATCGTCGGCACCGACCGCTCCATCGGCCTGTTCGAACTGGCGGCCACGCGCCCGGAAAAGCGTATCGAAGTGGCCGAGGCCAGCACGGTGCAGGGCGGCACCTGGCCGAACGGCGCCCATGTCTGCGAGGTCGAGATCGATCCGGAGACCGGCGTGGCGCGCATCGCGCGCTATACGACGGTGGACGATGTCGGCCGGCCGATCAACGAGGCGATCGTGCTGGGCCAGGTGCAGGGCGGCATCGTCCAGGGCATCGGCCAGGCGCTGATGGAACACTGCATCTACGACCAGGCCAGCGGCCAGCTTCTCACCGGCTCCTTCATGGACTACGCCATGCCGCGCGCGGACGATGTGCCGGCGCTCGATTGCAGCCTCGATACATCCCTGCCGACTTCGCGCAATCCGCTCGGCGCCAAGGGCTGCGGCGAATCCGGCACGGTGGGGGCGCTGGCGACGGTGATGAACGCCATCCACGACGCGCTCGCCGAACGGGGCGTCGCCCATCTCGACATGCCGGCGACGCCCGCGCGCATCTGGCGCGCGCTGCAGGATAGCTGACATGACCCTCCGCACGGTCGCCACCCGGCCATTCCCCGGCCAGCGACCCGGCACGTCCGGCCTGCGCAAGAAGACGGCGGAGTTCGAGCAGCCCGGCTATCTCGAGAATTTCGTGCAATCGCTCTTCGATGTCCTGCCCGGCACCGCGGGCAAGACGCTGATCCTCGGCGGCGACGGGCGCTACCTGAATACAAGCGCGGCGCAGATCATCCTGCGCATGGCGGCGGCGAATGGCTTCGGGCGCGTGCTGGTCGGGCGTGGCGGCCTACTCTCGACGCCGGCGGCGAGCCACCTCATCCGCAGGCACGGGGCGCTGGGCGGCATCCTGCTCTCGGCCAGCCACAATCCGGGCGGACCGGATGGCGATTTCGGCATCAAGTTCAACGCGGCCAACGGCGGCCCGGCGGCGGAGGCACTGACCGAGGCGATCTACCGGCGGAGCGGGGAGATCGCCGAGTATCGCATCCTCGATGTGCCCGATATCGATATCGGCCGTGTCGGCACGGTGCGGCTCGGCGCCATGCAGGTCGAGGTGATCGACCCGGTGAGCGACTATGCCAACCTGATGGAACGGCTGTTCGATTTCGAGCGCATGCGCGCGCTGCTGCGCAGGGGCAGCTTCTGCATGCGCTTCGATGCCATGAACGCGGTGACCGGCCCCTATGCCCGCGCCATCCTGGAAGGCCGGCTCGGCGCGCCGGCCGGCACGGTGATGAATGGCGAGCCGCTGCCCGATTTCGGCGGCCATCATCCCGACCCCAATCCAGTTCATGCGGCGGAGCTGATGGCGATCATGTCCAGCCGCGACGCGCCCGATTTCGGCGCCGCCTCCGATGGCGATGGCGACCGCAACATGATCGTCGGCCGGGGATTTCCGGTCAGCCCGTCGGACAGCCTCGCCATCCTTGCCGCCAATGCGAAGCTGGTGCCGGGCCATGCGGACGGTCTCAAGGGCATCGCCCGCTCCATGCCGACCAGTCGCGCCGCCGACCGCGTGGCGGCGGCGATGGACCTGCCCTGCTTCGAGACGCCGACCGGCTGGAAGTATTTCGGCAGCCTGCTGGATGCCGGCCGCGTCAGCCTGTGCGGGGAGGAGAGCTATGGGACCGGCGCCAGTCACGTGCGCGAGAAGGATGGATTGTGGGCGGTGCTGTTCTGGCTCGACCTCGTCGCCGCGCGCGGCGAGGGCGTCGAGGCGATCGTGCGCGATCATTGGCGCCGCTTCGGCCGGCACTACTATTCGCGTCATGACTACGAGGAAGTCGAGGCCGGACAGGCGGGCCGGCTGATGGCCGACCTGCGCGGGCGGCTAGGCGGGCTTGCCGGCCGCAGGCTGGCCGGGCTCGACGTCACCCTGGCGGATGACTTCGCCTACCGCGATCCGGTCGATGGCTCTTCGAGCGAGGGACAGGGCCTGCGCATCGTCTTTGGCGAGACGGCGCGCATCGTCCTGCGCCTCTCCGGGACCGGCACGGCGGGGGCGACGATCCGCGTCTATTTCGAGCTTTACGAACCAGACCCGGCGCGTCACGACCGCCCGGTGCAGGAGGTGCTGGCGCCGCTGATCGCACTCGCCGAGGACCTGGCGGGCATCCGCCGGCTGACCGGCCGCACCCGCCCCTCGGTGGTGACGTGAGGGAGGGCATGAGCATGGCACAGGCACCATCGGTCCCGGCCTTCGATCTTGTCGTCTTCGGCGGCAATGGCGATCTGGCGCTGCGCAAGCTCATGCCGGCACTCTATCACCGCGAGCGGGACGGCCAGCTCGAACCCGGTACGCGCATCATCGCCACGGCACGCTCGGCGCTCGACCGGGATTCCTACCGCGCGCTGATCGAGGCGCGGGCGCGGCCCCATATCGCCGAGCGCGAGTTCGATGGCGAGGTCTGGCGACGCTTTCTCGACCGGCTCGACTATCTCCGGCTCGACGCCGCGGATGCCTCGCAACCTGGCTGGATGGGACTGCACGAGCGGCTCGACCCGTCCGTGGAGAAGGTACGGATCTTCTATCTCGCCACCTCGCCGGAACTCTTCGGGCCGATCTGCCGCAGCCTGAAAGGCTCCGGTCTCGTCACAGCGGCGGCGCGGGTGGTGGTGGAGAAGCCGATCGGCCACGACCCCGCCTCGGCGCGCGAGATCAACGACCAGGTCGGCCTGGTGTTTGCCGAAGAGCGGATCTTCCGCATCGATCACTATCTCGGCAAGGAAACCGTGCAGAACCTGATGGCGCTGCGCTTCGCCAATGCGCTGTTCGAGCCGCTCTGGCATCGTGGCGAGATCGACCATGTGCAGATCACGGTCGCGGAGAGCATCGGCGTCGAGGGACGCGGGGCCTATTACGACCGTTCGGGCGCGCTGCGCGACATGGTGCAGAACCATCTGCTTCAGTTGCTCTGTCTCGTCGCCATGGAGCCGCCCGTCGCCTTCTCCGCCGATGCGGTGCGCGACGAGAAGCTCAAGGTCCTGCAGGCGTTGCGTCCCGTCACCGGCGCCGACGTGGCGCGGGAGACCGTGCGCGGCCAGTACCGCGCCGGTGCCGTGCAGGGCCAGGCGGTGCCCGGCTATCTGGAAGAGATCGGCGGCGGCCCGTCCGCCACCGAGACCTATGTCGCGATCCGCGCCGCGCTCGACAACTGGCGCTGGGCGGGCGTGCCCTTCTACCTGCGCACCGGCAAGCGGCTGCAGGAGCGCTCGTCCGAAATCGTCATCCAGTTCCGCCACGTGCCGCACCTCATCTTTCCCACGGCCGAGGGCGACGTGGCGCCGAACCGCCTTGTCATCCGCCTGCAGCCCGACGAGGGCATCCGGCTGCACATGATGGCCAAGGTGCCGGGACCGGGCGGCATGCGCCTCAAGCCCGCTTCGCTCAACCTGAGCTTCGCCGAAGCCTTCAACACCCGTTATCCGGATGCCTATGAGCGGCTGCTGATGGATGTGGTGCGCGGCAATCCGACGCTTTTCATGCGGCGCGACGAGGTGGAGGCGGCCTGGGCCTGGACCGGCCCGATTCTGGATTCCTGGGGGCAGACCCAGGACGAACCGAAACCCTATATCGCCGGCGGCTGGGGCCCGACGGCGGCCGCCACGCTGGTCGGGCGTGACGGCCGCGCCTGGCACGAGGACATGCGCTGAGCCTTCGCCTGCCTCATGCCGCCCAGACCTTTGCGCCGTGCACCGGCCGGGCTTCCTGTTCCGTGCGGGCCCCGGCGGGCCGATAGACCTCGCCCTGCACCGCCACCTCGATCTCGCAGCGCGTGATGCCGATGTCGCGCAGCAGGTGATCGTCCATATGCGCGAGGTCGGCCATGGCGGCCAGCCGCTGCCGCCTTGCCTTCAGATAGCGAAAGAATCCCAACATCGTCTGTTTCCCCGTATGAGCATTCCGTTGACGGCCATGGCCCCAGGCCACGGCCCGTCGCGTGGGGAAACAATGTCGGAGTCCGGCGGATGCCGCTGTTAACCGCTTCACAGAAGCGTGGTGACGCCGGTCACGGTCAGGGAATCGACAGGGGGCCGACGTAGACCAGGCTTCGCCCGTCCGGCGCAAGCGTCCAGCCCGAAATGGGCGGCTGCCCGGGATCAAGCCATTTGGGCTCGCCCTGCGGCAGCCGGCCGCGCTCGAAATCGCCGGTCCAGGCATCTAATCGCAGGAATGCCTCGCCGCCGGACAAGGCGATCCAGACCCCGCCGCCCTGCTCAGGCGCGATGCGGGCGGCCCGCAGGCCCTCCGGCAGGGCATAGCGCCGGACCGGTGCGCGCGCGGGCGCTTCGAGATGGGCCGCCCATCCGGCGGGGCGCATGCGGGCCAGCACGCGGAAACCTTCGGGACCGCGCGGCTCGACGATGGCCGCCTCGCCCTGTGCCAGCTCGAGCCCGAGGCCGTCGCTGCTCTGATGCCCGATCAGCCAGAGATTGCCGGCCTCCGGCCGGGCGGACAGGATGGCCCGGACCGACCGGGTCAGCCGTTCCCGCTCCCCGGGCTCCAGACGTCCGTGCCAGAGCCGCAGATCGTGCAGGATCTCGATCTCGCGGCCGGGAAAGATCAGCGCGGCGGTCTCGATGGCGCGACAATAGGGGCTGCTTGCGATGCGGCCGGCCGGCAGACCGAGTCGCGCCACGGCCCGTCCGATGGCGGCGGCCTCGGCGCGGCCGGTATCGGAAAGCTGCCGCTGCGTCGCACAGGGCCCAAGGCCAAGCGGGTCCTGATCGATGCCGCGATCGGCCTCGGCGTGCCGCAGATAGACGATCAGGCCACCCTGCCCGAGCGCCGCGACGGCCGCCTCGCCGGCCAGCGGCAAGGGCGGGGGCGGCGCCTTGACTTCCGGCGCCGGCGCCGGCGTCGGCATCATGCAGCCGGAAAGCAGCATTCCCGCCAGCAGAAGCGGTATCCGAAGCATCCGGCTTGCGCGGCCCATGACCGATCCTCCCTCCGACCTTTCGCCAGGACAGCTAATGTGTCTCTGCATCGGGCGGCAAGTCCGGGTCGTCCGATCTCGGATCACGATCATGTGAGCGCGAGCGAGATTGCGCTTTCCGTCGCCCCGTCCCGGCGCGACACTGGCGCTGTCGGATAGCGGGAGCGGGGCAGCATGCGGGGCGCGTGGCTCGAGGAACTGACCTGGGACGAGGCGAAAGATGCCCTCGATGGCGGATGGCCCGTCCTCTTCCCGGTCGGCGCCGCGGCCAAGGAGCATGGCCTGCACCTGCCATTGGCCACCGACTACCTGATTGCCCGCGACCTGGCCGAGCGGCTTCTCGAGCGGCTGCCGATCCTGGTCGCGCCGGTCATCGGCTTCGGCCATTATCCGGCCTTCCTGTCCTATGCCGGCAGCCAGTCGCTGTCGGCGGCGACCTTCATCGCCCTGATCGTCGAACTTGCCGAGGGACTGATCGCGCAGGGCGCGCGTCGCATCGCCTATCTCAACACAGGTGTTTCCACCGAGGCGCCGCTGCAGATCGCGGCCCGTCAGGTCTTCGACCGGCACGGGGTCCGGCCGGCGATTGCCGACCTTCGCCGGCTTGGGCGCAATGCCGATCACGTTCTGGCCCGGCCCGGCGGCGGTCACGCCGACGAGCGCGAGACCGCCATCATGCTGGCCATCGCGCCCGAGCGCGTGCGCCTGGCCCGCGCCGCATTGCGGCCGGGCGCGGCGGACGAAGCCGGGCAGGTCCTCCGGCAACCGGTCCGCCTGTCGCCGGTCGCGGCGGATGGCTGCCTGACGAGCGAGAGCGGCGCCACCGGCGATGCCAGCGCCGCCAGTGCCGAGAAGGGGCACATCGTCCTCGCTTCGATCCTCGAAGAACTGGAGGAGGGCTTGCGTTCGCTCTGGCCCGATGCTTTCAGCGCTCGCGCAGCGCCCGTTCCTTCGCCTTCAGGAACGGCTTGAGCAGGTAATCGAGCACCGACTTCTTGCCGGTCAGGATATCGACGCTCGCCACCATGCCCGGAATGATGGCCATGCTGCGCTCGCCGCCCTGGAGCTGCGTGCCCTCGGTGCGCACCTGCACCAGATAGAAAGGCTCGCCGGTCTTTTCGTCGGCGACCGTGTCGGCGCTGATCTTCTCGACCTTGCCGGTGAGGCCGCCATAGATCGAGAAATCGTAGGCAGTCAGCTTGACGGTCGCGGGCTGGTCGGGATGGATGAAGGCGATGTCGGCGGGCCGCACGCGCGCTTCCACCAGCAGCGTGTCGTCGAGCGGCACGATCTCGATCAGGCTCTCACCCGGCCGCACCACGCCGCCCAAGGTGCGCACCTTGACCTGCTGCACGATGCCGCGCACGGGCGAGCGCACGTCGGTGCGCTCGACCCGGTCGCGCATGGCACTGATCGCCTGGTTGACGGCCGCGAGTTCGGCGCGACGTTGCGCCAGTTCGCGGAACGCCTCGCTCCGGTGTGCTGCCTCGCGCTCGCGGATGCGCCCCCTGATCTCCTCGATCGCGGCACCCGCGCGCGGGATGGCAAGCCGCGTGCCTTCGAGATCGCCGCGCATCTCGCTCACCTGGCGCTCCAGGCGCAGCACCTCGATCTTGGCCACCGATCCGGTATCGAGCAGCGGCGCGGTGGCGTTGTATTCCTCGACCAGCAGCTTGTGGGAGCGGTCCAGCTTGAACAGGCGGTTGCGCAACTCGACCAGCTCGCTTTCGCGCTGGCTGAGCTGCTGGCGGAGCGTGGAGAGTTCCGCCTGCTGGCTGGCGCGCCGCGCCTCGAAATTGGCCCGTTCCGTATCGGCGAAATCGGGGCGCTCCGCCAGAAGGTGCGCGGAGAAGCGCAGCGGGACGCCCTCGACCTCACTGGTCAGGCGGGTGATGGCCGCCTCGAGATTGAGCGACTTGACGCGCGCCTCGCCGTAATTGGCGGCGAAGCCCGTATCGTCGATGCGGAGCAGGATCTGGTCCGGCTCGACGATGTCGCCCTCGCGCACCAGCACGTCCTTGACGATACCGCCTTCGAGATTCTGCACCACCTGCAGCTTGCGCGAGGGGATGACCTTGCCCTCGCCGACGGTGACTTCATCCAGGCTCGCGAGCCAGGCCCAGGTCAGGCCGCAGGCGAAGAACAGCGTGATTGCGCCGATGAAGAGGGTGGCGAGCAGCGGCGGTGCCGAACGGCGCGCGGCCTCCATGACCGGCATGAAGTCTTCGTCAGACCAGCGCTCGCTCATCGCCATGGCGTCGTTTCTCCTTGTGCGGCACCGGCCTCAGGGCGCGGCGCGCAGCTTGCCTTCGCTCAGTGCCTGCAGAACCTTGTCTCGCGGCCCGTCCGCCACGATCCGCCCGCCATCCATGACCATGACCCTTTCGACCAGGGACAGGAGCGAGATGCGATGGGTGATGAGCACGATGGTCTTGCCCGGCATGTACTGGCGAATGCGCTCCTGCAGGCGCTGTTCCGAAAGGGTGTCCATGGCGGAAGTCGGCTCGTCCAGCACCAGGATCGGCGGGTCGCCGATCATGGCGCGCGCCAGCACGATCGCCTGGCGCTGCCCGCCGGAGAGCCGCTCGCCGCGCTCGCCGATCTGCAGGTCATAGCCCTGCGGATGCTGGGCCACGAAATCGTCGACGCCCGCCAGCTTCGCCACGCGGAGAAGCTGTTCGTCTTCGACGTGCGGGGCGCGCATGACGATGTTGTCGCGCACGCTGCCCTGGAACAGGAAGATGTCCTGCGGCACGAGGCCCATGCCGCGGCGCAGGTCGGCCGGGTCGATCTGGCGGACATCGGCGCCATCCACCAGCACCGCGCCTTCGCGCGGCTGATAAAGGTTGAGCAGCAGGCGCGCGAGCGTGCTCTTGCCCGAGCCGATGCGGCCGATGATGGCGACGCGCTCGCCCGGGCGGATGCGGAAGGAGACGTTTTCCACCGACGGGAAGCTCGCCCCGGGATAGGCGAAGGTGACCTTGCGGAACTCGATCTCGCCCTCGCGGATCGGGCGGTTCAGGAAACGCTGCGCCGGCGCATGTTCGGCCGGCAGCGCCATGATGCGGCCGATGCCCCTGAGCGCCGTCATCGAGGAATGGAAGCGGGTGAGCAGGTTCGCCACCTGGCCGAGCGGCGCCATGGCGCGCCCGGTCAGCATGGTGCAGGCGACCAGGCCGCCGGTCGAGAAATCGCCATGCTTGATGACGTAGACGCCGGCGACCAGCGTGGCGATGGTGGCGAACTGCTGGGCAAGCGCGGAGATGTTGACGGCAAGGCCGGAATAGAAGCGCGACTTCTGTCCGACCCGGGCGCTCTCGCCGACCAGCAACTCCCAGCGCCGCTGCATGCGGCTGGTGGCGCCGAGGCCCTTGATCGTCTCCAGGCCGCCGATGATCTCGACCAGCAGGCCGTGCTTCTGCGCCGCTTCCTTGTGCGCCTGCCGGAAGGAGCGGTTGAGCGGGATCTGGAGCGCGAAGCCGATCAGGATGACCAGCGGGATGATGGTCAGTCCGACCACCACGATCGGGCCGCCGATATACCAGATCACGAACAGGAAGACGAAGCCGAAGGGCAGGTCGATGATGCTGGCCAGGGTGGCGGAGGTGAAGAATTCGCGCACCTGTTCGAAATCGCGCAGGTGGCTGGCGAAGGAGCCCGCCGATTGCGGCCGCGCGGCGAGCTGCATGTCGAGCACCTTCTGCATGATCGCCGAGGACAGGATCACGTCGGCGCGCCTTCCTGCCAGATCGATCAGATAGGCACGCAGCGCCCGCATGATCAGGTCGAAGGCGAGCACGCTGCCGCCGCCGATGGCGAGCACCCAGAGCGTTTCCAGCGCATGGTTCGGCACCACCCGGTCATAGACGTTGAGGGTGATGAGAGGAACCGCGACGGCGAAGGAATTGACGAACAGCGCCGCCACCACCACCTGGAAGTAGATCGGCCAGTAGAGGGCGAGCGTGCCCCAGAACCAGTGGCGCGGCGCGACCACCGCGTCGCCGTCGGCGGTCCGCCGCTCCTCGGGGCGCGGCTTGACCAGGATGACATGGCCGTCGTAGAGGGCGGCGAATTCCGCCATAGCGAGGCGCCGGGGCGTCTTGCCCTGCGCCGGCTCGATCACCGTCAGTTCGCCTCCCGCATCCACGGCGAGAACCAGGCAGGCGCCGCGCCCCTTGAGCAGGGCGACCGCCGGCAACAGGGAGCGGGCGAAGCGTTCCGGCGCCAGCGCCACGGTGCGGGCGGCGAGCCCGGCGCGCTCGGCGGCGCGGGCGAAAAGGTTCGGCGTCAGCCGCCCCTCGACCAGCGGCAGCCCGGCCAGCAGCGCCTCTCCGGAAGCCGGCCGCTCGTGGATATGGGTGAGCAGGGTGAGGCAGGCGAGCAGCGGATCGGCGACCTCGGCCGGCCGCGCGGCCGATGCAGGCATGGGGGCCGGCTGGGGATTGCTCGGTACGGGGCGGATATGCGGATGTGGCGTCAACCCGAATTCCTCGGTCGTTTGGCGTACTGGTCGCTCCGGGCTCAAGGTCCGAATATAGTCACCGGCCCCGCCGCCACGACTTCACAAGGCCGTGCGGGTGCGCCGTTCCCGCAAGATTGGGTCGCACCGGCCACGGCAACCGCCTAGACTCGCCGCTCGCGGATTTGTGATAACGACGGCGACAGAGAAGGCGGGGAGGCTGGGCATGAGCGGTGGGGCAAGGAAGAAGTACGAGGATCTGCGCAGCGCGCGCTGGTATGGCGTGAAGGACCTGCGCTCCTTCGGCCATCGCTCGCGCACCAAGCAGCTCGGTTTCGATGCCAGCGACTATGCCGGCAAGCCGGTCATCGGCATCGTCAATACCTGGAGCGACATGAATTCCTGCCACGGCCATTTCCGCCAGCGGGTGGAAGAGGTGAAGCGCGGCGTCTGGCAGGCCGGCGGCTTTCCGGTGGAGCTGCCGGCGATCTCGCTCGGCGAGCCGTTCATGAAGCCATCCACCATGCTCTACCGCAATCTGCTTTCCATGGACACCGAGGAGCTGCTGCGCGCCAACCCGATCGACGGGGCGGTGCTGATGGGCGGCTGCGACAAGACCACGCCGGCCCTGCTGATGGGCGCGGCCAGCATGAACATCCCGGCCATATTCGTGCCTGCCGGGCCGATGCTGCGCGGCACCTGGCGCGGCGCCATCCTGGGCTCGGGCAGCGATGTCTGGAAATACTGGGCGGAACTGCGGGCCGGCACCATCGACGAGGCGGCCTGGAACGAGATCGAGGATGGCATCGCCCGTTCGCCCGGCACCTGCATGACCATGGGCACCGCCTCGACCATGATGTCGGCGGCGGAGGCGATCGGCATGACCTTGCCCGGCGCCGCCTCGATCCCGGCGGCCGATTCCAACCATTCGCGCATGGCGACGCTTTCGGGCAAGCGCATCGTCGAGATGGTGTGGGAGGACCTGAAGCCGTCCGACATCCTGACGCGCGAGGCGTTCGAGAACGCCATCGTCGTCAACAGCGCCATCGGCGGCTCGACGAATTGCCCGATCCACATCAACGCCATCGCGCGGCATGTCGGCGTGAAGCTCGACATGGACGATTGGGAGAAGATCGGCCACCACATCCCGCTGCTCGTGAACATGCAGCCCGCCGGCGAATATCTCGGCGAGGATTACTATCGCGCCGGCGGCGTGCCCGCTGTCGTCAATGCGCTGATGAAGGCCGGCAAGATTCGGGAAAGCGCGATGACCGTGAACGGCAAGACCATCGGGGAGAATTGCAAGAAGGCGAAGATCGGCGATGAGAAGGTGATTCGCACCTACGACAAGCCGCTGATGAAAGATGCTGGCTTCGCCGTGCTGCGCGGAAACCTGTTCGATTCGGCGATCATGAAGACGTCGGTGATCTCCGACGAGTTCCAGCAGCGCTATCTTTCGAATCCGAAAGACCCGAATGCTTTCGAAGGCCGCGCCATCGTGTTCGAGGGGCGCGAGGATTATCACAAGCGCATCGAAGACCCGGCGCTTAACATCGACGAGCATTGCATCCTCGTCGTGCGCGGCGTGGGGCCGATCGGCTATCCGGGTTCCGCCGAGGTCGTGAACATGCAGCCACCCGCGGCGCTGCTGAAGCGCGGCATCACCTCATTGCCTTGCATCGGCGACGGCCGCCAATCGGGGACATCGGGCTCGCCGTCGATCCTGAACGCCTCGCCCGAGGCGGCGGCGGGTGGCGGGCTCGCGCTGCTCAAGACCGGCGACCGGGTGCGCATCGACCTCAACAAGGGCGAGGCGGACATCCTCATCTCCGACGAGGAGCTGTCCGCCCGCCGGAACGAGCTCGCCCATCACGGCGGCTTCCCGATCCCGAAGAGCCAGACGCCCTGGCAGGAGATCCAGCGTTCGATGGTGGACGAACTCGCCGACGGCATGGTGCTGAAGCCCGCCGTCCGCTACCAGCGCGTGGCCCAGACGGCCGGCGTGCCGCGGGACAACCATTGAAGCCGCTCCCGACGCG
>JAHCJR010000041.1 GCA_026126165.1 Alphaproteobacteria bacterium
CGAGGCACCGGCCCGCGCGGTGCGGCCGATCCGGTGGACATAGGCTTCCGGCACATTCGGCAACTCGAAATTCACCACATGGGTGACCCCATCCACATCGATGCCGCGCGCGGCGATGTCGGTGGCGACCAGGACGTTGGTGCGGCCCTTGCGGAAATCGCCCAGTGCGCGTTCGCGCTGACCCTGGCTCTTGTTGCCATGGATGGCCGCGGCGGGAATTCCGGCCTTCACCAGATGGTCGGCCACCCGGTCGGCGCCGCGCTTGGTGCGGGTGAAGACGAGGGTGCGCCCGATCTGCTCCTCGCGCAGGACGCGGGCCAGCAGCTCGCGCTTGGCCCCGGCCTCGACCAGGATGACGCGCTGGGCCACCCGCTCCGCCGTAGAGGCGACCGGCGTCACCGCGACGCGCGCCGGCTGGCGCAGAAGTTCCGCGGCGAGATTGTCGATTTCGCGCGGCATGGTGGCGGAGAAGAACAGGGTCTGCCGCTCCTTCGGCAGTTTCGGAAGGATGCGGCGGATGGCATGGATGAAACCCATGTCGAGCATCTGGTCAGCCTCGTCGAGGACGAGCGTCTCGACCTGGTCGAGCAGGGCTTTGCGCGATTCCATGTGGTCGAGCAGGCGGCCCGGCGTGGCGACGAGGACGTCGAGGCCGCGCGCCAGGGCCTGCACCTGCGGGCCATAGCCGACGCCGCCGAACACCACCGCCACCGATAGGCCGAGATGGCGTCCGTAGGTGCGGAAACTGTCGGCGATCTGGCTGGCGAGCTCGCGGGTCGGGCTCAGCACCAGAACGCGGCAGGCGCCCGGTCCGGCGCGCCGCCGTTCGGCGGCGAGGCGATGGAGGATCGGCAGGGCGAAGGCCGCCGTCTTGCCGGTTCCGGTCTGGGCGAGGCCGAGCAGGTCGCGACCGGCCATGACATGGGGGATGGCCTGGGCCTGGATCGGGGTCGGCTGGGTGTAGCCCTCGGCCGCCAGCGACTTGAGGATTGCCGGGTTGAGGCCGAGTTCGTTGAATTGGGTCAAGGACTTCACTTTCTCATATATGCGCGTATGCGCGCCCGCCATGGGGCGGCGAAAGCCGCACGCCCGCCGGCGAGGCTGCTGCGAAGACGCCCCGCGTGTCCTGGGCGAATGGTCGGAGGAATTGAAGGGCGCCGGCAAGGCGATCACGACGGCCGGTCCAGGGTTTGCACCGGAACCTCGTCGTGTCGTTCACGCGGCCTGCGCGCTCATGGCCAGAGCATCTGGCGCCCCTCATGTGCGCCCTCGCGCGCGGCAAGTCAAGGACTTAACGGTTGTGGAAAGATAAAAGAGCGAAGTGGCGCAATCAAAGGTCGCGCCATCCGGCATCCGCGCCACTATGTTACTTTTGCCTAGGGCCATGGGAATAGCGGCGATCGCGCAGCGTCCAACCCGGGTCCTGTTCGACACATAAGGGGGAAAAGCAATGTCCAGACTGCTCATCGTCGTCGCGGCCCTGCTCGCGATATCCGGAACTGCCTATGCTTCCTCGTGCCCGAAGCACATGAAGAACATCGACGAGGCGCTGGCGAAGAATCCGACGCTGGCGGCGGCGGAGCTCGCGGAAGTGAAGAAGCTGCGCGCCGACGGCGAGACCCTGCACAAGGCCGGTAAGCATGCCGATTCCATGACGGCACTCGGCAAGGCGGAAGCGATCCTGAAGATCAAGTAGCCTGCCTGCGACGGGCGGTGCCGGCGGCCGGACCGGGGTTGCTATTCGTGCCGCTTGACACTGCCCGCCGCTGGTGAAAGCTGGGGCATGTCCCATGCCCTGCCTTTCCGCACGCCCGAGCCGATCCCGACCGAGAGTTTCACCGACGCGACCCTGGCGGTGAGGCGCATCGAGGAGATCTACGAGCGCAACACCGCCTTCCTGCGCGAGCATTTCGACCGCTATCGCCGGGGCGAGATGCCGCCGGCCCGTGTGCGTGCCCATTATCCTTTCGTGCGCATCGCGACGGGGACGCATGTGCGCCACGATTCGCGCCTCTCCTACGGTTTCGTAGCCGGGCCCGGTGTCTACGACACGACCGTGACCAGGCCCGACATCTTCCGTCGCTACCTGACGGAGCAGATCGCGCTGCTGGTCCAGAATCACGGCGTGCCGGTCGAGATCGGCGAATCGGACGAGCCTGTTCCCATTCATTTCGCCTACAAGCGGGACATCAATATCGAGACCGCGGGCCATCGCGCCGACGGCGTGCCTTCGGACCGTCCGCTGCGCGACCTGTTCGACACGCCCGACCTCGCCGATATGGATGACGGCATCGTCAACGGGATGCCGGGTCGGCATGCCGGCCGGGCCCGGCCGCTCGCGCTGTTCCGCGCGGCGCGCATCGATTATTCGCTGCACCGGCTGCGCCACTATACCGGGACCGGCCCGGAGCATTTTCAGAACTTCGTCATCTTCACCAACTACCAGTTCTACGTGGACGCTTTCGCGCGTATCGGCCGCCAGCGCATGGCCGAGGGCGATCCCGACTATGTCGCCTTCGTCGAACCGAGCGACATGGTCTGGCGCAACAGCCGCCTCGGCGGCAAAGGCGCGGAAGGTTCGCCGCCGGAGCGGATGCCGCAGATGCCGGCCTTCCATCTGGTGGAGCCGGGCCTTGGCGGCATCACCATGATCAATATCGGTACCGGGCCGTCCAACGCGCGCAACATCACCGACCATGTCGCTGTCTTGCGGCCCCATGCCTGGCTCATGCTTGGCCATTGCGCCGGCCTCGCCAGCAGCCAGCAACTCGGCGATTACGTGCTTGCCCATGGCTATGCGCGCGAGGATCACGTGCTCGACCAGGACCTGCCGCTCTGGGTGCCGATCCCGGCGCTGGCGGAAATGCAGGTCGCGCTCGAGCAGGCGGTCGGCCGCGTCACCGGCCTCTCGGGCTTCGATCTGAAGCGCGTCATGCGCACCGGCACGGTGGTCAGCGTCGACAACCGCAACTGGGAACTGGGCGATCACGATGCGACGATCCGCCGCCTCTCGCTCTCGCGTGCCATCGCGCTCGACATGGAATCGGCGACCATCGCCGCGAACGGCTTTCGCTTCCGCGTGCCCTACGGCACGCTGCTCTGCGTCTCGGACAAGCCGCTGCATGGCGAAATCAAGCTGGCCGGCATGGCCGGAGAATTCTACCGCCAGCGCGTCGGCCAGCATCTCGAGATCGGGCTGAAGGCGCTCGAGACCCTGCGGACGCAGGAACGCGAACGCCTTCATTCCCGCAAGCTGCGAAGCTTCGTGGAAGTGGCCTTCCAGTAGTCGTTCAGGCGACGCCGAGGAAGTCGCGCTTGCCGATCTCCACCCCGCAATGGCGCAGGATGTCGTAGGCCGTGGTGGCGTGGAAATAGAAGTTCGGGAACACGAAATTCACCAGATACTGCCGGCCGGTGAAGGTCATCTCGTTGCCGCCGACCTTGAGCACGATCTGACGGTCCTCCGCCCCGGCGAACTGGGCCGGCGTAAAGCCTTTCACGAAGGCGGCGGCGCGGGCGATGCGCGCCTTCAGTTCCTCGATGCTGGCCTCGCTGTCGGGCCAGCTCGGCACTTCGCTGCCGGTAAGCCGGGCCGCCATGCCCTTGGCCTGGTCGGTCATGATCTGGATCTGGCGGGTGAGCGGAAACATGTCCGGCGCCAGCCGGAAGGCGAGCAGCACGGCCGGATCGATCTTGCGCGCCTCGCAATGGCGCGCGGCCTTGTCGAGTATGGCCGACATGGCATTGAGGATCTGCAGCACGGGAGGCACGGCGGCGTCGTGGATGGTAAAGGACATGGCGAGGTTACCTGCTGGATGCTGATGGTGTGCCGGAACGGCGCGCAAGGATGGCGGAACGACGACCTCTGCGGCAAGAGCCTCGCGGCCATTTGATATGCCTTTTCGCGCGAACCGGAGGCCGCCCGCCGCCGGTCGCCCGCGCGCGCCAGGTCAGCGGCATCGGGCCGCCTCGATCGCCGCGCCGATGGCGGCCTTTGCCAGGTGTCCGGCCTGTCCGATGAGGACGAGGCGGCCTGCCCTCGCACCTTCTGCCGCGGCAATCTCCGTCTCGTGGCGTCCGCCGGCGAGCTGCAGGACCATCAACCGGCCGGCGCGATCCTGCAGCAGCCCCTTGGCGCGCAGGATGCCGAGTTCCGGGCCGGCCAGCGCGGCGGCGAGCCCCGTCACGTCGAAAGCGCCATCGAGGACGAAGCTCAAGGTCTCGAACGCCGCCGTAACGTGCGCCGTGCCCGCGCCGGCCGCATCGCGCCATGCCCGGCCCGCATGCAGGCCCAGCGCGATCTCGACCGGCAGGCTCGCCCGGCGCGCCGGCACGATCCGCGCCGCAGGCGCCAGAGAGGCGAGGCGGCTGCCCGTCGCCGCCAGTTCCCGGGCGGAGACGAGATCGGCCTTGTTGAGCAGAACGAGATCGGCGCTTGCGATCTGCCGGTGCACCGTATCGCCCATGAACCGGTCGGCGAGCTGCGCGGCGATGGCGCCCGCATCCGCCAGCACCAGGATCGCATCGAGGCGGAAGCAAGGGACGAGGCTCAGCGCGGCGCCGATCGAGCCGGGCAGGGCCACGCCGCTTGCCTCGATCAGCACATGGTCCGGCCGGTCCGCCAGCCCGGCGAGGTCTTCGAGGCCCGCGATCAGGTCGCTGCCATAGGCGCAGCAGACGCAGCCGCCGGCAATGGCGATCAGCCGTTCGCCCGCACCGACGATCAGATCGGCATCGATCGGCAGTTCGCCGAACTCGTTGACCAGCACGGCGAGCCGGCGCCCGCCGGCATGGCGCAGCAGGTGGTTGACCAGGGTCGTCTTGCCGGCGCCGAGATAGCCGCCGATCACGCTGGCGGGGATCGGATCGTTCGCGTCCAAGATCAGCCCGTAGTCTGCTAGATCGCCGCGGCGTCGAAGACGCGGCCGCCCTGGATTGTGCCCCAGACGCGAATGTCCTTGAGCTGCTCCGGCGGCATCTCTTCGGGATCGTCCTCGAGAACGGCGAAATCGGCGCGCTTGCCACATTCGATGGAGCCGATTTCGCCATCGAGCTTGAGCGTGTAGGCGGCACCCAAGGTGATCGCGCGCAACGCCTCGGCTACGCCGATCCGCTCCGCCGCGCCCATCACGCGGCCCGCCGCGCTCAGCCGGTTGACGGCGCACCAGGCGGTGAAAAGCGGGGCGAGCGGGGTCACCGGCGCATCGGAATGGATGGCGAGCGGCACGCCGCTGGCAAGGGCGCTGGCGCAGGCATTCATCCTTGTCGCCCGCTCCGGCCCCACGGTCATGGCGTAATGCTGCTCGCCCCAATAGTAATGGTGGTTGGGGAACAGGTTGACGCAGAAGCCGAGCGCCCGGATGCGACGGAACTGCGCCGCGTCCGCAAGCTGGCAATGTTGCAGGGTGAAACGGTGGTCGGGCCCTGTGCGGCGGCGCAGGACCATCTCCATCGTGTCGAGCACCAGCTCCGTCGCCTCGTCGCCGTTGGTGTGGATATGGACCATGATCCCGCCCGCCAGCGCCAGCTCGAGCGCCTCGGCGAGCTGTTCGGGCGCGATGTACCAGAGCCCGTTCGGCTGGCCGCCATAATAGCCGGGCCAGCGCAGCCGCGCGGAGAAACCCTGGATCGAGCCGTCGGCGAACAGCTTGACGCCGCCCAGGCGCAGCCGGTCGCTGCTGCGCGCCTTCAGCTCGCCGGCGCGCCTGATGAGATCGACCACGCCAAGGCCGTGGAAGCGCCGGAAGGGGACGATACGGACCGGAAAGCCGTCCTCGCCGGTGACCCGCAGCATCATGTCGACCGCCTCGTCGGGCAGCAGGTTCGCGAGGTCGGTCGCGGTGGTCACGCCCTTGCGCACGCAGAGGCGGGCGAACTGCCGCAATCCCGGCTCGTCGCTCGCCTGGGCCTCGCGATCGAAGCCGGCATGCCGGCCGACCGCCATCATCGCATCGGGCCCTTTGAGCTCGCCGCTCGGCAAACCATCCTCGCCAAGCGGGATGCCCGGATGGGATATGCCGGGTCGCAGGAAGCCCGCCAGCTCGAGCGCGCGGCTGTTGACGTTGAGGATATGGCCGCTGGCATGCATGACGCCGATTGGCCGGGTCGCGCTGACGCGGTCCAGATCATGCCGGTCGACGCGCCGGCTGCCGAAATAGATCGGATCGAGCGCCCAGCCGGACAGCGGCATGTCGGGGTCGTCCAGGGCGGCCTCGGCCTCGCCGAGCCGCGCAAGCACCGCCGCGATCGACTTCAGCCCCGGCCAGATCCTGCCGTCCGGGTCCATCCGGTCGAAATAGCCGCAATAGACGGACCGCCAGAACACCCCCTCCGAGACATGACAATGCCCCTCGACCAGTCCGGGCATCAGGACCTTGTCGGCAAATCGCCGGTCGAGCCGGTGCGCGCCCCATCCGGCAAGCTCTTCGATGGAACCGGTGCCGAGAATGCGGCCATCGCGCACCGCCACGTGGCTCGCCAGCGGTCGGGCGGGGTTCATGGTCAGGATTTTCCGCGCCTCGTAGATCGTGAACACAGCCTCGCTCTCCCTGTGGCCCCTGCCATGACTCTAGCAGCGGAATCCCCGCTTCACAGCGCCGGCCGCTATATCAGCCCGAGACCCGCCAGCATGACCAGGAGAATGACGCCGGGCAGGAAGTAGCGCAGGCTGGCAAGCCAGAGATGATGCAGCATCGGCGAGCGCAGGGTGCTGCTTCCGGCATGATCCGCCGGCCGCCAGGCCCAGCCCACCATCAGTGCGATGGCGATGCCGCTCAATGGCAGGAGAACGCTGGAGGCGAGGAAGTCGACGCGGTCGAGGATGGTCGGCGCTTCCGAAGCGGCCGGGCGCAGCAGGCCGAAGCCGAGGGCCGATGGCACGCCGAGGGCAAAGGCGAGCAGGCCGAAGCCGGCTGCCGCGCGAGGGCGTTCCAGTCCGAGGCGCGCGATGGCAAGGGCCACGGGAACCTCGAGCAGCGCCACTGCGGAGGTCAGGGCGGCGATCAGCAGAAGCAGGAAGAAGGCGACGCCAAGCCAGCGTCCGCCCGGCATCGCGCCGAACACCTCGGGCAGCACGGCAAAGGCGAGCGTCGTGCCCTGCGCCGGATCGAGACCATGGGCGAAGACCGCGGGAAAGATCACGAGCCCGGCCAGCAAGGCGATCGCGGTATCGCTTGCCCCGATGACAAAGGCGGCGCGCGCGAGATTGACCTGCCGGGGCAGGTAACCGCCGTAGGTCACGAGGATGCCCATGGCAAGGCCGATGGAGAAGAAGGCCTGTCCGACCGCCGCCAGGTAGGTCGCCGGCTCCGTCAGCGCGCTCCAGTCGGGGCGGAACATGAAGGCGAGGGCCTGGCCGCGTCCCTCCGAGGCCAGGCCCTGCGCCGTGAGCAGCAGGAGCAGCAGGACGAAAACCGGCATGAGGAACTTGCTGACCCGCTCGATGCCCTTCTCGACGCCGGACGCGACAATGAAGACGCTCGCCGCAAGGATCAGTGCCTGCCATAGCAGCGCCTGGAGCGGATCGGCGATGAGGGAATCGAAGTAGGCCTGGTAGCTGCCGGCGCCGGCGATGTCCAGGCCGTCCCGGGCATAGCGGAACAGGTAGTTCCCGACCCAGCCGGCGATTACGGGATAATAGCTGAGGATCGCGATGCAGGCGAAGACGCCCGGCCAGCCGGCCCAACGCCAGGGCGGGCGAGGGGCAAGCCGGTGGAAGGTCGTCACCGGATCGGTCCTTGTCTGCCGGCCGACCGCCAGCTCGGCGATCAGTAGCGGCAGGCCAAGCGCCAGCACGGCGAGCAGATAGACGAGGATGAAGGCGCCACCACCATTGACGCCGACCACATAGGAGAAGCGCCAGACATTGCCGATGCCCACGGCCGAACCGATCGCAGCCAGGAGAAATCCCCACCCCGTTCCCCATTCAGGGCCCTGCGATTGCTGCAAACGGCCTCTCCTTCCGCGGCGCGGCGGCCGCATCCATGCCTGTTTCCGCCACCGTCACCGGAGCATCTCCGGGGCCCTCGTCATCCGCCTTGACTCATGTCAAGGCGGGCATCGCCGCAACCTCGCACTGTTGGCCGGTTGAAGGCGATGGGGGGGCAGGCGCGCCCATGCGGTCCAACGTGATCACAAAGCGGTCCTCCCGGCCGGGCGAACGGGCGCCGGAGCCTTACGATTCTGCCCGGCGGAACTTCACCTGGGCCGAGGCACGCGCCGCGCTCGCCGGCTTGCCGGGCGGCGCCCTCAACATTGCCCATGAAGCGATCGACCGGCAGGTCCTGGCGGGGCAGGGCGGGCGCCTTGCGATACGCTGGCTGGGCCGGGGCGGCGGCGAGCGCAATCTCACCTATGCGGATCTGCGCGACGCCACGTCGCGCTTCGCGAACCTGCTCGCCGGACTTGGCGTGCCCGCCGGGTCGCGTGTCTATTCGCTTCTCGGGCGCCAGCCGGAACTTCACATCGCCGCGCTTGGCGCGCTCAGGGCCGGCTGCGTCTTCTGCCCGCTCTTCTCCGCCTTCGGGCCGGAGCCGGTTCACGCCCGGATGTCCATCGGCGAGGCAAGCGTTCTCGTCACCACCCGTGCCCTGTTCACCAGGAAAGTGGCGCCGGTTCTCGACCGGCTGCCCCATCTGAAGCATGTCCTGATCGCAGGCGGCATGGGCCCCGGCCTGCCGCCGGGTGCCGTCGATCTCGACGTGGCGCTGCCGGCGGCCTCGCCGCGCTTCGAAACCGTGCCGACGAGGCCCGACGATCTGGCGCTGCTGCATTTCACGAGCGGCACCACCGGCCAGCCCAAGGGCGTCATGCACGTGCACCAGGCGGTCGTCGCGCATCATGCCACCGCCCGGTTCGCGCTCGACCTGACGGCCGACGACCGTTTCTGGTGCACGGCCGACCCGGGCTGGGTGACGGGGATGTCCTATGGCGTCATCGCGCCACTGACAATCGGCTGCACGCTGATCCTCGACGAGGCCGAGTTCGAGGCCGAGCGCTGGTACCGGATCCTGGAGGAGGAGCGCGTCAGCGTCTGGTATACGGCGCCGACGGCGATCCGCATGCTCATGCGTCTGGGCGACGACGCGGTTCGCGGCCGCGATCTCTCGCACCTCCGCTTCATGGCCAGCGTCGGCGAGCCGCTCAATCCGGAGGCCGTGGTCTGGAGCAACCGGGTGTTCGGCCTGCCCTTCCACGACAATTGGTGGCAGACCGAGACCGGCGGCATCATGATCGCCAACTTCGCCGCCATGGACGTGAAGCCGGGCTCCATGGGCCGGCCGGTGCCGGGCATCGAGGCGGGGATCGTGCGGCGCAACGAACAGGGCATCGTCGAGGAGGTGACGTCGGCCGGTATCTCCGGCGAACTGGCACTTCGCGCCGGCTGGCCTTCCATGTTCCGCGGCTATCTGGGACAGACCGAACGTTATGCGAAATGCTTCGCCGATGGCTGGTATCTGACCGGCGATCTGGCGATGCGGGACGAGGACGGCTACTTCTGGTTCATCGGGCGAACGGACGATCTCATCAAGTCGTCGGGGCACCTGATCGGACCCTTCGAGGTGGAGAGCGTGCTCATGGAGCACCCGGCGGTCGCCGAGGCGGGTGTCATCGGCCGACCGGACGAGGCGGCCGGCGAGATCGTCAAGGCATTCGTGACGCTGAAGCCCGGCCATGCAGCCGACGAGACGTTGCGGCGCGAACTGATCGGCCATTGCCGCGCGCGGCTCGGGCCGTCCATTTCGCCGCGCGAGATCGACTTCCGGGAAATGCTGCCGCGCACGCGCAGCGGCAAGATCATGCGGCGCCTCCTTCGCGCCCGGGAACTTGGCCTGCCGGAGGGCGACCTGTCGACACTCGAGGTGGACGAGCGATGACCGGCGCGGCGGCGGACAAGCCCCATCTCTCGCGCGCCCATGCGCGCGAGCTTCTGCACCAGATGCAGCGAATCCGGAGCTTCGAGGAGAAATGCGCGGAGCTTTATACGCAGGAGAAGATCCGTGGCTTTCTCCACCTCTATATCGGGCAGGAGGCGGTGGCGGTCGGCGTCATGCAGGCACTGGAGGCGCGTGATGGCATCGTCGCCACCTATCGCGAGCATGGGCATGCCCTCGCGCGCGGGCTCGATATGGGGCGGGTGATGGCCGAGATGTACGGCAAGCAGGAAGGTTCGAGCCGCGGCCGCGGCGGTTCCATGCACATCTTCGATGCGGCTGGCCGCTTCTATGGCGGCAATGCCATCGTCGGTGGCGGGCTTCCGATCGCGGTGGGACTGGCACTGGCGGAGCGCATGCGCGCGAGCGGGGCGGTCTGCGTGGCCTTCTTCGGCGAAGGCGCCGCGGCGGAAGGGGAGTTCCACGAAAGCCTCAATCTCGCGGCGCTGTGGCGGCTGCCGGTGCTCTTCGTCTGCGAGAACAACCTCTATGCCATGGGAACGGCGCTGCGCATTTCGGAATCGGAACCCGAAATCTGGCGCAAGGCGGCTTCCTACAGGATCGCCGCCGAGGCGGTGGACGGCATGGACGTGGTCGCCGTCGAGGCCGCCGCGCGCCGGGCGGTGCACTCGCTCCGCGAAGGCGAGGGGCCATTCTTCATCGAATGCCGGACCTATCGCTTCCGCGCGCATTCGATGTTCGACGCGCAGCTCTACCGGCAGAAGGCCGAAGTGGAGGAATGGAAGAAACGCTGCCCGATTCGCATGTTTGGCGACTGGGCCGTTGCCGCCGGACTGCTCCATCCCGACGAGATCGAGGCGATCGGGCGCGAGGTCGAAGCGGAAGTGGCGACGGCGGTCCGCTTTGCCGAAGCCGGGACCTGGGAGCCGGTCGCCGATCTCCGCCGCGACGTGATGACGCCGGGAGAGGCATCGTGAGCGGACCAGGCCAGCAGCCCATGAGCGGGACGGCAACATATCGCGACGCGGTGCGGGCAGGCATCAGGGATGCGCTGATCCGCGATCCGCGCTGCTTTCTCATGGGCGAGGATGTGGGCCGCTATGGCGGCTGCTATGCGGTGAGCAAGGGATTGCTCGACGAGTTCGGGCCGGAGCGGATCCGCGACACGCCGCTCTCCGAATCGGGCTTCGTCGGCGCCGGCATCGGCGCCGCGCTGGGCGGGATGCGTCCCATCGTGGAAGTGATGACGGTGAATTTCAGCCTGCTCTGCCTCGACCAGATCCTGAACAACGCGGCAACCATCAGGCACATGTCCGGCGGCCAGTTCTCCATACCCGTCGTCATCCGCATGGCGAGCGGCGCCGGCCGTCAGCTCGCCGCCCAGCATTCGCACAGCCTCGAAGTCTGGTATGCCCACATCCCCGGGATCCGCGTGCTGGCGCCGGCGACGCTCGAGGATGCGCAAGGCATGTTGTGGACCGCCATCGTCGATCCGGATCCCGTCGTGATCTTCGAGAATGTCATGCTCTACAACATGACGGGCAGCCTGCCCGCAGAGGTGCGCCCCGTCGACATCGACAAAGCCGCGATCCGCCGCGCCGGGACCGATCTCAGCATCGTCACCTATGGCGGCTCGCTGTGGAAATGCATGGCGGCGGCCGCGGCGCTGGCGGAGGCGGGCATCGATGCGGAAGTGATCGACCTCCGCACGTTGCGACCGCTCGACGACGAGACGATCATGGCGTCCGTGCGCAGGACGAGGCGCGCGCTGCTGGTCGACGAGGGCTGGCGCAGCGGAAGCCTGGCGGCGGAGATCATGGCGCGCATCGTCGAGCAGTGCTTCTGGTCGCTCGACGCGCCGCTCGCGCGCGTCTGCAGCGAGGAGGTCCCGATCCCCTATCCGAAGCATCTCGAGGACGCCGCATTGCCGCAGGTGTCCGCGATCGTCGAGGCGGCGCGCCGCATCATGGGGGCGAGATGAGCGAATTCCGCATGCCTTCGCTCGGCGCCGACATGGAGGCCGGCACCCTCGTCGAATGGCTGAAGAAGCCTGGCGACCGGGTCGCGCCGGGCGATGTGGTCGCCGTGGTGGAGACGCAGAAGGGCGCGATCGAGATCGAGATTTTCGAAGGCGGCATCATCGAGCGGCTGATTGCGAAAGTCGGCGAGACGCTGCCCGTGGGCAGCCCGCTCGCCATCATTGCGGGGTCGCAGCCTTCGTCGGTGCCGCAGGCCGGGCAGACCGCGCCGGAGGTAGAGCCGGAGCGGCCCGCCCCGCCGCCGGTCGAAACTGTGACGGAGACTGCGGCAACGGCGCAGCGCGGCATTCGCGCCTCGCCCGCCGCCCGAAAGCTCGCGGCCGACCATCATGTCGATCTGGAGGCCCTGACCGGAAGCGGCCCGGAGGGCGCCATCGTCTATGTCGACGTGGAGAACTGGCTGCATGCCGCCGCGCGGCAGCCGGCGAGCCCGCCCGGCACCTCGCCGCCGCCGCCGGCGCGGCGGGGGCGCGAGGCGATGCGCGAGGCGATTGGCGCGACGATGGCGCGCGCCAAGCGGGAGATCCCGCATTACTATCTTCAGCACACGTTCGAGTTCGACCGCGCCCTGGACTGGCTTTCCCGAACGAACGCGGCGCTGGGACCGGACCGGCGACTGGTCCCCGGCACGCTGCTGGTCAAGGCGCTGGCGCTTGCCTGCCGGGAGTTCGCCGATTTCAACGGCTACTGGCGGGACGGGCATTTCGAGGCTTCGCAGTCGGTGAATGTCGGAACCGCCATCGCCATACCAGGCGGCGGCCTGGTCGCGCCCGCCATCATGGAAGCCGACCGGCTGGAGCTGCCCGCGGTGATGGAACGGCTGCGCGATCTGGTCAACCGGGTTCGCGCCGGCCGCTATCGCGGTTCGGAACTGACCGGGGCGACGGTCACCCTCTCCAGTCTCGGCGAGCGGAGCGTCGAGGGATTGTGGCCGATCATCAATCCGCCGCAGGTGGCGATCGTCGGCGCCGGAACGCCCGTCGAGAGACCCTGGATCAGGGATGGACGCGTGGTTCCGGCCGCCACGCTGATGCTGACCCTTGCCGCCGATCACCGCGTCAGCGATGGCCATCGCGGCGCGCGCTTCCTCGCGGCCATCGCCGCCAAGCTGCAGGAGCCGGAGAAGCTATGACACGGGATGAACTGCGCCGGATTCTGCTCGACGAACTCGGCCGCCTTGCGCCGGAGGTGGATCTGGCGAGCCTCGACGAGCAATCCGACCTGCGCGAGGCACTGGAACTCGATTCCATCAGCTTCCTCAATTTCATGACGGTGCTCGACAAGCGGCTTGGCGTCGTCGTTCCCGAGGCCGATTATCCCATGCTCTACAGCTTGTCGGGCGCGCTCGACTATCTCGAACGACACCTGTCGGACAGGAGGAGCTGAGAGAATGGCGAAACTCCAGCCGCTTCCTGCCGGAGAACTCTATCGTACCTGCGACCCTGATTCGCTCGGCTGCAGGCATTCCGGAGATCTCGAAGATCTGGATGGCGTCCTGGGCCAGGAACGCGCGATCCGGGCCCTTCGTTTCGGCGTCGGGATCCGCCGGAAGGGATATAACCTGTTCGCCTTCGGCACCGCGGGCATTGGCCGGCATACGATGGTCCGGGTCCTGCTCGAGCAGGACGCCGCCTCGCGCGAGACCGCGTCCGACTGGTGCTACGTCAACAATTTCGCCGACCCGCAGAAGCCGCGCGCGTTGCGGCTGCCGCCGGGCCGTGCGATGCCGCTCTGCGAGGCGATGCAGACGATGGTGCGCGAACTTCGCGCGACCTTGCCGGCGATCTTCGAGGGCGACGATTACCGGGCCCGGCGCGAGGTGATCGAGGAGCAGTTCAAGCAGCGCAATGAGCAAGCCTTCGGCGAGATCGAGCGCAGCGCCCGCCAGCAGGAGCTGGCGCTGCTGCGCACCCCGCTTGGCCTGACGATCGTGCCGACCCGCGAAGGCCAGGTGATGAGCCCGGAGGAGTTCCACAAGCTCCCCGAGGCAGAACAGGAGGCGCTGAAGCGCAAGCTTGAACGGCTCCAGCGTCAGCTCGAGGCAATCGTCCGCAAGGTGCCGGACTGGGACCGCGAGCGACGCGAGGAGGTGCGCAAGCTCAATCGCGAGATGACGAAATTCGCCGTCGGTCACCTGATCGACGAGCTGCGCGAGCAGTATGCCGACCTGCCGGACGTGCTCGAATATTTCGCCGATGTGGAACAGGACATTCTCGAGAATGCCAACGACTTTCTGGTCGGCGGCGAGCGACCGCCGGCCGGGGCGCCCGCCCGCGCCCTGCCGGACGGGGTCTCGGACGAGATGCAGTATTTCCGCCGCTACCAGGTGAACGTAATGGTGCGGAACCAGGCGGGCAGCCCGGCGCCGGTCGTCTACGAGGATCATCCGACGCACCAGAACCTGATCGGCCGGATCGAGCACATGGCGCATATGGGCGCGCTGGTGACCGACTTCAATCTGGTCAAGCCCGGGGCGCTGCACAAGGCCAATGGCGGCTATCTGGTGCTCGACGCGGGACGCCTGCTGATGGATGGTTTCGCCTGGGCGACGCTCAAGCGCGCCCTCGATGCGGGCGAGGTTCGCATCGAATCCCTCGAGCGAATCCTGAGCCTCGGCGCAACCGTCTCGCTGGAGCCGCAGCCGATCCCCCTCGATGTCAAGGTCGTGCTGGTCGGCGAGCCGCTGCTCTATCTTCTTCTCGACGCCTACGATCCCGACTTCCGCAAGCTGTTCAAGGTTGCCGTCGATTTCGACGACCGGGTGCCGCGCGATGGCGATACGGCGAAACTCTATGCGCGGCTGATTGCGGCGGCGGTGCGTCGCGAGGGGTTGCGGCCCTTCGGCGCCGACGCCATGGCGCGGGTGATCGAGAATGCCTCGCGCATCGCCGGCGATTCCGGGAAGCTCTCGACCCACATGCGGCGGCTGATCGATCTGCTGGCTGAGGCCGATCATGTCGCCGGCGAGGCGGGCGCGGCCATGGTGGAGGCCGGGCATGTCGCCGAGGCGATCGCGCTCCGGGTCGGTCGGGTCGACCGCATGCAGCGGCGCATCCAGGAGGAGATCGTCCGCGGCGCTGTTCGCATCGAGACCGAAGGGGGCGTCGTCGGCCAGGTCAACGGCCTTTCCGTCTACAGCCTGGGCGAGGTCATGTTCGGCCAGCCCAGCCGCATTACCGCCCGGGTCCGACTCGGGCGTGGCGAGGTGCTCGATATCGAGCGGGAGGTCAAGCTCGGCGGACCGCTGCACTCCAAGGGCGTGCTCATCCTTTCCGGGTTCCTCGGCGGGCGTTACGCCAGGAAGCAGCCGCTCTCGCTCGGCGCCAGCATCGTTTTCGAGCAGTCGTATGGCGGCGTGGATGGCGACAGTGCCTCCTCGGCAGAACTCTATGCGCTGCTTTCCGCCCTGGCGGACGTGCCGTTGCGCCAGTCGCTTGCGGTCACCGGCTCGGTCGATCAGCTCGGCCGCGTCCAGGCGATCGGCGGCGTCAACGAGAAGATCGAAGGCTTCTTCGATATCTGCAAGGCACGCGGCCTGACCGGGGAGCAGGGCGTGCTGATCCCCGAGGCCAATGCGCGAAACCTCATGTTGCGGGAGGACGTGGTCCAGGCGGTCCGGGACGGGCGCTTCGCCATCTATCCGGTGGCCACCATCGACCAGGGTCTCGAGCTGCTGACCGGCCTGGAAGCGGGCGAGGCCGATGCCAGCGGCGAATGGCCGTCCGGCAGCCTCAACCATCGCGTCGCGGAGCGCATCGCCGAACTGGCGCGGGCCGCCGCCGCCTTTGCTCGCACTGATGGAGAGCGGCATGACCGCCGGGAGTGAGCGCCCCTTCCGGCGCATCGTCGCCGCGCTCGACGCGACCTCCGATTCAGGGTCCGTCCTCGATACCGCCGCCATGCTGGCGGCGCGCTGGCGCGTCGAGCTTCTCGGCCTCTATCTCGAGGATATGGAACTGCTGCAGCTCTGCGTGCATCCGGTCGCGCGCCAGATCGGATTCGCCGGCGCTCTCGAGCCGCAGGCCAGTGCCGCGCAGATGCAGGCGGCGCTGCGGGTCATGGAGCGCAGGGCCGCGCGGCTGGTGCAGGATGCCGCCACGCACCGCAACGTCGCCAGTTCGTTCCAGGTGCTGCGCGGGCGCGTGGCCAGCGCGGTGGCGGCGCTGGAGATTTCCGATCTGCTGGTGGTGCAGCCGGTGAGCCGGCCCTTCGCCGGCTATTTTCGCGTCCGCTCGACCTGGTCGGAGAGTACGGGACCGATGCGGCGCAGGCCTGTCCTGCTGGTTGGTGGCCGGCCGTGGGGTGGCGGCGGGGTCACGGTGTTCGTCGATGCGAGCCCCGCGGCGGAGCGGGCCCTGGCCGTGGCCGGCGAGATCGCGGGCCCGGGCGAGCCGATCCTCGTGGTGCGTGCCGAGGGTGCGCCGGCAGCGGAAGTGATGACCCGCCATCCGGCGCTCGCCGGACACGCGGTGCATGCGATCGCGCTTGGCGCTTGGGACGTGAGGCGGGCCGGCGGCATGCTGGTGGTGCCGACCACGCTGCTCGACGCGCCGGCGGGCGCGCGTCTCGCACGGGCGCTCGACCGTCCGCCCTGCCCGGTGATGCTCGTCGGCTAGCGCCTTTCACCGTGCAAGGTTCCAGGCTCCAGTCGCCAGCAATCAGCCTTCCAGCGAGATCAGGGTCGCATCGCCGCCAATGGCCGCCGTGTTGACGGTGATGGTCTGCTCGGTCAGGAAACGCATCAGATAGTGCGGGCCGCCGGCTTTCGGGCCGGTGCCCGAGAGGCCGTGCCCGCCGAAAGGCTGGCTGCCGACCACCGCGCCGATCATGTTGCGATTGACATAGACATTGCCCACCGCGAGCCGCTCCAGCACGCGCGCCTGCATGCGGTCGATGCGGGAATGGAGGCCGAGGGTCAGGCCATATCCCTTCGCGGCGATGGCGCCAATGACCTGGTCGAGATCTGCGGCCGCGTAGCGCACCACATGGAGGATGGGACCGAATATCTCCTCGGTCAGCACCTCGGCCGAGGGGATCTCGAAGATATGCGGCGGGAAGAGAAGGCTGCCGGCAGGCATCTCGCCCCCATGATGCAGGCGCGCCTCCCGCTTCAGCCGCGCCACATGGGCGGCCAGCCGGTCCCATGCCTCGCGGTCGATGACCGGTCCGATATGGCTCGCCGGGTCGCGCGGATCGCCGAGCTTCAGTTCGGCCGTGGCGCCTGCGATCATGCGCAGCATGCGATCTGCCACGTCCTCCTGGAGGAAAAGCAGGCGCAGCGCCGAACAGCGCTGTCCCGCCGAACGGAAGGCCGATGTCACCACGTCGTCGGCCACCTGCTCCGGCAGCGCCGTGGCATCGACGATCATGGCATTGATGCCGCCGGTCTCGGCGATCAGCGGTACGATGGGTCCGTCCTTGGCCGCCAGCGCGCGATTGATCGCGCGGGCGACGTCGGTCGAGCCGGTGAAGACCACCCCCGCAATGGCCGGATGCGCCACGAGACGGGCGCCGATCTTCCCATCGCCGGTGACCAGATGCAGCGCACCCGGCGGAATGCCGGCCTCGTGCAGCAGGCGCACGGCCGCCGCGGCGATCAGCGGGGTCTGTTCCGCCGGCTTGGCGAGCACGCTGTTGCCGGCGAGAAGGGCGGCGGCGATCTGGCCCATGAAGATCGCCAGCGGAAAGTTCCAGGGCGAGATCGCCACGAACGCGCCGCGCCCGCGCAGCCGCAGGCGGTTGCTCTCGCCGTTCGGTCCGGGCAGCGCGGTATCGGCGCCGAGGATGCGCCGGGCCTCGGCGGCATAGTAGCGGCAGAAATCGGCGGCCTCCCGCACTTCGGCCAGCGCATCGTCCAGGGTCTTGCCGGCTTCCATCTGAAGCAGGTGAATGAAGGCGGCACGCCTTGATTCCAGCATCCTGGCGGCGGCATCGAATGCGGCGGCGCGGCGCGCGGCATCGGTGCCATCCCAGGCGGCGAATCCTCGCAGCGCCGCGGCCACCGCCCGGTCCGCGGTCTCCGCATCCGCCCAGCCGATCCGACCGGCCGGGCCCGCGCCATCGATGGGCGAGACGAGCGTTCCCTCCGCCCGGCCGATGGGCGCGCCAT
Organism: Alphaproteobacteria bacterium; assembly: GCA_026126165.1. Lineage (GTDB taxonomy): Bacteria > Pseudomonadota > Alphaproteobacteria > Ferrovibrionales > Ferrovibrionaceae > JAHCJQ01. The sequence goes on from JAHCJR010000041.1 coordinate 18,042, forward strand.
CGACGATCGGCAGGGCGAGCGCCTCGCTCTCGCGCGCCGCCTCGATCCCGGCCAGCAGCTCTTCCAGCGCCGAGCGGTCACCGAATTCTAGGCCGGCGGAGTTGGCGCGCGCCGGACGGTAGAGCTCGCGCGGCCGCGGCAGGCGGGGATGCCGCGCCTCCTCCGGCCTGCCGATTGCATCGGCCGGGTGCTTGAGGATGCGCTCGATCGGCGTTTCCGGATCGGCGGCGAGCGAGACGAAGGAAGAATTGGCGCCGTTCTCGAGCAGCCGGCGGACGAGATAGGCGAGAAGATCGGCCTGCTCGCCCACGGGTGCGTAGATGCGGCAGGCGGCATCGGGCATCCGCTCGAGCAGCCTTTCGTAGAGCGCCTCGCCCATGCCGTGCAGGCGCTGGAATTCATAGCCTTCGGTTCCGCCGGCCCGCTCGATGATCGTGGCAACGGTCTGGGCATTGTGGGTGGCGAATTGCGGAAAGATGCGGGGGCGCAGCGCCAGCAGCTTCTCGGCGCAGGCGATGAAATTGAGGTCGGTCATCGCCTTGCGGGTGAAGACCGGGTAATCGTCGAGCCCGCGCTCCTGCGCGCGCTTGATCTCGCTGTCCCAGTAGGCGCCCTTGACCAGGCGGACCATGAGGCGCCGGTCGAGCGCCCCGGCCCGTGCCGCGATCCAGTCTATGACCGCGCCCGCACGCTTCTGATAGGCCTGGATCGCCAGCCCGAATCCGTCCCAGCCGGCGAGCGCGGCATCTTCCAGCACCGCGCCGATCACTTCGAGGGAGATTTCGAGCCGGTCGGCCTCTTCGGCATCGATTGTGAAGTTCAGCTCGTGCGCGCGTGCCGCCCTGGCGAGCGAAAGCAGGCGCGGAACCAGCTCCGCCATCACGCGGGCGCGGCTCACCGCCTCATAGCGCGGATGCAGCGCCGAGAGCTTGACCGAGATGCCGGGCCGGTCCGGCAGCCGGCCTGTGCCGGCCTCGGCGCCGATCGCGGCGATGGCATTCGCATAGGAGGCGAGATGCTTCTCCGCATCCGCTGCCGTGCGGGCGCCCTCGCCCAGCATGTCGAAGGAGTAGCGGTAGCGCCGCGCGGCACGCGAATGGGTGCGCCGCAGGGCATCCTCGATGGTCTGGCCGTGCACGAACTGATTGCCCACAATGCGCATGGCCTGGCGGGTCGCGGCGCGCAGGGCGGGCCGGCCCAGGCGGCGCACCAGCGCGGCCAGCACGCCTTCCGGCGTCTCGCCCGGCGTGGCGACGCGCGCCGAGATGCCGAGCGCCCAGGCGGAGGCGCTGACCAGCGGCGCCTCCGAGCGGGTTTCGTGACGGGTGAAGTCGCCCTGCGCCAGCTTGTCTTCGATCAGCCGGTCGGCGGTCGGTCCGTCCGGGACCCGGAGCAGGGCCTCCGCCAGCACCATCAGCGCCAGCCCCTCCTTGGTCGAGAGGGCATATTCGCGCAGCAGTTCCTCGACGCCGCCAAGCCCGCCGGTGCGCGCCCGGATGGCTTGCACGAAATCCGCGGCGCGCTCGGCGATGGCGCGCTCGCGTGCCGGCGACAGGCGGGCGGCAGGCAAGAGCCGCGCGGCGATTTCGGCATCGTCCTCCGCGAAAGGCGCGCGAAAATCCGGCGGGGAAGGGGTGGCGGGCGCCGCGGCGCTGGCATCGGGCATGCAAAAAGGCTATTACGAACGTCGCCGTCGATCCATGGCAAGGAAAGTCGAATTTCCGTGGAATCAACGGAAATATAGCGAAAGAGATAGATAAATCATGGAGATCGACAGGATAGACCGGCGAATCCTGAAACTGATCCAGGCCGACGGGCGCATGGCCGTGGCCGATCTTTCGGAGCGGGTCGGCCTTTCGCCGAGCTCGACCGGAGAACGGTTGCGGCGCATGCAGAAGGAGGGCGTCATCCTGGGCTACGGGGCGCGGCTCGATCCGCACCGGCTCGGCCTTGGCCTGCTGGTTTTCGTCGAGGTCTCGCTGGACAAGACGACAGCCGACATCTTCGACCGTTTCGCGGCTGCGGTCCGTGCCGCACCGGAGGTGCTCGAATGCCACATGGTGGCCGGTGGCTTCGACTACCTGGTCAAGACGAGGGTGGCCGATATGACCGCCTACCGCCGCTTTCTCGGCGAGGTGCTGCTCACCCTGCCCGGCGTGAAGGAGACCCGGACCTACGCGGTCATGGAGGAGATCAAGAGCGATGGCTTCCTGCCGATCGGAAGTACGCCGTTTGGTTGACGACAGATAGGGAGGTCGATAGATTGTCGACAATCAACCATTGGCCGACCCATGCGCTCGCTGGCACCTGCCTCCTTCGGACACAGTATCGAGCGGCTGAACAAGAGCACGCTGCGCGACCATATCGTCGAGCGGCTGCGGGCGGCGATCCTGTCCGGCGAACTGCCGCCGGGCGCGCCTTTGGTGGAGACGGTGCTGGCCGCGCGCTTCGCCGTGAGCCGGGGGCCGCTGCGCGAGGCGCTGCGCCAGCTTGTCGACGAGGGGCTTCTGGTCACGGTGCCCTATACCGGGACGCATGTGATCTCGCTCTCGGTCGAGGATGTACGCGAGATCTATTCGATGCGGGTGACGCTCGAGCGGTTCGCCTTCGAGCAGGCCTGGCAACGCCGCGACGCCGCGTTCCGCGAGGAAATGTTGCGCCGTCACCGCCATCTCACCGCCGCCATCGATGCCGGCGATGACCGCGCCAGCATCCTGGCCGAACTCGACCTGCATGGTCTCGTTTACGAGGCGAGCGGGCATCGCCTGCTGCAGCGTGCCTGGTCCTCGCTCAGGGGCCGGCTGCAACTCTACTGGGCGGCGCATCACCGGGCCCATGCCATCCGCGGCCCGAGACGCGACAGCCACGACAGCTATATCGCCGCCGCGCTGGGCGGCGACCTTCCCGCCATGCTGGCCGAAATCGGCGAGCATATGCGTCGCGGCGCGGAGCAGACGGAGGGCTTTCTCCGCGCCCAGTTGTTGGACAGGGAAAACGGACAGGAGGCATGACATGAAAATCACTCGTCGCACCGTGGTGCAGGGGCTCGGCCTTTCGGGGGTGGCCCTGACGCTGCCGCTCGGCGCGCTCGCGCAGGGCATGGACAGCTTGCAGGAAGTGAAACAGCGCGGCGCGCTGCGCGTCGGCGTCACCCAGGCGCCCCCCTGGTACTCGAAGGACCCGACCAGCGGCCAATGGTCGTCCGGCCTCGGCGTCTCGATGGGCAAGGCGATGGCGCAGAAGCTCGGCGTCAGGTTCGAGCCGGTCGAGGTCAATTGGGGAACGGCGATCGCTGCCCTGCAGGGCAACCGGATCGACCTCATGTACATGCTCGATGCCACGCCCGAACGGGCGCAGGCGGTGGACTTCCCCCAGAACCCGCTGCTCTTCTATTCCCTCGCCGTCCTGGCGAAGGACGATCTGCCGGTCAAGGCCTGGGCGGATCTGAACAAGCCCAGCGTGCGCATCGCCGTGCCGCAGGCCTCCAGCATGGACAAGTTCCTGACCGAGAACGTGGCGAGCGCCGCCATCCAGCGCTTCCCCGGCAACCAGGAAGCCATTGCCGCCTTCCAGGCCGGACGGGCCGACGCCGTCTGCCTGTTCCATCCACCGCTGCTCGCCGCCCGCCAGCGCCTGGGCACGGGCAAGATCGTCGTGCCGACGCCGGTGCGCTCGCAGCCATCCAGCGTCGCCGTCCGCAAGCAGGAGAACAAGGCGCTCCTCAACTGGATCGACCAGTCCATCGGCGAATACTACAAGAGCGGCCAGACCCAGAAATGGTACGAGGAATTCCTGAGCGGCTTCGGCCTCGATCCGAAGGCGGCGCCGCCGGTGATGAAGGAAATGCTCTAGCCGGCCGGCGCGGGCAATGTATCAGTGGGACTTCGCGCCGGTTCTCGCGAATTTCGATTTGCTCGCGCTCGGCCTCCTCAATACCTTCGCGGTGACCGGCACCGCGCTTGCCTTCGGCGTCCCGCTCGGCCTGGCGCTGGCGCTTGCACGGCTCACCGGCAAGCCCCTGCTCGCCTGGCCGGCGGGACTGCTGATCGAGGTCTTTCGCACCACGCCGCCGCTGGTGCAGCTCTTCTGGTTCTTCTTTGCCCTGCCGATCCTCATTCGCGTCGAGATGACGCCCTTCATGGCGGCGGCCGCCACCTTCTCGATCCAGTCCGCTGCCTTCTTCGCCGAGGTATTTCGCGGCGGCATCGTCTCCATCGAGCGCGGCCAGTGGGAAGCAGGGCGGGCCATCGGCATGACCCATTCCCAGGCGATGCGCCGCATCATCCTGCCGCAGGCAGTGAAGCGCATGATCCCCGCCTTCATGGAACGGGCCATCGAACTGATGAAGACCACGACCCTGGTGGCGGTCGTCTCCTATGCCGATCTGCTTTATCAGGCCAACGAGCTGGCGCAGAAGACCTTCCGCCCGCTCGAGGTGCTGACGGTGGCGGCGCTGCTCTATTTCGTCTGCATCTTTGCCGTCAGCCTGGCCTCCCGCGCGCTCGAGCGGCGGCTTGCGGTGAGCGGCGAAACGACGGTGCGCTGAACCATGGAATACCAGTGGAACTTCGCCCCGATCTTCGCCCATTCCGACGCGCTGCTGGTGGGCGCGCTCGGTACGCTCCGCATCTTCGTGGTCTGCCTGCTGCTCGGTCTTTCGCTTGGGCTGCTGGTCGGCCTCGCGCGCTACTCGACGCGGCGGCTGCTGACCTGGCCGGCGGCGGCCTTCGTCGAGTTCTTCCGCAACACGCCGGTGCTGGTGCAGATCATCTGGTTCTTTTTCGCGCTGCCGATCCTCGTTCCCTTCGAGATCAGCCCGATGACCGCCGCGGTGCTCGGCATCTCGCTCAATTCGGCCGCCTTCTCCGCCGAGATATTCCGCGGCGGCATCCAGTCCATCGAACCCGGCCAGTGGGAGGCCGGCCGCGCCATCGGCATGAGCTATGCCCAGATCATGCGGCGCATCATCCTGCCGCAGGCGATCCGGCGCATGCTGCCCGCGCTGACCAACCGCGGCATCGAGATCTTCAAGATGTCGACGCTCGCCTCCGTGGTCGCCTATGTCGAACTGCTGCATCAGGGCCGGCTCATCGCCTCGCTCAACTTCAATCCGATCGAGACCTATACCGTGATCGCGGTCGCCTTCTTCCTGTTCCTCTATCCGCTGGTGCGAGCCACCTATGTGCTGGAGCGCCGGCTGGGGAGGAGCGATTGAACGGCAATCCCGACATGCGCGCGCTGCTGCGTGTCGGCGGCCTCGAGAAGCGCTTCGGCGAGAATGCCGTGCTGCGCGGCATCGATCTGGAAGTGACTGCGGGCGACCGCATCGCCATCATCGGCGCTTCCGGCTCGGGCAAGAGCACGCTGCTGCGCTGCCTCAACTTCATGGAACTACCGACCGCCGGCCGGATCGAGCTGGACGGCGTGGCGGTCGGCAGCGAACGCCGGCGCGGCGATGGCAGTATCGAGCGCGTCTATGCGGAAGCGGAACTCACGCGGCTGCGCCGGCGTATCGGGATGGTGTTCCAGCAGTTCAATCTTTTTCCGCACATGACCGCCATCGGCAACGTGATGGAGGGATTGCGCACCGTGCTGCGCCGGCCGGCGGCGGAGGCGCGCGCGCGCGCGCTCGTTGAACTGACGCGGGTCGGCCTCGCCGACAAGGCGGAGGAGTATCCCGCCCGCCTCTCCGGCGGGCAGAAGCAGCGCGTGGCCATCGCCCGGGCGCTGGCGCTCGACCCCGAGATCCTGCTGTTCGACGAGCCGACCTCATCGCTCGATCCCGAACTGGTCGGCGAAGTGCTGGCGGTGATCCGCTCGCTCGCGGAGGAGGGGCGGACAATGCTGCTGGTGACACACGAGCTGGGCTTCGCCTATCACTTCGCGAGCCGCGTCCTCTTCCTCGCCGACGGCGTCATCCACGAGCAGGGCAGCCCGGAAGAAGTCCTCAAGCATCCCCGCGAAGCCCGCACGCAGGCTTTCCTCGCCCGCCACCGGGCCTTCAGTTTCTAGTCAGGCAGGCAATGGACATGAGCAACTCCCCATCACAGAGCGCGCAGGGCTATCTGGATGATCCGCGCAACGAGAAGGTCCTCGTCTATGTGAACGGCGCCTTCGTGCCGCGCGGGGAGGCGCGCATCTCGATCTTCGACAGCGGCTTCGTCCTCGGCGATGGCGTGTGGGAGGGCTTGCGCCTTGCGCGGGGTAGGATCATCAGTATCGAGGCCCATCTCGACCGGCTGTTCGAAGGCGCCCGCTCCATCGCGCTCGATATCGGCCTGGACCGCGAGGGCGTCCGCCGCGCGATTCTCGACACCTTGGCGCGCAACGGCATGGAGGACGGGGTCCATATCCGCCTGATGGTGACGCGGGGCGTGAAGAAGACGCCGAACCAGGACCCGCGCTTCGTGATCGGCGGGGCCACCATCGTCATCGTCGCCGAATACAAGACGCCGCGGCCCGAGGCGAAGGCGCGCGGGCTCTCGCTCTTCACCTCGACCTTCCGTACCTCGGGCCCGGACGTGTTCGACCTGCGCCTCAATTCCCACAGCCGGCTCAACCTGATCCAGGCCCTGATCCAGGCGATCAATGCCGGGGCGGACGAGGCGCTGATGCTCGATCCGCGCGGTTTCGTGGCGAGCTGCAACTCGACGAACTTCTTCATCGTCCGGAACGGCGAACTCTGGACCTCGACGGGGAATTACAGTTTTCGCGGCATCACGCAGAACTCGGTGCTGAACGCCTGGCGCGCCGCCGGCCACGTGGCGCGGGAATGCGACTTCACCCTGGCGCAGGTCTATTCGGCTGACGAGGCTTTCGTCACCGGCACGCTTGGCGGCGTCACGCCGGTGACCCGCATCGACGGGCGCACCATCGGCGATGGCCGACCCGGCCCGCTTGCCGCGCGCGCCTCGGAACTCTACCTCGCCGCCGTGATGTGACGCAGCCGCGGCCGATCGGCGCAGCATGACGGTGTCGCCGCGCGATCTTCGCCAAGCGGCGTTTCTGGCCTGTCATTCCGGAAGTCCGGCCTTGCGCAGACCCTGGGCAATGTGGTCGCGATCGCGCGGTTCGCAGAATGGCGGCCGGGCGACGTAGCGCCCGATGGAGAAATCCGGCCAGTGCCCGACCTCCGCCACCGCCTGTTCCGCAGCTATCGCCATGCCGGCCAGATCATCGAGGAACGGAGGCTCGATTACAACCTGAACCGGCCGCACGCGAGCCTCGACGGGCTCACCCCGAACGAGTTTGCATACCGATCAGGAACGGACCACAACGTGAACAGTGCTAACCTGTGAATGGGTACATTAAGGGGAGCAGGTCAGTACGGCCTCAGGGCAGATGCAGTCCTGGCCTGCCGCCTTGGCACGCCGGGCACCTTCGTTGGAAAAAGTCGCTTCCGTTGGCCCCGTAACGGTTGCCGCAATTCCCGCATTCAAGGATCCACACATACTGGCGATGATCGGTTCCCGGGTGATCCGTCGTCTCGACCAGCTTCTGGCGATTACGGTTTACGTCGCCGACTTTCGATCTCGTTGTTGGCATGTGTCTCACCGAATCACTTTTGGTGGGCGGCCTCCGGCAAGCCACCGCATCTTTCGCGTTAGGGCGACGCCGATCGAGCGGCTTGCGCAACTGTGGCTCTGTGGAGCGAGATTTTAGGCCCGGTTACACGGAAACTACACCGCAAGCCGCGCGGAACAGAAAGCCGGCCAGCTATGTCATTGAAAGAATGGTGCCCAGGGCCGGAATCGAACCAGCGACACGCGGATTTTCAGTCCGCTGCTCTACCAACTGAGCTACCTGGGCCCTGCGGTGCGGAAGCGGGGCCTGGGGCTCCGTCCGCCGAAGACGAGGGTTTATAGAGGATAGGTCCGCGTCTGTCCAGCATGGGCGGCTGAAAGGGTAAGCATCTGGGGCGGCAGGATAATTGCGGGACCGGCGCGCCCTCAGTGGCGCGGCGTTCCGGGCTCGTCCTCGCTCTCGTCGGAACCGGCGCCGGCGGCGCCCGGCCCGTCCTCCTCGTCCTCCTCCTCTTCCCGGGAAGGAATGGCATAGGCGCCGCTCAGCCAGCGATGCAGGTCGACATTGCGGCATCGCGGCGAGCAGAAGGGCCGATGCGCCGGGTCTGCCGGCTGGCCGCAGATCGGACAGGGACGCGCGGCGGCGCTCATGTCAGGCCGGTGCCCCCCGGCCCGGCGCGATGCGGTGCTGCCCCGCGGCCAGGCTCTCGTCCGCGACGATCTCGAGGCCGGCGCCCAGCCGCTGGCGCGCCCGCGCCAGCGCCGGATGCGCAAGCAGGGCATCCGCGACGCGCGGCGGCAGGTGCAGCGAAAGCGCCCGCCCCGGCAGCGCCGCCCCCTCGGCCAGCAGCGCGCGGAGTGCTGCCGCCATCTCCGCCTTGACGGAGGGCTGCCGCCCGCTGCCGCCGCAGGTCGCGCAGTTTTCACGGTGGCGGGTGCCCAGTGCGACGCTGGCGCGGCGGCGCGTCATCTCCACCAGGCCGAACTCCGACAGTCCCGACAGGCGCACCGGCGCGCGGTCGCGCCGGATCTCGCTGGCAAGCCGTTCCATGAGTCGTTCCCTGCTGGCCGGGTTTCGCAACTCGATGAAATCGACGACGATGATGCCGCCGATGTCGCGCAGGCGCATCTGCCGGGCCAGTTCGCGCGCGGCTTCGAGGTTGGTGCGCAGCGCCACGCTTTCCTGGTCCTGCCCGCCGGTATCGCGCCCGGAATCGACATCGATGGCGGTGAGCGCGCGCGTCGCCTCGATGGTAATGGCACCGCCCGAGGGGAGCGGCACGCGCGGCCCTTCGATGAGCGCGATCTCGTCCAGCACGTCATGGCGTGCCAGCACCGGACCGGGGCCGGCATGGAAACGGAGCCGTCCGCCAAGTGCCGGCATCTCGCGGTCTGCATACTCCCTCGCGCGCCGGAACGTGGCCTCGTCGTCGATCGCCACTTCCGTCACCGTGGC
>JAHCJR010000042.1 GCA_026126165.1 Alphaproteobacteria bacterium
TCGCCGATCCTCCCGGAAGGGGCAACCCGGGGAAAGGCCAGAAAGAGCGGCAGGACCCGGCGGCACAGCAGCGGCCGCAGGTGCCCCATGGCGGCACCGCCCCCAGGGTCCAGGTGACGGTGCAGTTTGGCGAGCGCGACCGGCTCATGATCCGCGACTATTACGGCGCGGCGATCGCGCGCGGCCACTGCCCGCCCGGTCTCGCCAAGAAGAACAACGGCTGCCGGCCACCGGGACTGGCGCGGCAATATGCGATCGGCCAACCGCTGCCCCGGCACGTCATCTTTCATGACCTGCCGCCGCAGCTTGTCGTCCAGCTCAGCCTGCCGCCACCGGGTTACCGCTATGTGCGGGTCGCCTCCGACATCCTGCTCATCGCTATCGGCACGGGGCTGGTGGCGGCTGCGATCCAGGACCTGGCGCAGTTCTGACGGGGCCTGCCCGGGGGCCGTGCGCGGCCCCCGGGTAACTACCTATCCAACGACTTCCGGCGGACGAAAAAGAGTAGTGCGCGCGTTACGTCACTTGCTCTAAGGTATGTGCGGGAGGCGCGGCTCGCATGCTCATTGAGCATGCGCACAAAAAACTCGCCGCGGCATGGCAAGGCACGTTGGATGGGAGGGATCTATCCATGAACGAACGCGAATTGCGGGGCATGATCCAGGACGTGAAGGACGGCAAGGTATCGCGCCGTTCGTTCATCCACAGGATGGTGGCCCTTGGTCTCACCGCGCCGCTGGCGGCGCAGATGCTGGCCCATTCCGGCGTGGCGCTGGCGCAGGCGGCGTCGAGTTACAAGCCGACCAAGGCCGGCGGCGGCGGCGCGCTCAAGCTGCTCTGGTGGCAGGGACCGACCCTGCTCAATCCGCATTTCGCCGTGGGCACCAAGGACCAGGAAGGCTCACGCATGTTCTACGAGCCGCTGGCCGCCTGGGACCCGGACGGCAATCTGGTGCCGATCCTCGCGGCCGAGGTGCCGAGCTACGAGAACGGCCTGCTGGCGCGCGATGGCATGTCCGTCACCTGGAAGCTCAAGCAGGGCGTGCAATGGCATGACGGCAAGCCCTTCACCGCCGACGACGTGGTCTTCAACTGGGAATATGCGCGCGACAAGGAGACCGCCTCGGTCACAATCGGCTCCTATCAGAACGTGGATGTCGAGAAGATCGACCAGTTCACGGTGCGCGTGAAATTCCAGAAGCCGACGCCGTTCTGGGCGGACGCTTTCGTCGGCACGCGCGGCATGCTGATTCCGAAGCATCTCTTCGGCGAATACAAGGGCGCCAAGTCGCGCGAGGCGCCGAACAACCTGAAGCCGGTCGGCACCGGGCCTTACAAGTTCGTCGATTTCAAGCCCGGCGATCTGGTCAAGGGCGAGCGCAACCCGAACTACCATGTCCCGAACCGGCCCTATTTCGACACGATCGAGATGAAGGGCGGCGGCGATGCCGTCTCGGCGGCGCGCGCGGTCATCCAGACCGGCGAGTTCGACTATGCCTGGAACATGCAGGTGGAGGACGAGATCCTCAAGCGGCTGGAACAGGGCGGCAAGGGCCGGGCCGAGATCACGCCTGGCGGCAATATCGAGCATATCCAGCTCAACAGCACCGATCCCTGGACGGAAGTGGATGGCGAGCGTTCGAGCACCAAGACCAAGCATCCGCTGCTGAGCGACCCGGCCGTGCGCCAGGCGCTTGGCATGCTGGTCGACCGCGCCTCGGTGCAGGAGCATATCTATGGCCGCACCGGCGTCGCCACCGGGAACTTCCTCAACAATCCGTCGCGCTTCCGCTCCAACAACACGAAGTGGGAGTTCAATATCGAGAAGGCCAACCAGATCCTGGAGCAGGCCGGCTGGAAGAAGGGCGCCGACGGCATTCGGGCCAAGGACGGCAAGAAGCTCAAGCTCGTCTACCAGACCTCGATCAACGCGCCGCGGCAGAAGAACCAGGCCATCGTCAAGCAGGCCTGCCAGCGGGCCGGTATCGATGTCGAGCTGAAGTCGGTGACGGCCTCGGTCTACTTCTCCTCCGACGTCGGCAATCCGGATACCTACACGAAGTTCTATTGCGACATCCAGATGTACACGACGACCATGACGCAGCCCGATCCGGAGCTGTTCATGAACCAGTTCTGCTCGTGGGAGATCGCGAACAAGGACAACAAGTGGCAGGGCCGGAACATCACCCGCTGGAAGAGCGACGAGTATGACAAGGCCTATCGCGCGGCGGAGGGCGAACTCGATCCGGTCAAGCGTGCGGCGCTGTTCATCCGTATGAACGACCTCGCAGTGGGCGACCATGCGGTCATTCCCGTTGTCTATCGGCCGCGCGTGGCGGCGGTCTCCAGCAAGCTGCATGCTCCGCTCAGCGGCTGGGACAACGACCTCTGGAACCTCAAGGACTGGTACCGCGAGGCTTGATGTTAGCAAGGCCAGGGCGCCGGCCTTCGGGCCGGCGTCCGCCCCTTGCCGTGTAAGGCAACTGCCTCGTGAGCCAGTATCTTATCCGCCGTCTTCTGATCCTGATCCCGAGCTTGCTCGGGATCAGCCTCGTCATCTTCACCGTTCTCGCCCTGGCGCCGGGCGACCCGTTCGAGGAACTGGCGACCAATCCCAACGTGCCGGCCGAGGTGCGCGCGGCGCTGCGCGCCAAGTTCGGCCTCGACGATCCGGTGATGGTCCGCTACATGCGCTGGCTCCTCGCCATGCTGAACGGCGATTGGGGCTTCTCCTTCGTCAGCCGGGTCGATGTGGACACGCTCATCCTGCAGCGGCTGCCGGTGACGCTCGTCGTCATCGGTTCCTCCCAGGTGCTGGCACTGCTGATCGCCCTGCCGGTCGGCGTCTATTCCGCCACTCGGCCCTATTCGATCTTCGACCAGATCGCCAACCTGCTCACCTTCGTCGGCTTCTCGCTGCCCACCTTCTTCACCGGCCTGCTTTTCATCCTGCTTTTCAGCATCTATCTGGACTGGCTTCCCTTCGTCTACCGGGCCGATATCGACGCGACCGGCTGGGCCTGGTACTGGGAACATGTCAAGCAGTCGATCATGCCGGTGGCGGTGCTCGGGCTGTTCCAGGGCGCGACCTGGACCCGGTTCGTGCGTTCGGCCGTTCTCGACATGATCCGCCTCGATCATGTCACCACGGCACGCGCCAAGGGGCTGCCCGAACAGGCGGTGATCGTCAAGCACGTGGTCCGCAACGCGCTCATCCCGGTGGTCACGCTGGTCGCGCTGCAGATGCCGGTGGTCTTTGGCGGCGCCATCGTGACCGAGCAGATCTTCCGCGTGCCCGGTATCGGCTCGCTGCTGATCAGCGCCATTCTCGCCAACGACACGCCGGTCATCATGTCGGTGACCTTCGTCTTCGCCTGTCTCGTCCTTCTTTTCAACCTGATTGCAGACGTCCTCTATGGCTGGCTCGACCCTCGCATCTCCTACCGCTGACACGCCCGATGGCGGACCGGCCCGGGCAGTGCATTTCTCGCCCGGCCGCGAGGCATGGCGGCGGTTCCGCCGGCATCGCCTGGCGGTGGCCAGCGCGGCCATCCTGTCGCTGATGATCCTCGCGGTTCTGGTCGGGCCGATGATCTGGCAGGTGCCGATCAACGAGATCGACTTCACGGCCCGGCTCAAGGGCCCGTCCTGGAGCCATCCGCTCGGCACCGACGATCTGGGCCAGGATCTGCTGGCGCGCATGCTCTATGGCGGACGGATCTCGCTCGCCGTCGGCCTGGCGGCGATGGTCGTCGCGATCCTGGTCGGCACGATCATCGGCGCCATCGCCGGCATATCGCGCGGCAGCGTCGATGCGGCGCTGATGTGGCTCACCGACCTGTTTCTCGCCCTGCCGCAGCTCCCGCTGCTGCTGCTGGTCATCTATCTGTTCCGCGACAGCCTGAAGGAGATCGCGGGACCGGAGATGGGCGTGTTCATCCTGATCGTCATCGTGATCGGCGGGTTCCGCTGGATGCCGGTGGCCCGCCTGGTGCGCGCGCAGTTCTTCTCGCTGCGGGAGAAGGAGTTCGTCGAGGCGGCGCGCGCCCTTGGCGCCTCCACGCCGCGCCAGGTGGTGCGGCACATTCTGCCGAACTCGCTCGGGCCGGTGATCGTCGCCGGCACCATCGACGTGGCGGCGGCGATCATCGCCGAATCGACACTCTCCTTCCTCGGCCTCGGTTTCCCGCCCGACATTCCGACCTGGGGGCGGCTGCTCTACGACGCGAAGGATTATCTCGACTTCGCGCCGCACTGGGCGCTGTTCGCCGGCGCGGCGATCTTCCTGGCCGTGCTCACCATCAATTTTGTCGGCGACGGGCTGCGCGATGCACTCGATCCGCGCCGGGTGATGTAGATCATGGTCGTTCCGCAGCACGTCCGGGCGAGTGGCGAGAACGAGAAGCTGCTCGACATCCGCGGCCTCAAGACCCATTTCGCGACCGACGACGGCATGGTCCGCGCCGTCGACGGCGTCGATCTCGTCATTCATCGCGGCGAGACACTGGGGGTCGTTGGCGAATCGGGTTGCGGCAAGACCGTGACCGCCCTTTCCACTCTCAAGCTCATTCCGATGCCGCCCGCGCGCTTCGTCGAGGGGCAGATCCTCTGGCGGGGTCGCGACATCGTTCCCCTCTCGCCGGACGAGATGCGCAGGATCCGAAGCAAGGAAATCGCCATCATCTTCCAGGAGCCGATGACCTCGCTCAATCCGGTCTACACGGTGGGCGCGCAGATCTCGGAAGTGATCCGCCTGCATGAGGGACTGAACCGCAGGGAGGCGCTGGACCGCACGATCGAGATGCTCCGGCTCGTGCGCATCCCCAATCCCGAACGGCGCGTGCACGACTATCCGCACCAGTTCTCCGGCGGCATGCGCCAGCGGGTGATGATCGCGATGGCGCTGTCCTGCAATCCGCAGCTCCTCATCGCCGACGAGCCGACGACGGCGCTCGACGTCACCATCCAGGCGCAGATCCTCGACCTGCTGGACGAACTCAAATCCCGGCTCGGCATGGCCATCATGCTGATCACCCATGCCATGGGCGTGGTGGCGGAAACGGCGCAGCGCGTCGTCGTGATGTATGCCGGCAAGGTGGTGGAGGAGGCCTCCGTCGAGCAGCTCTTCGGCGAGCCGCTGCATCCCTACACACAGGGTCTGATCCGCTCCATTCCGCGCATCGATCTCGCGGCCAAGAGCAAGACCCGCCTCGAAGCGATCGGCGGCGTGGTGCCGAGCCTGCTGCGGCCGCCGCCCGGTTGCCGCTTCGCGGCCCGCTGCCGTTTCGCGACCGATGCCTGCATCGAGGCGCAGCCCGAACTGCGCGAGGTGACGCCGGGCCACAAGGTCGCCTGCATCCTGGTATGAGCGAGGATCCGCCGCCGATGACCGAACCGATACTGCGCGTCAGGAACCTGGTGAAGAACTTCTCGGTCAGGGGTGGCATCCTGGCCCGCGAAGTCGATCGCGTGCATGCGGTGGATAATGTCAGCTTCGAACTCGGCACCGGACAGACGCTCGGCCTGGTCGGCGAATCGGGCTGCGGCAAGTCGACCACCGGACGCTGCATCCTGCGCCTGATCGAGCCCACGTCTGGTGAAGTCTGGTTCGAGGGCAAGAATGTCACCAAGCTCGGCCGGCGCGATCTGCGCGCGCTCTGTCGCGACATGCAGATCATTTTTCAGGACCCTTACGCCTCGCTCAATCCGCGCATGACGGTGGGGTCGATCATCGGCGAAGCCTTGACCATCCACGGACTGGCGAAAACGCGGCAGGAATACGAGGAACGCATCGTCCAGCTTCTGGAGACCGTCGGCCTCAATGCCGATCACATGCGTCGGTTTCCGCACGAATTCTCCGGCGGGCAGCGCCAGCGCATCGGCATCGCGCGGGCGCTGGCCGTGTCGCCGAAGCTGATCGTCTGCGACGAGCCGGTCTCCGCGCTCGATGTGTCGATCCAGGCGCAGGTCATCAACCTGCTGGAAGACCTTCAGCAGCAGTTCAGCCTGTCCTATCTCTTCATCGCCCACGACCTTTCGGTGGTCGAGCATATCAGCACGCATGTCGCCGTGATGTATCTCGGCCGTATCGTGGAGATCGCGTCCGCGCGCGAACTCTATACCTCGCCGCTGCATCCCTATACGGAGGCGCTGCTTTCGGCGGTGCCGATCCCCGATCCCAAGGCCAAGCGCGCCCGCATCATGCTGCAGGGCGACGTGCCGAGCCCCATCCGCCCGCCTGGCGGATGCCACTTCCATACGCGCTGCCCGATCCGGCAGATGCCACTCTGCGGTGCCGAAAAACCGGAACTGCGACAGACTTCCGAGGGACACTGGGTCTCCTGCCATCTGCGTGGCTGAGAGGACCGCCGCGGCGAGGCGCCGCGATGATCCTCCCGGGCAGTCGGCGCCGGCGATCAGGACGCGTATTTGATGGTGCAGCCGTAGGCGCGGGTCACGGCCGGGTCCGCCGGCTTGCCGGCTTTCACCGCCGCCAGCGCATCGCGCACGTAGTTGCGCGCGGTCGCGATGTCCGAGGCGCGCGTCGATGGCTTGTCGTCGATCGCCCCCATATAGGCCAGCACGCCATCCGGCCCGATGACGTACATATGCGGCGTCACCAGCGCGCCGTAGCTGCGCCCGATCCTGCCGTCCGGGTCAAGCAGCTTGCTGGTCGGCGCGGCCTTCTGGTCCGCGATGAGCTGGCCCGCCTCCGCGGCGCTCACATAGCCTTGCTCGCCTTTGGCGGAGGAGACGATGGTGAGCCAGACGATTCCTTCGTCGGTGGCGGCTTTCTGAAGCTGCTGCATGTTGCCGGAACTGTAGTGCTTGCGCACGAACGGACATTCGTGGTTGCTCCATTCGAGCACCACCGTCCGGCCGCGGAAATCGGCGAGCCGGACCGGCTTGCCATCGATATCCATGGCCTGGAAGTCCGGCGCGCCGCGCCCGACCTCCGGTCCGGCGCCGGCGGCGATGCTGGCGGCAGGCAATGTCATGAGAGCTGCGCCCGAGAGCAGGGCCAGTGCCGAAATGCCGCCGAGCAAGGTACGTCTTTGCATGGTCGCCTCCTTGTCAGAGTCGGGTCAGGGCTTCGAGCAGGATCGATTCGGTGAGGATCTGCGGCAGGATTCTCGCCTCCGCTTCCGGCTTGCCGGAATAGAGCACATAGAGCGGCACGCCGGCGCGGCCATGCCGGGCGAGGAATGCAGCGATCTCGCCGTCGCGGTTGGTCCAGTCGCCCTTGAGGGCAAGGACGTCGTGCGCGCGCAGCGCTGCCGCAACCTCCGGCGAGGACAGTGCCGTGCGTTCGTTGACGAGGCAGGTGATGCACCAGGCCGCGGTCATGTTGACGAGCACCGGCCGACCCTGCGCCCGTGCCTCCTCGATCATCCCGGGCGCGAATCGCGCCCATTGCACGGAACCCTCCGACGCCGTGGCGGCAGGCCGCCATGGCGGGTCCCGGGGTGCAACAGGCAGCCAGGGCAGTGCCAGAACGAGGCCAAGCGCCAGGGCCGCGGCACCGCCCGCCAGCCTTCGGCCGGCACCTTGCTGCATCAGCCCGATGCACCAGCCGGCGAGCCCGATCAGCAGGATCCCGGCCAGGGCGGCGGCGGCACCATCGGCGCCGGATTGCTGCACCAGGACCCAGACCAGCCAGAAGGCGGTGGCGAACATCGGGAAGGCAAGGAACTGCCGGAACCGCGCCATCCATGCGCCCGGCCGGGGCAACAGGCGCGCCAGGCCGGGAAAGAGGCTGAGCAGGGCGAAGGGCGTGGCCATGCCCAGTCCCAGCGCCAGGAAGATCGCGATGCCGATGGCCGGCGGCTCGACCAGGGCCAGGCCGACCGCCGCACCCATGAAGGGAGCGGTGCAGGGCGTGGCGACGATCACCGCCAGCATGCCGGTGAAGAAGGCCCCGAACAGGCCGCCACGCTCGGCGAGGCCGGCGCCGATACCGGCATTCAGTCTGATCTCGTAGAGCCCGGCCAGATTGAAACCGATGGCGGCCATGAGGAAGGAGAGCAGCAGGATGACTGCCGGGTCCTGAAGCTGAAAACCCCAGCCGACCGCATTGCCCGCAGCGCGGATGGCGAGCAGGGCGGCAGCCAGCGCAGTGAAGGTGAACAGCACGCCGGCCGTGTAGGCGAGGCCGTGGGCGCGCACCCGGCCGCGCTCCGCCTGGCCGATGCGGGCGAGACTGAGTGCCTTGACGAAAAGCACCGGAAAGACGCAGGGCATGATGTTGAGCAGCAGGCCGCCGGCCAGGGCGAACAGGATGGCGCGCAGGATCCCGCCGGTCCCGGCCGGCGCGTCGGCGGCCGGCACCGCCGCATGGGTGGCGGAAGGAGGTGACGGCAAGGCAGCGATGGCGAATGCCTGTCGTGCGGCCATGCCATCGGCCAGTCGTTCCTCGACCACCAGAACCCCTTCGAGCGGCGCGACCGGCTTGCCCCGATCGACGCCGCGGCGCAGCTCGACGCGAAGCGCGCCGGCCTCCCTGGTCGCATGCTGTGGTGCGGCGTGATCGAGGGCGTTCGGATCGGCGGCGAAGAAGTAAAGCCCGTCGAGACGTGCTTCGGCCAGTTCGGGTGCCGCGAGTCGCAAGGTCAAGGTGTCGCCATTGCCGGCAATTTCCGCCGGCCACGGGCTGGGTACCGGGCGAGCGCGTGCCGCGTCGGCGAAGAGTGCCGCGACCGAGGGCACCGGCGCGCCAGGGCGCTCCGACACGGGCAGCGTCAGGGTGAGTTCGGCTTCCTCGGGGACGCAGATCTTCTCGCAGACGAGCCAACTCGCCAGGGCCCGGATCGTAACCTCGCCTCCCGGTCGCAGGTCGGCCGGCGCGGTAAGCGGCAGGGGTAGCAGGAATTCGCCCTCATAGCCGTAATTGACCAGAGGTTCGACCGGGATGCGGTGCGGTGCCGGCCATTCGATGGCACCGGCGGCAAAACCGGGTGGCAGGGCGAGCGCGATCTCGGTGGGAAGGCCCGAGTCCCCCGGGTTGAGCCAGTAGGAATGCCAGTGCTCGCGGTGCCTGAGCCGCAGGGCAAGGCGCATGGTCTCGCCCGGCGCGATGGCGTCGCGCTCGGCGACCAGCTCGACTTCGGAATAGTCCGTCCGTGTCAGGCCCGCCGCGCCGTGGGCGGCGAATATCATGGTCAGCGCGGCGGCCAGTCCCGCGACGGCACGCGCCAGACTGCGCATCGCTCCCTGCATGGAGGCAATATGTGTCCCGCCCCCGGGTGCGTCAACCTTGCCCCGATGTCCGCCGTCGGGCGAGGGCGATTTCCCTGAGCTTGTATTTCTGGACCTTCTCGGTGCCGCCGGTGCGCGGGAATTCGGGCATGAGGATCACTTCCTCGGGAACCTTGAAGGAGGACAACCTTTCCTTGAGGTAACCGAGCAGCTCGCCAGAGCTTGTGGGCGAGCCGGCTTTCGGAATCACGAAGGCGATGCCGGTTTCGCCATCGCGGTCATGGGGAATACTCACCACGGCCGCCTCGGCGACGGCCGGATGCCCAAGCAGGGCTGCCTCGATCTCCAGGGTGGAGACGTTGAATCCCTTGTGCTTGTAGCCGTCCTTGAGACGCTGGAGAAAGACGAGCGTGCCGTCCGCATTCAGATAGCCCGCATCGCCGGAACGCAGCCAGCCATCGGATGTGATGGTGCGCGCCGTCTCCTCCGGCTTGTTGTAGTAGCCGGCCATCACGCTGTAGCCACCGATCCAGATTTCCCCGGTTTCTCCTGCCGGCAGATCCTGCCCCGTGTCGGGATCGACGATACGGATCTGGCAGCCAGGGAGCGGCGTGCCGTGCGACTTGAGCCGCTCCTCGAAAGGCTCGTGCAGCCAGCCACGCGTGACCAGTCCGGTCGATTCCGTCATGCCATAGCCCGACGAGGCGCCGGCGATGCCCAGCGTCTCGACGGCGCGCCGCATCACGGCCTTGTCGTTGCTCAGCACGACGCCGGCGCGCAGCGCGCCGAGATCGGCTCCGGGATGGTCCGGATGCGCAAGGAGCTGCTCGATCATCACCGGCAGCAGGTGGATGAAGGTGCAGCGCTCGCGTTGCAGCAGATCGAGGCAGCGCGTGGCATCGAAGCGTTCCTCGAGCACCACGGGACAGCCGTGGGTCCAGAACAGCAGCACCCCGCTCAGGAAGCCCAGCACGCCGAACAGCGGCACGCAGAGGAACAGCACATCGTCCGGCCGCATGTCGAAGCGCACGCCGCCGTCCCATGCCTTGCGCCAGACGCTATGGGTCAGCATGGCGCCCTTGGGCAAGGCCGTGGTGCCCGAGGAATAGGCGATCAGGGCCGGTCGGCCGGCATCTTTCTCGAGTTCCGGCATCTCGCCTTCCGCCTGCCATGGGTCGGACCAGTCGGTTACGGCGGTATTCCCGGTCTCGAGCCGGTCGAGGCTGATCAGATGGCGCAGACGTGGCAGGGCGGCGAGTTCGAGTCCGCCCGGGCGCTGTCCGGCAAGATCAGGACATGCGGCGGCGACCTCGCCGATGAAATCGCGGAAGGCGCCGCTGCCTGCCGTGATCAGCGCGCGGCTATCCGACTGGCCGAGCTGATACATGAACTCTGCCTGCTTCAGCCGCGTGTTGAGGAAGACGGCGATCAGGCCGAGCTGCGCCGCGCCGAGCCAGTACCAGAGGAATTCCGGGCGGTTCGGCAGCCAGAGGGCGATGGTCTCGCCTTTCGCCAGGCCGAGACCGGCCAGCCGGCGCGAGGCGCGGTGCACCTCCCTCCTGACCTCGGCGAAACTGTAGCGGCGATCCTTGAAGATCAGGGCCGGGCGCTCGCCATAGCGCTGTTCGAGCAGGTCGAGCGCCTCCGCATAGGTCTTGCCCGCGAACGGGTTCTCGAGGTCGGCGAGGCGGGCTTGCATCGGGTCGGGCACTCCTCGGTTGAAATCGCACCGGCAATTCTATGAATCAATAACTCATAATTGACATACAAATATATGATACAATTCGCCCGGCCCGGGCGATGGCCTGGGGAGCGGATTCCGGACGAATACGGGTGACCAGGACATGGATCGCGCGACGCTGAAGGAACTCGACGAACGGCGACGGGCAGGGCGGCGGGAAGGGACGCACGCCGGCACCGCAAAGTCGGCGAGCCCGGGGAAGCTTTCGGCGCGGCAGCGCATCGCGCTTCTTCTCGATCCGGGCTCCTTTCAGGAGATCGGCGTCCTGGCGCGCAGCCAGCATCGGTCCCTGCGCGAGCGCACGCCGGCGGATGGGCTGGTGGCCGGTGCGGGAACCATCGACGGGCGCGAGGTCTTTCTGGTCGCCGAGGACGCCGATGTTCTGGCGGGAACGCGTGGCCTGGTGGCCGAGGCCAAGGCGCAGCGGGTCCGCGAGCTGGCATTGCGCCATGCCCGTCCCTTCATCGCCCTGATGGAAGCGGGGGCGGGGCGGTTCCAGGAAGTCAATGGCGCGACGGCGGCCGGTCTCGGCCGGCGCTTCATCGAGCATTTCCGGCTTTCCGGCCGGGTGCCGCAGGTCGCCGCCTTCATGGGGGCCTGCTTCGGCGGACCGTCCTTCACCGGCGCGCAGTCGGATTTCATCACCATCGTCGAGGGCACGGGCTTCATGGGCATGTCCGGGCCGCCGGTGGTCAAGGTCGGCCTCGGGCTGGAGGTGAGCCGCGAGGAGATCGGCAGCGCGCGCATGAGCGCCATCGTCACCGGTCAGGCCGACCATCTGGCGGCGGACGAGGCGGAGGCGCTGCGCGCGATCCGCCGCTATCTCTCTTTCCTTCCCTCGAACTGCAACGAACCGCCCCCGCGCGTTCCCTCGCGGCCCGCCGAGGTCGATACGCCGGCCGGCAAGGCTCGGATCGATGCCCTGGTGCCGGAGAACCTGCGTCGCGCCTACAGCATGGCGCGCGTTCTGCAAATGATCGTGGATGACGGCGAGCTGTTCGAGTATCGGGCGCTTTACGGGCAGAGCATGATCACCGCTTTCGCGCGGATCGATGGCCGCGCCGTCGGACTGATCGCCAACAATCCCATGCAGCAGGCCGGCGCGATCGGCCACGAGGCGGCCCGCAAGATGCGCAAATTCGCCGAGATCTGCGACGCGTTCCACCTGCCGCTCGTCTTCTTCTGCGACTGCCCGGGCTTCCTGGTCGGGCCCGACCTCGAACAACAGCGCATGATCAGCCTGGCCTCGCGCCTGCTCAACACGCTGATCGGCCTCAGCGTGCCGCGCGTCACCATCGTGGCGCGCAAGGCGATCGGCCTCGCCTACATCGCCATGTGCGGCAAGGCCATGGCGCCGGATGCGATCGCAGCCTGGCCGACCAGCTTCTTCGATGCCATGGGCCCGGCGGCGGGCGTCGAGCTGGTTCATGCGCGCGCCATCGCCAACTCCGACGAACCGGACCGGCTGCGTGCGAGCCTGCTCGCCAACGTGCTCTCCGAGGGTAGCGGCCACCTCGCCGCCGAGCGGGCCATCATCGACGACATCATCAGGCCCTCGGAGACGCGCGCCTTCATCGTCGATGCCCTGGCGCGCAGCGATGGGCGCGGGGCGCCCGGCTTCAGGCACCGCATCGACCCCTGAAAAGCCGCGGGCCGGGACGGCTCGCGCCGCCGCGGCCCGCGCCGGCGTTCACTCGGCGAGCTGCAGCTCGTCGAGATTGAGGTAGTAACCGCTCGAGAGCGCCGGGGTCCATGCCTTGACCCGCTTGCCGACCACGAACGGCGAGTGGCACCAGAGCAGCGGCACCATCTCCATGCGCTCATGCTCCATGCGGGCGAAACCCTGAAGCTGCTTCAGGCGCGCATCCGGGTCGGTGTTCTGAAGCTGGGAGCGGAAAAGCTGATCGTATTCGGGCACCTGAATGCTCTTCGCCGTCCATCCGGAGGTGGTCACGAACCAGGTGTTGATCAGCTCGCCGCCATCGTCGGGCGTGCCGGAGGGAGAGTAGAATATGCCGGGCTGCTTGCCGCCGCGCATCATCGAGAGCCAGCCATCGGTATCGACGCTGCGGCGCTCTACGGCGAAGCCCACCGCTTCCAGGTTGCCGGCAATGGCCTCCAGCACCTGCGGACCGCCGGGCATGGCGGCGAAGGACTGCGTGTGGAGTGTGTAGCTTACCTTGTGGCCCGGCTTGATGCCGGCATCCGCTAGCAGCGCCTTGGCCTTGGCCGGATCGTAGGGAATGAGCGGCAAGCCGTCGAGGAAGCCGAAAGTTCCCGGAGTATAGATGCCGGTGGCCGGTTCGCAGACATTGCCGAGCAGGCGTTCGGCGATCGACTTGCGGTCGATCGCGTGCGCGATGGCCAGTCGCACGCGCTTGTCCTCCGCCTCCGGGAAGAGCGCCTTGTTGAACAGGATTCCGGAAGTTCCGCTGTATCTCGACATGACGATGCGGAAATCCTTGTTCGACCGGACGCGGTCGAGCAGCGGGCCGGTCAGGCCGCTGGTGATGTCGGCTTCGCCGCGTTCGAGCATGGCATAGCGCGTGAAGGGTTCGGCGACCAGCCGGTGCGTTACGGTTCTGACCTTCGGCGCGCCGGCCCAATAATTCTCGTTCGCCTCGTAACGAGACCATTCGCCGGCCTTGATCTCCGCCAGCTTGTAGGGGCCGGTGCCGACCGGACTGGCCTTGAAGCCCTGCGGGCCGACTTTCTCGTAGTAGGCTTTGGGAACGATGTGCTGGAGCGCATAGCGGGCCGTCGTGAAGAAGGCGGGCCAGGGCTGCTTCAGGATGAAGCGCGCGGTGTGCGGATCGACGACTTCGACGCCGATCAGCGAGTCGAGGAAG
Organism: Alphaproteobacteria bacterium; assembly: GCA_026126165.1. Lineage (GTDB taxonomy): Bacteria > Pseudomonadota > Alphaproteobacteria > Ferrovibrionales > Ferrovibrionaceae > JAHCJQ01. The sequence continues at coordinate 13,786 of JAHCJR010000042.1, forward strand.
CCGCGCCGGTAGGAATGGGTGCTTTCGGCCGAGATGATCTTCTCGAAGGTGAACTTCACGTCCTCGGCGGAGAACGGATCGCCATTGTGAAACTTCACGCCCTTGCGCAGCTTGAAGTCGATGGTCTTGCCATCGGGTCCGATCTGCCAGCTTTCCGCCAGGCCCGGATACTTGCCGTCGGGACCCAGATTGACCAGACCGTCATAGAGCATGTCGCTCACCAGATAGTCTGCGGTCGAGACCATCAGGGTCGGATCGGAGTTCTGGCTGAGGACGGGCGTCGCATAGACGATGGCGCCTTTTGGCTGCGCCTGCGCCGGCGCCGCGACGAGGGCGCAGGCAAACAGCGCCGCCATGCCGAGGGCTGCGCGTGGCGAGCCGGTGGAAATGGGTTTCGACCGGGTGGATGAGCAAGGCTGCATGACGGTTCCGTTCCTTCCCCTATGATTTATGATTGAGACAAATATTGCATCATTGCGACAAGTGAGTCGATTATATTTGATCAGATTGTGCTCTGTAAAAAAGTCACAATAGCAGCCCGGCGATGCTTCTGTGGCCGCCGAACCGTCCCCTGATGACGAAGGCCGCAGCCGGATCTAGGCTCGGTTCATGCCCAACTTCGTCTCCGCCAATCGCATTGCCGAGGTGGCCGCGCTGATCGGCGATGCCGCGCGCGCGAACATGCTGTCCGCTCTCATGGGCGGCCATGCCCTCACCGCGGGCGAACTGGCGCGTCATGCCGGCGTCACCCCGCAGACGACCAGCGGCCATCTGACGAAGCTGCTCGAAGCGGAACTCGTCGCGCTCGAGCGGCAGGGGCGGCATCGCTATTACCGGATCGCCTCGACGGAGGTGGCGCAGGCCATGCAGGCGCTGATGTCGCTGGCGGCGGAGGGCCCGCGCCGGCACTACCCGGTCGGACCGCGCGAGGAGGCGCTGCGGCGCGCGCGCACCTGCTACGATCATCTGGCCGGCCGCCTCGCGGTCGGTCTCGCCGACGCCATGGCGGCGCAGGGCTTCGTGCAGATCGGCGAAGGCGCGGCCCTGGTGACCGGCGAAGGGCGGCGATTCCTCGCGGGGTTCGGCATCGCACTCGAGGAAGATGGGCGGGCGCGCAGGCCGCTTTGCCGGACCTGCCTCGACTGGAGCGAGCGGCGGCCGCATCTCGCGGGACGTGTCGGCGCCGCGCTCCTTCAGCGGATGCTGACTCTGCAATGGCTCGCCCGTCGGCCGGACAGTCGGGCGCTCCGCATCCTGCCCGCAGGCGAGGATGGCCTGGCGGAGATTTTCAGGCTGCCAGTCGATCAACTCTGAGGGGTTCCCGCCGGCCCGCTCCGCTCTCGTCGTTCCAGCCCGCCCACGTCGTCCGCGCGCATCCGCGACGCCGCGAACGATCGGACGATACCGATCGGTCCGTCTATCTGCCGCCTGGCGACATCAGGTCGTAATGGAACACCTTGGCGATGATGCGCCAGCCGTCGGGCGTCTTGATGAAGGACAGGAAGTCCGAGAAATAGCGATCGGCGATGGCGCAATGGGCATGAACCAGTGCCGTCTTGGGCCCGGCGAGCGTGATCGAGACGATAGCATCGCGCCTTGCCTCGCCACGCGCGGCCGGCGGCTCGCGCTTCTCGACCACCGGCAGATATTCGTCCATGCCAAGGTTGACCGTTTCCTCGCCGGTGGCGCAGACATAGCGCGCATCCGGATGAAAGACCTTTCTCAGCCGCGCCGTGTCGCTGTGATACAGGCCATCGAAGTAGAGTTGCATCTGCTCTTCCAGTGCAATCAACGCATCCTTCATCGTCAACCCCATGAATTACTCCGCGGCGCCGCATCCTGTGCCGCGCCCCCACGCGCTACCAGATAGCATCGCGCCCTTCTGCATGCACTCGCGTTCTTCGGGCGTTTAGATGTTGCGCCGACCGGTGTGTATGTTACCGTTTCAATAATTGAGACGATGTCTCGTATTACGAGACGGGCTGTGCAGAGGAGACTGATCGGTTGAGCGAGCGCTCCTATTCGGAAGTGCAGTCGGTGGCGCGTGCGGCGCAGATCCTTCTTGCCTTCGCCGAAGCCGAGGAATGGGGCCCGACCGAACTCGCCCGCAAGACCGGCCTGCACAAGAGTGTCGTGCATCGCCTGCTGCAGACCATGGCGAGGAGTGGGCTTCTCGCCTGCGAGGAGCGGGGCGGCCGCTACAGTCTCGGGCCGATCATGGCCCACCTCAATCCGCGCGACGGGGCATATGGAACGCTGGTCAGGATTGCCCGCCCCTACATGAAGCGCCTTGCCGAGGCGACGGGCGAGACGATCAGTCTCTGTGTGGTCGAGGGCTCACTCGGCCTGTGCATCGACGTCATCGACAGCCGTCAAAGCATGCGTTTCACGGTGCACAAGGGCGAGACGTTTCCGCTCAATGCCGGCTGCATCGGCAAGGTGCTGCTTGCCTTCCAGCCGGACGACTTCATCGACGGTCTGATCCAGCAGCGCGCCCTCAAGCGCTACACCGAGAACACGATCACCGACCCGCGACGGCTGCGCGCCGAGCTGCGCCAGGTGCGGCGCGTCGGGCACGCCTTCAGCGACGCGGAGATCACGCCGGGCGCCCGCTCGATCGGCGCGCCGGTCTTCGGTGCCGATGGCAGGGTGGCGGCGAGCCTGGTCGTCTCCGCCCCGTCGTTCCGTCTGCCGGATTCGAAAGTCAGGAAACTCACGGAAATGATCTGCCGCGAGGCCACGCGCCTGTCGGCGGAACTTGGGTATATGCCGAAGGCCCTCAGCGCCGGCCGATGATCTGATGGAGGAAAATCCCAATGCTCTTCAATGACAAACGCGCGGCGGAAATCATGGCCAAGGCGGGCGTGGATGCCATTGTGGCGACATCGCCCGACAATGTCATGTACGCGACCGACTACGAGTGCATCTCGCACTGGATCAACAAGGGATTCCAGGTCTATTCGATCTATACGCCATCCCACACGCCAAAGGCGTCGCTGATCGCCCCGAGTCTCGAGTTGGAAGCGATCGTCGATGGCGATGTCTGGGTCGACGATGTCTATATCTTCAGCCCGTTCAAGCGCGGCCCGGCGCAGGAGAACGAAATGGACCGCGTCGGCCGTGCCGGCAAGGCCCTGCTCGAACGGGCCCATACGGTCAATCGCGCGGTCGAAGGGCTGGTCGCCGCGATCGAGGCGCGCGGACTCGAGAAGGGACGCATAGCCATCGACGAAACCGGCATGTCGCCCTTCATATTCTGGGAGGTCAAGCAACGCTTCCCCAACGCCGATATCGTGCCGGGCAACGCCATCTGGTGGGAGATCCGCATGGTGAAGACGGCGGACGAGATCGCCCGGCTTCGCATGGCCTCGCACATCACCGAGGATGCGATCCGGCATGCCTATGGCCTGGTCCGCCCCGGCGTCAAGGAGAGCGAGATCGTTCACGCCTACAACATGCGCGTTGCCGAACTCGACGGCCGTCCGACCTTCATGGTCCTAGGCAGCGGCAGCCGCAGTTCCTACCCGCACATTCTCACCTCGGACAAGGTGATCGAGGCCGGCGATATCGTCCGCTACGATATCGGCTGCACATACAAATACTACCACGCGGACAATGCGCGAGCCGTGGTGCTCGGCAAGCCGACCACGCAGCAGAGCACGCTCTGGGAGGCGCTTGCGCAGGGGGTCGAGGATGCACTGGGCCTGATCCGTCCCGGGGCGGATGTGCGCGACATCTATCGCGCGGCGATGAAGCCGGGCAAGGAACTTGGGCTGGCCGATTTCGACCGTTTCCACTGCGGCCATGGCATCGGCATCAGCGTCTACGACCCGCCCGTCGTGACCCTGGCCGACCCATCAAAATCGGCTTTCCTCATGCCTTCGATCGAAGGCGGATTGTTGCCGGGCATGTCGCTGAACGTGGAAGTCGGCTACTACATGCAGGGAGTGCAGGGTTTCCTGTGCGAGGACACGGTCGTCGTCACCGAAACCGGCTGCGAGCGCCTGACACGGAACAGCAAGGCCCTGGTCTATGACGACTTCATGACCGCCAACGCCTCGCTCTAGGAGATCGGCGACGATGCGGCCAACGATAGGAACAGTCCTGTCCTTTCTCGCGGCGCCGAAGCTGTGGCTCTTCGTCTTCTTCGTCCTGCCGATGATGACGATGGTGCTCTACAGCTTCTGGCGCGTGGCCGACTACCAGATCGTCGCCGATTTCACGCTCCGCAACTACGAGAAGATCGGCGGCAACCTTTATGTGGGCGTGTTCCTCCGCACGATCCGAATATCGATCTACGTCACCGTCCTGTCGCTCCTGATCGGATATCCGGTGGCCTACTTCCTCGCCCGCAAAGTCCGGCGATTCAAGCTCACCCTGTTGCTTCTCGTCATCCTCCCGCTCTGGACCAGCTATCTGGTGCGAACCTACGCGTGGATGCTCATCCTCGGCACGCAAGGCGTCATCAACCAGTCCCTGATGGCGGTCGGCCTGATCGAGGAGCCGATAAGCTGGCTGCTTTACTCGGATTTCGCGGTCACCATCGCCCTGGTTCATATCTACATGCCATATCTCATCCTGCCGCTCTATGCGGTGCTCGAGAAGATCAATCCAAGCATTCTCGAGGCGGCATGGGATCTGGGCGGCGGGCGCATACGCACGTTTCTTTCGGTGATCCTGCCGCTCAGCCTGCCCGGCATCGCCACTGGCTGTCTCTTCGTATTCATTCCGTCGATGGGGGCATTCGTGACGCCCGAGCTTCTCGGCGGCACGCGAAGCATCATGATCGGCAGCATCATCGCGCAGCAATTCGGCGTCGCCTACGAGTATCCGTTCGGATCGGCGCTGGCGCTGGTGCTGATGGGTATCATCTTCGCCACCGCTGCGATCTCGCTCCGCTACGGCAAGCCGAAAGGGCTGGCCTGATGCGACGAGACCCGGTCAAACCTTTTCTCGCGGCGTGGACCGTACTGGTCCTGCTCTTCCTGTTCGCGCCGCTCTTCGTGGTGGCGCTGTTCTCGTTCAACGAGTCCGCGATCAGCCGCTTTCCGATCCGGGGCTTCACGCTGGCCTGGTACCAGAAGCTCTTTGCCAATACGGCACTGCACGAGGCATTGTGGAACAGCCTCATCGTTGCCATTGCCACTGTCGCGATCTCCACCGCGCTCGGAATCGGTGCGGCGGTGGGCATCCATCGTTATGGCGGACGCTACGGCGGCGCGCTGCGGTCGTTCTCGCTGACGCCGATGATGGTGCCGCGGCTCATCATCGGTATTGCGCTACTTACCTTCTACAATCTCTTCCAGACCAACCTGTCGCTGCTGACCGTGATCGCCGGCCATGTCGTCATGACACTGCCTTATGTCATCCTGATCGCCTCGGCACGGCTGGTCGGCTTCGACAAGTCGATGGAGGAAGCCGCCTGGGATCTCGGCGCCGGCACTTTCACGATCTTCCGCGAAGTTACGCTGCCGTTCCTGAAGCCCGCGGTTATAGCCGCGGCGCTCATGTCGTTCACGCTCTCTTTCGACGAGGTGGTCGTGACCTTCTTCACGACCGGCAACGACAACACCTTGCCGATGATGATCTGGTCGATGCTGAGGTTCGGCATCACACCGGAAGTCAATTCCATCGCAACGCTGACGATAGTCGCCAGCGGCGCGTTTGCCCTAGTGGCGGAAATGTCGCTCCGCCGGGCGCAAGTCGGTTCAACCAGGTGACCAAACAGGAGGATAAGGGGATGTCGAGAGAAACCATGAATCTGCTGCTGCCAAGCGGCATGTCGAGGCGCGGCCTCATGCGGCTCATGGCGGCGAGCGGCCTGCTTGCCGCCGCGCCCGCCAGCCTTCGCCAGGCGTTCGCGCAGGACAAGTCGCTCAACTACTTTACATGGTCGTCGTGGGGGGCGCCGGAGTTCGTCGCCGACGCGAAGAAGAAGCTCGGCATCGACCTGAAGCCGACCTTCTATAGCAGCTCGGACGAGATGATGGCGAAGTTGCGCGGTGGCGGCACCCGTCTCTATGACATGATCGTTCCCGTGCAGAACTACATCGAACCGGCGGCGAAGGCGGGGCTCATCGAGCCGTTGAATCCTGCCGCGCTGACCAACAAGAAGGACATATTCCAGCAGTTTGCCGAATCGCCGCAATGGAGGGTCGATGGCAAGCTCTACGGCATTCCGTTCGTCTGGGGCGCCAATGCCATCGCCTACAACAGGAAGGAGACCGGCGAGGTCGACTCGCTCGATGCCCTGTTCGATCCAAAGTACAAGGGCCGGATCGCCCTCCGCGACGAGCCGGAGGACACGCTGGCGATCGCCGCGCTGAAGCTCGGCATCAAGGCGCCCTACGGCATGGGCGAGAAGGAATTGCAGGAGGTGAAGAAGCTGCTCATCTCCCAGAAGCCCCTTGTGCGCGCCTACTGGAAGAACGTGGCGGACGTGCAGAACATGCTGGCATCCGGAGAAGTGGTCGTGGCGTGGAGCTTCCTCGCCGTCATAGCGCCGCTACGTCGGGCCGGCGTCGATGCCGGATGGGTCTGGCCGAAGGAAGGCGCCATCGGCTGGAACGAATCCATCACGCCGGTGAAGGGCACCAGCAAACTGAAGCTGGTCGAGGAGTATGCGAACTTCACGCTCAGCCCGGAGTATGGCGAGTTCATGGCGCGCAACACCCGCTACGCGCCGGCATCGAAGGCGGCGATCGCCCGGCTCGAGCCGGAACTGGTCAAGGATCTCGGCATCGACATCAACAATGTCAGCCGGCTGGTCTTCAAGGACATTCCGAAGGACAAGTCGCGCTGGAACGAGATCTGGAACGAGGTCAAGGCGGCGTAGGCAGCGACGGGGCCAGGAGACGTGATGAAGCAGTATGATGTCGAACTTTCAGGTGTGGTGAAGCGCTTCGGCAGCTTCACCGCGGTCGACGGTATCAGTCTTGTCGTCGAGCGCGGGAAGTTCGTCACGTTGCTTGGCCCCAGCGGCTGCGGCAAGACCACGACCTTGCGGATGATCGGCGGGCTTGAAGTGCCCGATGGCGGCACCATCCGCGTGGCGGGGGAGCCGCTTTCCCCGGATGGCGGGGCGAACCGCCCGACCCGGATGGTGTTCCAGAACTACGCGCTGTTCCCGCATATGACGGTCACCGAGAACGTGGCCTTCGGGCTGCGGATGCAGCGTCTGCCGAGGGGCGAGATCGAGCAGCGGGTGAATGAGATGTTCGCCCTGCTCGGACTCGCCTCGCAGCTGGGGAAATACCCGCACCAGCTTTCGGGCGGGCAGCAGCAGCGGGTCGCGCTGGCCCGTGCGCTCGTCACTCGGCCGCGCGTGCTCCTGCTCGACGAGCCGCTCGGCGCGCTCGATCTGAAAATGCGCAAGCACATGCAGAACGAACTCAAGCGCCTCCAGCGCGAGGTCGGGATCACCTTCGTTTACGTGACGCACGACCAGGAGGAGGCGATGAACCTCTCCGACTCGATCGTGGTCATGGACCATGGACATATCGTGCAGCATGGCTCGCCATCCGAGATCTATCAGGATCCGGTCAGCGCCTATGTGGCGGACTTCATCGGCGAAGCCAACCTTCTGGTCGCGAGCGTGATCGCCGTCGATGGCACGGCCGCGGTGGCGGAGACGGAGTTCGGCCGTATTGCCGGGCATCTTCCCGGAGACTTCCGGCCGCGCAGCGGCGAGAAAGTTCTGGTCTGCGTCCGGCCCGAGCATGTGGCGGTCGGCCCGGGTCCGCTGGCCCTGGACTTCGAGGGCGCGGGAACGGTGCGGGATATCGCCTATCTCGGCGGCGTCTCCCGTATCGCGGTCCAGGTCGGCGGAGCGGTGGTCCGCGCGGATACGCCGGGGCTTTTCGCCGGACGCATGGCCGACGCCACGGCGTTCGGCTGGCAGGCGGAGAATGTCCGCGTGCTGCCTTACGACCCGCGCTTCGACGGAGGCGTGGAGGATTAGGTGGCGCAGGGCGCCTTGATATTCAATCGCAGAATCGGGGAAACCGGAACATGACATTCACGATCGTTGCCCGTGACGAGGAACAGGGCCTGCTCGGCATCGCCCAGTCGACCAATCCGCTCTCGGTCGGCGCGCGCTGCCCTTTCATCCGTGCCAACGTGGGCGCCGTCAGCACGCAGGCCTATACCGATCCGGGTCTTGGCCCGCTCGCGATCGAACTGCTCGAACTTGGCTATTCGCCGGAAAAGGTCATGGCGGAGATCGGCGAGAGCGATCCGGGTTTCGCCTATCGGCAGATCGGCATTGTCGACCGGCATGGCCGTGTCGCGGTCCATACCGGGGCGGAGGCCAAGGAGCACAAGGGCGCACTGACCGGCCCCGGCTACGTCGTCATGGGGAACCTTCTGGCCAGCGACCGCGTGCTGCCGGACATGGAGAAGGCGTGGCGCGATTCCTCCGGCGAGTTGTTCGAGGAGCGGCTGATGCGTGTCGTCACCGCCGGACGCGATGCCGGCGGCGATGCGGGCGGACATCGTTCGTCCTGCCTCATCGTCTATGACACGGAACGCTACGGCCGCACCGACCTGCGCGTCGATTTTGCGCCCAAGCGGCCCGGCGCACCCGATGCGATCGATCTGCTGCGCCAGGCGTTCGACCATTACAAGCCGATGATCCCCTACTACAAGGTCCGGCCGCACAATCCTTCGATGATCGGCTGGATCGACTGGCTGAAGACCAAGGGCATCGAGTTCCGCGACTGAGCGAACGGCCGGGGGGCGGCGATGACCTACACCATCATGGCGCGGTCGAAGGAGACCGGCGAGATCGGCCTGGCGATGACGACCGTGTCGATCGCCGCCGGCGGGCTCTGCTTTTTCTATACGCGTCGCGGCGATCTGATCACCAGCCAGGCATATGCCAGGGCGGCGCTTGGCCATGCCATGGCGGTGGAGATGGAGCGGGACCGTCCGCCCGAGCAGTGCCTGCAGCACGCTCTGGAGGGCGATGCCGGCGCGGCCTACCGGCAGCTTGCCATCCTGCCGGTCCATGGCCGGCCGGTCGCCTGGACCGGATCCGACTGCCGGCCCTATGCGGGACACCTGCTCGAGGAGGATCTGGTGGTCGCCGGCAACGTACTTGCCGGCCCTTCTGTCCTTGAGGCGATGCGCGAGGGCTTCCGCAGATCCGGTCGGCCATTGGCCGAGCGCCTCATCGCCGCGCTGGAGGCGGGGCGGGCAGCGGGCGGCCAGGCAACGCTGGAGGGTCGCGGCCTGTCCGAGCGTTCCGCCGTCGTGCGCGTGCTCCGCCCCGCCGAAGCCGCCGGGCCGCCGGTACTCGATCTCCGGGTCGATCTGCATCACAGCGCCGTGCATGAACTGCGCCGCCTCTACGAAATCCACAAGACCTATGCCGGCTACGCCAGGATGCGCGACGAGGAGCCGGCGCGCTGCCCCTCGATCGTGAAGTTCGAGGATGAGGCGCTGGCTCGGGGCGGGCTCTTCGCCGAACGCCCATCCTGTTTCCGGTAGCCGCCCGGCTGCGCTCCTGCGCTATGATCCGGCCGATAGAGTCTGGCGGGATCGGGAGCCTCGGCGATGGATCAGGTGAGCTATCCGGACATGCCGGAGAAGGATGCGCCGCTGCGCTACGACATCCGTCTTCTCGGGCGCATCCTGGGCGAGACCGTGCGCGCCCAGGAAGGCGAAGCCGCCTTCGATCTGGTCGAGCGCATCCGGCGCACGAGCGTGGAGTTCCATCGCGACGAGGACGAGCGGGCGCGGCGGGAGCTGGAAGAGATCATGGGCGCGCTGGCGACCCCGCTGGCCATTCGCGTCATCCGTGCCTTCGGCTATTTCTCGCATCTCGCCAACATCGCCGAGGATCAGCATCACATCCGCCGTACCCGCGCCCATGCGATGACCGAGGCGCCGCCGCGGCCCGGTACCATGGCGCATGCCCTGGCCCGAGCCCGCAAGGCGGGGATTTCCCGGGCGCAGCTTGAAGGCTTCCTGGCGCGCGCTCTCTGCTCGCCGGTGCTCACCGCCCATCCGACCGAGGTGCGCCGAAGGAGTTCCATCGACCGCGAGATGGAGATCGCGCGGCTTCTCGACGAGCGGGACCGGATGCGGTTCACGCCCGAGGAGCTGGCGGCCAACCGCAAGGCGCTGCGCCGATCGGTGCTGACGCTCTGGCAGACCAGCATCCTCCGTTCCACGCGACTGAGGGTCATCGACGAGGTTGCCAACGGGCTCGCCTATTATGAGCACACCTTCCTGCGCGCCTTGCCCCGCTTCTATGCCGATTTCGAAGACGGGCTGGGCGCCGCCGATCCGGAATGGCGCGGACTGGAGGTGCCTTCGTTCCTGCGCATGGGAAGCTGGATCGGCGGCGACCGGGACGGCAATCCGTTCGTGAGCGCCGAGGTCCTGGCGCAGACGCTCGCCATGCAGGGCAGCCGGGCGCTCGGATTCTTTCTGGGCGAGGTGCACGCACTTGGGGCGGAACTCTCGCTCGATGGGCGGATGGTCAAGATACCCGAAGCGATGCAGGCTCTGGTGGATTCGTCGCCCGACCGGTCCGCGGAGCGCCAGCACGAACCCTACCGGCGGGCGCTCGCGGGAATCTATGCGCGCCTCGCGGCGACGGCCGGCACCCTGTTCGGCCTGGCGCCGCCGCACCCGGCGCTTGGCGCGGCATCGGCCTATGGCGCGGCCTCGGAGCTGAAATCCGATCTCGACACCATCCATCGCTCGCTCGAGGCGCATGGGTCCGGCGGCCTGGCGCGCGGGCGGCTGCGGGCGCTTCGGCGCGCGGTCGATGTGTTCGGCTTTCACCTCGCCGCCATCGACCTGCGGCAGAACGCGGACGTGCATGCCCGCACGGTGGGTGAATTGCTGGCGACATCGGGGGTCTGCGCCGATTACCACAACATGACCGAGGTCGAGCGGGTCGCGCTCCTTGCGGCCGAGTTGACAAGCCCGCGACCGCTCGGTTCGAGTCTACTTACCTATGGCGAGGAAGCGACCGGCGAAATCGCGATCCTGCGCGTCGCAGCCGATGCCCATCGGCGTTTGGGGCCGGCGGCGCTGCCTCATTACGTCATCTCCAAGGCGGATGGCGTGTCAGACCTGCTGGAAGTCGCCATGCTCCTGCGCGAGGTCGGATTGTTCCATCCGCGCGAGGGGCAACTCGACATGGATATCGTGCCGCTGTTCGAGACCATTTCCGATCTGCGGCGCTGCGGTCAGGTGATGGAGGAGCTTCTCGCCCTGCCGGTCTATCGGCGCATGCTGCGATCCCGTGGCGACATCCAGGAAGTGATGCTCGGCTATTCGGACAGCAACAAGGATGGCGGCTATCTCACCTCGAGCTGGGAACTCTACAAGGCCGAACTGGCGCTGATCGAGACCTTTCGCCGCCATGGCGTGGCGCTCCGCCTGTTTCATGGCCGCGGCGGGTCCGTCGGCCGGGGTGGCGGACCAAGCTATCAGGCAATTCTGGCCCAGCCGCCCGGAGCGCTGCAGGGCGCGATCCGCATCACCGAGCAGGGCGAGGTGATTGCCGCCAAGTATGCCAATGCCGATGTCGGCCGGCGCAATCTGGAAACCCTCGCGGCGGCGACGCTCGAGGCGAGCCTGCTCGAAGTCGAGCGGCCGGGACCGCCGCCGGCGAGCCTTGCGGCGATGGATGCGCTTTCGCGGCACGCCTTTGACGCATACCGGGCGCTCGTCTACGAGACCGAAGGGTTCGAGCAGTATTTCCGGGAATCGACGGTGATCGGCGAGATTGCCAGCCTGAATATCGGCAGCCGTCCATCCTCGCGCTCCGGCCAGCGGCGCATCGAGGATCTGCGCGCCATACCCTGGGTGTTCAGTTGGGCCCAGTGCCGGCTGATGCTGCCCGGCTGGTATGGCTTCGGGACGGCGGTCGATGCCTGGACACGGGAAAGGCCCGCCGACGGGCTGGCGCTCCTGCGCGCGATGTACGGCGACTGGCCCTTTTTCCGCACGCTGATCTCCAACATGGACATGGTCCTGGCCAAGAGCGACATCGCCATCGCCTCGCGCTACGCCGAGCTGGTGGCGGATCCCGGCCTGCGCCGCTCGATCTTTGCCCGCATTGCCGCTGAATGGCGCTCGACCATTGCCGCCATCCTGGCGATCACCGGCCAGAAGGCCCTGCTCGAGGGCAATCCGCTGCTGGCCCGCTCGATCCGCAACCGGTTTCCCTACATCGATCCGCTCAATCACGTGCAGATCGAGCTGCTCCGCCGCCACCGTTCCGGCGACGCGGATCCTTCGGTGGTCGAAGGCATTCACCTCAGCATAAACGGCATTGCGGCCGGCCTGCGCAACAGCGGCTAGAAAACGTCAGTCGGCGAACAGCGCGGGAGCCACCCATTTGCGGCCGGGTATGGAATCGAGGAGCTCCTTCGTATAGTCGTGCCGGGGCCTCAGGAAGATGTCGGCCGTCGGTCCCATTTCGACGATCTCGCCCAGCCGCATCACGGCGATGCGGTCGGAGACCTGCGCGGCGACGCGCAGGTCATGGGTGATGAAGAGCATCGACAGGTTGAAGCGCCTGCGGATGTCGTTCAGCAACTCGAGAACCTGGGCCTGGACCGAAACGTCAAGGGCGGATACCGGCTCGTCGGCGATCAGCATGCGCGGATTGAGCGCCAGGGCGCGCGCAATGCCGATGCGCTGGCGCTGCCCGCCAGAGAATTCATGCGGATAACGATCCAGCGCGCCCGCATCGAGCCCGACAAGCGTCAGCAGGCGGCGCGCCTGCTCCAGTGCCTCCGCCCGCGCCGCGCCATGGGCGCGCGGCCCGTCGGCGATGATCTCGCCGACCTTCCGCCTGGGATTGAGCGACGCGTAAGGATCCTGGAAGATCATCTGGATTTTCGGCCGCAGGGCGCGCAGCGCCCGCGACGAGGCGTGAAGGAAGTCCTTGCCGGCGAAAGTGACCTCACCGCCATCGGCCTCGATGAGCCGGATCAGCAGCCGCCCCAGCGTGCTCTTGCCAGATCCGCTCTCGCCGACGACGCCCAGCGTC
>JAHCJR010000043.1 GCA_026126165.1 Alphaproteobacteria bacterium
TGCATCGACTTCCTCGCCACGCCCCAATTCCGCCACGTCAGAACGATTCCAGCCCACGGTGAAAGGCTTTAGACTGCCGCCAACTGGCAAGCGGAGGCCGGCATGGCTCAGGACCTGCCCATCATCGAACGGCGGCGCATCGAGGCGGAAATCCTCAAGCAGGTGTATGAAATCCTGCGCGAGCGCCATGGCGAGGTGGAGGCGCGGGCCGTGATCGCCGCCGCCGTGCGCAAGTCCTCGCTCGCCCAGGCGGGCGAGTTCGCCCGTCGGACCGAAGGCGGAACCAGCCTGCAGAGCTTCATAGACCTGCAGGCGCTTTGGACCGCCGGGGACGCGCTCGAGATCGAGGTCAGGGAGCGGAGCGAGAAGACCTTCGCTTTCGATGTCAGGCGCTGCCGCTATGCCGAGATGTACAAGGCGATGGGCCTCGGCGAGATCGGCCATCTTCTGTCGTGCAACAGGGATGGCACCTTCTGCGAAGGCTACGATCCGAAGCTCAAGCTGACCCGCACCCAGACCATCATGCAGGGCGCCAGCCACTGCGACTTCCGCTATCGCTACGAAGACTAGCCGGCGATGTCGTCCGGCGAGCGTCCCGGCCGGGCGCGGTAGGCCGGCAGCGACCAGCCCCAGTGCAGAGCCGCGCCGCGCACGGCGAAGCCGCACAGCACCCCGCCGATCACCGCCCCCTCGCGCGGCAGGCCAACGGCAATCGCGCCGACGAACGCCACGGCCGCCACCAGGGCGGCGGTGACATAAATCTCGCGGCGCAGGATGACCGGGCTCTCGCCGCCCAGCACGTCTCGGATGATGCCGCCGAAGGTCGCGGTGATCACGCCCATGACCACCGCAACCACCGGCCCCGCATCCGCGGCGAGGCCCATCCCCGCCCCCACCACCGCGAACAATGCCAGCCCCAGCGCGTCGAGCCAGAGCAACAGGCGGTAGCGCGATTCCGGGATATGGGCGGTAAAGAAGACCAGCACGGAGAGCAGCACGCAGACGATGACGTAGGCCGGCTCGCGCACCCAGAAGACGGGCAGATTGCCAAGCACGAGATCGCGCACCGTGCCGCCGCCGATGCCGGTCACCGTGCCGAGCAGGGAGAAGCCGAATATGTCCATCTGCTTGCGGGACGCGACCAGCGCGCCGGTGGTGGCGAAAACGGCGATGCCGATCCAGTCGAGGATGCCGGCGATGGTATCGAACATGCGTCCCTCCCGGCCCCAGAATGCCCGTCCGCGGCTCCGCCGTCGAGGCTCGGCGCGGGAGATGCTAGGATGACGCCGGGGAGGAAGGTCCGATGCGCGTCTCCGCCCGGATGATTCTGGTCCTGGTGGCCTGCGCCGGCTGGGCGCTCGCGGGGATCCTCGCCGTGCTCTTCGTCGGCCTGCTGGGTTTCCTCGGCCTCGGCATCGTCGGCCTGCTGCTCTGGCTGCTCTGCGTGCGCATCGAGATCGAGCGCGAGGGAGCGGTCGGGCATCCCTTCGCCACCGGCCTGTTCGCCATCCAGCAGCGCAGCCGGCAAGGCATGGGCCGCGCCGAGGCGGCTCATCGCCGGCAACAGGAAGCGGCCGATGTCGGCGCCATGTTCCTGTTTCGTATGGTCGGCATGGCGCTCACCGCCATCGGCGGCGCGGGCTTCCTGCTGCTGCAACTCTAGGCTGACTCTCAGCCCTTGAGCTGATGGAGATGCACGTCGCGTTGCGGGAAGGGAATGGTGATCCCCGCCGCGTCGAGTGCCTGCTTCGCCGCCTTGTGCAGATGGAAAAAGATCGCCCAGTAGTCGCCGGCTGCCGTCCAGCAGCGGATGTTGATGTTGACCGAGGAATCCGCCAGCGCATTGACCATGACCTCCGGCGCCGGGTCCTTGAGGATGCGCGCATCCTCGAACAGCCCTCGCAGCACCTCCATGGCCCGGTCGATGTCGTCGCCGTAGGAAATTCTCACCACGACGTCGACCCGCCGCGTCGGGTTGCGCGAGAAGTTCCTGATGGACCGGTTCCAGAGCTGGGCGTTGGGAACCGAAACGTAGACGCCGTCGAACGTGCTGAGTTCGCTGGTGAACAGACCGATGGAGCGGACGGTGCCGGAAATGCCTTCAGCATCGATGAAATCGTCGACATTGAACGGCCGCAGTAGCAGCAGCATGACGCCGGCGGCGACGTTCTGCAGCGTGCCCTGCAGCGCCAGGCCGATGGCGAGGCCGGCGGCGCCGAGCATGGCGATGATCGAAGCCGTCTGTACGCCGAACTGGGCCAGGACCGCGACCAGGGTCAGCGCCATCACCACGTAGCGGACCAGGGCGCGCAGGAAGGATTTGAGCGTCGCGTCCATGCGCGGCACGCGGCCCAGCAGTCGGTCGAGCGCGACCTGCAGGCGGCCCGCGACCCACCAGCCCGCGATCAGTATGGCCAGCGCGCCGAACACGCTCAGGCCATATTGCACCATGGCCTCGCCCACCTGCGCGAAGACCTCCCTGATCGCCGGATCGATTTCCATCGGCGCGCCCCTCCCGTTCGCGATGCCTCCCGCTTTCTGCGTCGTGGATACCGATCCGTCAAGTCCGCAGGCGCGGGCCGCATCGCCCGGCACGTCTTCCGCGGGGTTTACCCGACCGGCGAAGCGCGATAATTGTTACATTCATGGGGCATTGGGGCCTGGATACGATTCCCTGGGCAAGCTTCGACCCTGGCCGCGTCGATCCCGGATTGATCCCGGTGATCAAGGCGGCGGCCCTGGTCGAAGGCAATGCCGCCGACTATGTCCGCTATCTGCGCGCGGTCTTTCGCGCCGATCCGGACTTCGTGGCGGCGGCGGAGCGCTGGGGCGAGGAGGAACGCCAGCACGGCGCGGCGCTTGCCCGCTGGGCGATGCTGGCCGACCCCGCATTCGACTTTGAGGCCGCGCTGGCCCGCTTTCGCACCGCCTATCGGATGCCGGTTGATGCCGGGGCATCGGTTCGCGGCAGCGAGGCTGGCGAGCTGATCGCCCGCTGCATCGTGGAGTGCGGCACGTCGAGCTTCTACAGCGCCATTCGCGACGCCACGGAAGAGCCTTGCCTGAAGGCCCTCGCGGCCCACATCGCCGGCGACGAGTTCCGCCACTACAAGCTGTTTCAGGACAATCTCGAACGCTGCCTGCGCAAACAGCCGATGGGTCGCTGGCGGCGTCTCGCCGTGGCGCTTGGGCGCATCGGCGAGGTGCAGGACGACGAACTGGCCAGCGCCTACTGGTCGGCCAATGCCGCGGACCAGACCTATGATCGCGTCCGGCATGCCCGCGCCTACGAGGCGGGCGCCTGGCGGCTCTATCGCTATGGCCATGTGCGCCGGGCGCTCGGCATGACGCTCAGGGCCTGCGGTTTCAGCGCCCAGGGACACCTGCCCGACCGGCTCGCTTATTGGGCGCACCGCTACATGGTCCGGCGGGCGGCAAAGGCGCGGGCGCGCCTCGCCCCGCCGTTCAGCGGTGCTGGGCGTTGAAGCGCTGCAGGGCCTCCTGGCCCGGACAGAGTTCGGCTTCGTCGAGCACGTTGAGCGGCTTCTCGACCGTCGCCAGATGGTCGTGCAGGTCGCGCGGCGTCGGATCGAGATAAAGCAGGCCGGTCACCACCTCGCCCTCCGCATGGCGCTCCTGCAGGTGCGTCAGCGCCGCGATCCGGTCATGCGGGTCGTATTCCGGCGCCAGCTTGTTCAGCCTGAGAACAGAGCCGTCATGCTGGACGACCTCCTCGATGCTGCCCGGCTCGTAATCCACCTCTATGGTCTGGCGTTCCGGGATGACATCGAGCCGGTTCAGCGCCTCGTTATGCTCGCGCACGTAATCGAAGCTCTTGGTGGAGCCGGCATGGTTGTTGAACGCCACGCAGGGCGAGATGCAGTCGATGAACGCCGCACCCTTGTGCAGGATGGCGGCCTTGATCAGCGGCACGAGCTGCTGTTTGTCGCCGGAGAAAGAGCGCGCGACGAAGGTGGCGCCGAGCTGCAGGGCCATACCCACGAGATCGATGGGCTCGTCGGAATTCACCGCGCCGCGCTTGCTCTTCGAGCCCTTGTCGGCCGTGGCGGAGAACTGCCCCTTGGTCAGTCCGTAGACACCATTGTTCATCACGATATAGACCATGTTCACGCCGCGCCGAATGCTGTGTGCGAACTGGCCAAGACCGATCGAGGCCGAGTCGCCATCGCCGGATACACCCATGTAGATGAGGTCGCGATTGGCGAGGTTGGCGCCGGTGAGCACGGAAGGCATGCGGCCATGCACGGAATTGAAGCCGTGCGAATTGCCGAGAAAATAGGTCGGCGTCTTCGACGAACAGCCGATGCCGGAAAGCTTCGCGATCCGGTGCGGCGGCAGCGACAGTTCGAAGCAGGCCTGGATGATGGCGGCGCTGATCGAGTCATGACCGCAGCCGGCGCAGAGTGTCGAGACGCTGCCCTCATAGTCGCGGCGCGTGTAGCCGAGACGGTTCGTCGGCAGGCTTGGATGGTGCAGCTTCGGTTTGGTGATGTAGGTCATCGTGCGATCCTCGGGATCTCTCAGGTCGCCATGCGCTTGGCGATGACGTCGATGATGAAGCGGGCGGTTATGGGCGTACCGTCGTAATGGAGCACCGGCGGCAGTCGTGCCGGATCGATGCCGCATTCATTCACCAGAAGCGAGCGGAGCTGGCCGTCGCGGTTCTGCTCGACGACGAAAACCTGCTCATGCTCGGCAATGAAGCGCTCGACCTCCGCCGGGAAGGGAAACGCGCGGATGCGCAGCGCATCGAGATGCAGGCCCCGCCCTTCCAGCACGTCGAGCGCCTCGTTCATCGCCGGCGCCGTCGAGCCGTAATGGATGACGCCGATCGAGGTTCGCTGCTTCGCCGGCCGCAGGATCGGCGCCGGCACCAGCGTCTTGGCGGTCTCGAATTTGCGCAGCAGCCGTTCCATGTTCTCCACGTAGACCGGCCCCTCCTCGCTGTAACGCGCGAAGGCATCCTTGGTCGTGCCGCGGGTGAAGAACGAACCGCGCCGGGGATGGGTTCCCGGATAGGTACGATAGGGAATTCCGTCGCCATCCACGTCGAGATAGCGGCCGAACTGCCGCCCCGCTTCGAGATCGTCGAAGCCCATCACCTTGCCGCGGTCCATGCGCTTCGCATCGTCCCAGGCGAAAGGTTCGGCCAGGCGCTGGTTCATGCCGATATCGAGGTCGGTCATGACGAAGATCGGCGTCTGCAGCCGGTCCGCCAGATCGAGCGCCGCCGCCGAGAAATCAAAGCACTCCTTAGGGTCTTCGGGGAAGAGGAGCACATGTTTGGTATCGCCGTTCGACGCATAGGCGCAAAGCAGGATGTCGCCCTGCTGGGTGCGTGTCGGCATGCCGGTCGAAGGACCGCCGCGCTGCACGTCGATGATCGTGGCCGGAATCTCCGCGAAATAGGCGAGACCGATGAACTCCTGCATCAGCGAGATGCCCGGGCCGGAAGTGGCCGTGAAGGAGCGCGCGCCATTCCAACCGGCACCGACCACGATGCCGATCGAGGCCAGTTCGTCCTCCGCCTGGATGATGGCCGCCTTGTTGCGGCCCGTCTGCTTGTCCACGCGATAGCGCCGGCACTGGGCGATGAAGGCTTCGGCGAGAGAGGAGCTCGGCGTGATCGGATACCAGGCACAGACCGTCGCGCCACCGAACACGCAGCCCAGCGCCGCCGCGGAATTGCCATCGACGAAGATACGCTGCCCCACATTGTCGGCCCGCCGCACCCGGAGGCCGATCGGGCAATCAAGTTCCTTCTTCGCATAGTCGCGCCCGAGATGGAGCGCCTTGACGTTGGAATCGAGCAGCGCCTCCTTGCCCTTGTACTGTTCGGAAAAGAGCTTCTCGATCTCGCCCGCATCCATGTCGAGCAGGGCGGAGAGCGCGCCGACATAGATGATGTTCTTGAAAAGCTGGCGCTGCCGCGGATCGGTATAGGTGGCATTGCAGATCTCGGTCAGCGGCATGCCGATGACGTTGATGTCGTTGCGGAAGGCCGACGGCGGCAGGGCCCTCGTATTGTCGTAGAAGAGGTAGCCGCCGGGCTCGATCTCGGCCACGTCCTGTTTCCATGTCTGCGGGTTCATGGCGACCATCAGGTCGACACCGCCGCGCCGGCCGAGATAACCCTTTTCGGTCACGCGCACCTCGTACCAGGTCGGCAGGCCCTGGATGTTCGAGGGAAAAATGTTGCGTGGGCTCACCGGCACGCCCATGCGCAGGATGGAGCGCGCGAACAGCTCGTTGGCCGAAGCGGAACCGGAACCGTTGACGTTGGCGAACTTGACGACGAAATCGTTGGTGGCTTCTAGCGCGTACGGCATCCTTGCCCCGCCTGTGTCATCTCAAGATAGAACTTCCGCATGTCCCAGGCGCCCGTCGGGCAGCGTTCGGCGCAAAGCCCGCAATGCAGGCAGACATCCTCGTCCTTGATCATGGCACGGCCGGTCTTCAGCCCCTCCGCAACGTAAAGGTCCTGGGCGAGGTTGAGCGCCGGCGCCATGAGACGGCGGCGCAGGTCCTCCTCTTCGCCATTTTCGGTGAAGGTAATGCAGTCCATCGGGCAGATGTCCACGCAGGCATCGCACTCTATGCAGAGTTTCGGCGTGAACACCGTCTGTACGTCGCAATTGAGGCAGCGCTGCGCCTCGGCCCAGGCCAGCTTCTGGTCGAAACCCAGTTCGACCTCGACCTTGATATCCCTCAGCGCGATATCGGGCGCGGCGTGCGGCACCTTCTGGCGCAACTCGTTCGAGATATCGTTGTCGTAGGCCCATTCGTGAATGCCCATCTTCTGCGAGACGAGCGTCGTCATCGGCGGCGGTCTGGCCGCGACGTCCTCGCCGCGCAGGAAGCGGTCGATCGAGATTGCCGCCTCGTGACCATGCGCCACCGCCCAGATGATGTTCTTCGGCCCGAAAGCGGCATCGCCGCCGAAAAAGACCTTCGGGTTGGTCGACTGGAAAGTCTTCTCGCCCAGCACCGGCAGGCCCCAGCGGTCGAACTCGACGCCGGCATCGCGCTCGATCCATGGGAAGGCGTTTTCCTGGCCGATCGCCACCAGCACGTCATCGCAGGCAACGTGCAGGTCGGGCTCGCCGGTCGGAACCAGGCTGCGGCGCCCCTTGTCGTCGAACTTCGGCGCGACTTTCTCGAACACCACGCCGGTGAGACGACCGCCCTCGTGGGTGAAGCTCTTCGGCACCAGGAAGTTCATGATCGGGATGCCTTCCGCCATGGCATCCTCCTTCTCCCAGGGAGAAGCTTTCATCTCCTCGAAGCCCGAGCGCACGATCACCTTGACATCCTCGCCGCCCAGGCGGCGAGCGGTGCGGCAGCAATCCATCGCCGTGTTGCCGCCCCCGAGCACGACGACGCGCCGGCCGATCTTTTCCACATGGCCGAAGGAGACGGAGGCGAGCCAGTCGATGCCGATATGGATGTTGGCCGCGGCCTCCTTCCGGCCGGGCACGTCGAGATCGCGCCCGCGCGGCGCGCCGCAGCCGACGAAGACCGCATCGAAGCCCTCCGCGAGCACGGACCTGAGGCTGGAGACATAGCTGCCGAGCCGGGTCTCGACACCGAGATCGACGATATAGCCCACCTCCTCGTCAATCACGCTCTCGGGCAGGCGGAACTTCGGGATCTGGCTGCGGATCATGCCGCCGGCCCGCGCATCGCCGTCGAATACCACCACCTCGTAGCCGAGCGGCGTCAGGTCGCGCGCCACGGTGAGGGACGCGGGGCCCGCGCCGATGCAGGCGACCCGCTTGCCGTTCCTGGGGAACGGACCCTTCGGAAGGCGGTCCGCGATGTCGCCCTTGTTGTCGGCGGCGACGCGCTTCAGGCGGCAGATCGCGACCGGATCCTTCTCCACCCGGCCGCGCCGGCAGGCCGGTTCGCAAGGCCGGTCACAGGTCCGGCCAAGGATCCCGGGAAACACATTCGACTTCCAGTTGATCATGTAGGCGTCCGCATGACGCCCATGGGCAATGAGCCTGATATACTCCGGTACGGGCGTATGTGCGGGGCAGGCCCACTGACAATCGACAACTTTGTGGAAGTAATCGGGGTCGCTTACGTCAGTCGCCTTCAACGCGGCATCTCCTCCAAGCCGGCGCGGACCAGCCGGGCGGCCGGACGACGCGACGGAACACCGATACTGCGGGGGCGATCAGGCGCGCAGCCCGTCAGGCCAACGGCCCCGAGGTCGCCGATCCTCCCCTCGCCGCTGCTTATGCGCAGCTTCTTGCGGGTGAAATGGGCGCACTTTGGCGACCCGCTGTCAAGACGGACTCGCGCCGCACACGCCCTGATCCTGCCAATTTCAGTTAGGGCGGCAGCTGTCCCCCGTCAAACCGGCCGGCGCCTTGGGCGCGCCGGCCGGCGGGGAAGTCACCTCAGGACGGGCGGACCATCCGGTACAGCATGGTCGTCTGCGCCACCAGCACCGCGGAGGAAATGAAGTTGATCACGACGATGACCGCCTGCGCGATGATCAGTACCAGGCTGCCGCCGAGCACGCCGATCGTGGCGAGAAGCCCGTTGATGATGGCGAAGGGAATGGCGGCCGCTATGGCCGCAACCATGAAGCGGAGGATGACGGGATTGGCGCCGGTGCGGCTCCAGGACTCGCCGAAGCCGACCGGCTGACCGATGGCCGCGCCGATGGGGGCCAGCGACAGCCGCAGGCCGAGATAGGCGCCGACCAGCCCCACGACCAGCGCCAGGATCCCCGCGATGCCGCCAAGGACCGGAACAAGCAGGAAGTTGACGAGACCGGCGGGCAGACCCGCCACGATGGCCACCACGATGGTATTGATGATGAAGCCGATATCGCGCTTGCCGAACTCGATCGGGCCGGAGGATTCCTGCAGCAGCAGGACCCGCACCCAGCGCGAGGCGAAGACGAGAAGCGCCAGTCCCGCCACCAGCGAACCGATCCCGCCCAGACCGATCAGCCCAAGGACCAGTGTGGCGCCGGCGGCGATGGCCACCAGCAGCCAGCTTGACCCGATGAGGTAGGCAAGGTTGCCAGCCAGGCCGAGATACCCCGCCTTGACCAGCCCGACCACGACCTCGACGAACTTCCCGTCGACCGGCGGCGTCTCGATCGCCTGCATCTCGCCGGTCGGCATCTTCATGTTCTGCATTTCCATCTTCTCGCTCCCGAAGCATCCGCGCATGAAACCTGGATGCGCCCGCCCCAGGCGCCCGCGCGCATCCTAGGGCCGCGCACGGTTCGCCGCGCTTCACAAACGCAGGAAAAGGCCGTGAATGGCTCGGGAGTCTGCCGTAGGCCGGCCGGCCTAGGTCATGTCAGTAGTTGGCCGCCATCGACGGCAATGGTCTGCCCGGTGACCCAGCTTGCCAGATCGCAAGCGAGGAACAGCGCGACATTGGCAACCTCCTCCGGCCGGCCAAGCCGGTCGAAGGGAATGCCGCCAAGAATGCGTTTGTAGAGATCGGGATTCTCCCGCTTGGCCAAGTCCCAGAGGCCGCCGGGAAACTCGATCGAGCCCGGCGCGATGCAGTTGACGCGAATGCGCTGCTTCGCGAGCGTCGCCGCCTGGGTGCGCGTGTACTGGATCAGCGCTGCCTTCACGGCGCCATAGGGCGGCGTCCGCACCGAAGGTCCGAGCCCGGAGATGGAAGAGATGTGGATGATGCTGCCGCCACGCGCCGCGAGGTGCGGGATGGCGGCGTTCGAGGCGGTGACGCTCGCCATGATGTCGATCCGGAAGCTCACCTCCCAGCCTGCCTCGTCGTCGGTTCGACCGAACCCGGAGGCATTGTTGACCAGGACGTCGAGACCGCCGAGCGCGGCGGCAGCGGCGGCGACATGGGCGCGCACCGCCGCGCCATCGGCGAGATCGGTCACTGCCGCATGGACCGGGACGCCAAGCGCGGCAATCTCGGATTCCGTCTGCCGGAGCGCCGCCTCGCCGCGCGCGCAGATCGAAACCGCCGCGCCCGCGCCCGCGAACGCGAGCGCGATGGAACGGCCAATGCCGCGCGATCCGCCGGTTACGAGAACGCGCCTGCCCGAGAGATCCAGCTTCATTTGCCTGCCCCTGCCAGAGTTTCTTGCCCTCGCTCATGATGCCGCCGATGATCGGGGATGGTCGAGCGCGCCGGCTGCAACTCTGCCCTGCCCTCGACATCCTCCGGCGAACAAGGGGCCCCGGTTTGGACAGTCACGAGGACAGGATCGCCTTCATACGCGCCAATACCGAGCTTCTCGCCGTGCCGCACGCGCCGGAAATCCGCCTTTATCTTGCCAGCGAGGCGACCGAGTTGTGGGAGAGGACCGAGGAGGAACTTGGCCAGCTCGGCCTGCCACCTCCCTATTGGGCCTTCGCCTGGGCCGGTGGCCAGGCACTGGCCCGCCATCTGCTCGACCTGCCGGTGCTCGTGCGCGGCAAGCGCGTGCTGGATTTCGCCGCCGGCTCCGGCCTCGCCGGGATCGCCGCCGCGAAAAGCGGCGCCGCGCTGGTGGTCGCCTCGGAGATCGACGCCTTCGCGCTCGCCGCCATCGAACTGAATGCCGAAGCCAATGATTGCCGGGTCTCCGCCACCAGCCAGGATTATCTGGAGGAGCAGGACCCGCCCTTCGATCTTATCCTGGCCGGCGATGTCTGTTATGAGCGGCCGATGGCCGAGCGGGTCGCCGCCTGGCTCGAAGCCTGCGCGCGCGCCGGCCGGGAGGTGCTGCTGGGCGATCCCGGCCGCCACTACCTGCCCCGGAATCGGTTGCGCAAGGTCACGGAATATTCGGTGCCGACCAGCCGCGCGCTCGAGGATGCCACGATCAAACGCACCGCCGTCTGGACCTTCGGCGCGGGCGCATTGCCGTGAGGGCCGAATTACGGCGGTGCGATGGCAGGCGCCGCCCTTTTGATGCCGTATTGCCGGGGTCTGATGAATACGGCGATCCGGGCGCGGCGACCCCTCCAGTGAACCTGCCGCGCCGGGTCGTGGAGTGACCACGGTAACGTTCTTCCGTTACAGGCTCCGACTGGGCGATCCGCGCTGCGCGGGTCGCCCTTTTTTTGTCAGGCCGCCGCCTCCCCCGGCCGCAGCCGGCCGCGCAGCGCCTCGAGCCCGTCCCGTTCCAGAGTCTCCTGGACCAGCAGCCGTTCGGCGGCCTCGACCAGCAGCGGGCGGTTCGCCGCCAGGACCGCGCTGGCACGCGCAAATGCCTGGTCCGTGATGCGTTTCACCGCCTCGTCGATCATCCGCGCCGTGTCCGGCCCGAAACGGGGCACGCCCTGCGGCAGGCCGGCAGGCAGGTTGAGGTAGGGCGAAGCCTCCTCGTCGTAGGCGACGTTGCCCAGCGCCTCGTCCATGCCGTAGCGCGCCACCATGGAGCGGGCGATCTCGGTTGCCTTGCGCACGTCGTCCGCCGCGCCCGTGGAAATCTCGCCGAAAACCAGAGCCTCCGCCGCGCGGCCGGCCAGCAGCACGGCGAGCTTGGTTTCCAGTTCGGCCCGGGTCATCAGGAAGCGGTCCTCGGTCGGGCGCTGGATCGTGTAGCCGAGCGCGCCGATGCCGCGCGGGATGATCGAGACCTTGTGCACCTGATCGGCACCCGGCAGCGCCATGGCGACCAGCGCATGGCCCATCTCGTGATGGGCGACGATGCGCCGCTCCTTCGGGTTCAGCAGGCGATTCTTTTTCTCCAGCCCGGCAACGATCCGTTCCACCGCGCGGGTGAAGTCGTCCATCGTCACCTCGCTGGCGCGCCTTCGGGTGGCAATCAGCGCCGCCTCGTTCACGAGGTTGGCGAGATCGGCGCCGGTGAAACCCGGCGTCAGCGCCGCCACGTCCTCGAGCTCGACCGCGCTCGCCGCGCGCACCTTGCGCATATGAACTTTCAGGATCTGCACGCGGCCTTTCTTGTCCGGCCGGTCCACCAGCACCTGGCGGTCGAAACGTCCGGCGCGCAGCAGCGCCGGATCGAGAATTTCCGGCCGGTTGGTCGCCGCCAGCAGCACGATACCGACCTTGGGATCGAAGCCGTCCAGCTCGACCAGGAGCTGGTTCAGCGTCTGCTCCTTCTCGTCATGGCCGCCGACCGAGAAGGCGCCGCGTGCCCGTCCCATGGCGTCCAGTTCGTCGATGAAGACGATGCAGGGCGCGCGCTTGCGGGCCTGCTCGAAAAGATCGCGCACCCGCGCCGCGCCGACGCCGACGAACATCTCCACGAACTCCGACCCGGAGATCGAGAAGAACGGCACGCCCGATTCCCCCGCCACGGCGCGGGCGAGCAACGTCTTGCCGGTGCCGGGCGGGCCGACCAGAAGGACGCCTTTCGGGATACGCGCGCCGAGTACGCCATGCTTGTCCGGCTCCTTCAGGAACTCGACGATCTCCTTCAACTCCTCGATTGCCTCGTCGACGCCGGCCACGTCGGCGAAGGTGACGTCGATGTCGGTCTCGACATAGACGCGGGCCTTGCTCTTGCCGATCGACATCAGCCCGCCACCCATGCCGCCGAGCCCGCCCTGCTCGGCAATGCGGCGGATGGCGAACATCCAGATGCCAACGAAGATCAGCGCCGGCAGCACCCAGGACAGGACGGTGGCGAACAGCTTGCTCTCGGTCTGGCCGCGGAACTCGACCCCATGCTCGGCCAGCATCGCCGCCAGCCCCGGCTCGACCCGGGTGGTGACGAACTGGCTGCGCCCGGCCGCCGTCGGACGCTTGAGGGTCCCGGTGATCTGCTCGGCACCGATGGCGATGCGCTCGATCTGCCCGTCGCGCAACAGGGTCTGGAACTCGCTGTAGGGGATCGGCTCGACCCCCGCCCACTGGGCCCAGAGGTCGCGCAGCAGCACGATCGCGAGGAAGGCGATCAGGAAATACCAGAAATTTATGTGGTTCTTTCGGTCCATGCCCCTGAACGGCCTCACCCTCTGCTGCCGAAACCAGACTGCCCGCTGGGCCCGCTCCTGCCATTGACGCGGATCAATCGGTCAATTGCTATTGACACTCATTCTTAATAACCTACATAGTGTCCAGTGCCACACCGAGGAAGGATCGGCCGTGTCTCGCCAGTTGCTGAAAACCGCCACGTTCGCCGCGCTGCATTTCGCGGTCGGCTTCGGCGTGACCTATGCCCTCACCGGCTCGGTCGTCATCGCCACCGGCGTGGCGCTGATCGAGCCGGCGGTCAATACGGTCGTCTTCTTCCTGCACGAGCGGGCCTGGGACCGCGTTCGCCTGCCGCCCCCGGCCGGCGCCTGATCGTGGCAAGAGGCATCTGCCAGCACGAAATTACGATTGATCGTGAAGTGCGGCCGTCAGCTCAATCGCCGACAGCCGCCTTCGGCGTAGCATCCGCCGCAGCCTTCGCCGCCTCGATCTCCGCCGCCTTCTTCTCCACCAGCCCGACCAGGTGATCGACGATGCTTTCGTCCTTCAGCCGGTGGTGGGGCAGGCCGGCGATATAGACCTGGTGCGTGTTGTTGCCGCCGCCGGTGAAGCCGATATCCGTCTCGCGCGCCTCGCCGGGGCCGTTCACCACGCAGCCGATGACCGAGAGGGTCATGGGCGTCGTGATATGCGCCAGGCGCTGCTCCAGCACCTCGACGGTCTTGATGACCTCGAAATTCTGCCGGGCGCAGGACGGACAGGAAATGATGTTGACGCCGCGATGGCGCAGGTTGAGCGACTTCAGGATGTCGAAGCCGACGCGCACTTCCTCCACCGGATCGGCGGAGAGCGAGACGCGGATCGTGTCGCCGATGCCGGCCCAGAGCAGCGAGCCCATGCCGATCGCCGACTTGACGGTGCCCGAGCGCAACCCGCCGGCCTCGGTGATGCCGAGATGCAGCGGATAGTCGCAGGCCTCGGCCAGCGACTGGTAGGCGGCGACCGCGAGAAAGACGTCGGACGCCTTGACGCTGATCTTGAAGTTCCGGAAGTCGTTGTCTTCGAGGATGCGCGCATGATCGAGCGCGCTTTCCACCATCGCCTCGGGGCAGGGCTCGCCATACTTCTCGAGCAGGTCCTTCTCCAGGCTGCCGGCATTGACGCCGATCCGCATCGAGCAGTTGTGGTCCTTGGCCGCCTTGATCACCTCGCGCACGCGCTCGGCCGAGCCGATATTGCCCGGATTGATGCGCAGGCAGGCCGCGCCGGCCTTCGCCGCCTCGATGGCACGCTTGTAGTGGAAATGGATGTCCGCGACGATTGGCACCTTCACCGCCTTTACGATCGCGGGCAGCGCCGCCGTCGCTTCCTCGGTCGGGCAGGAGACGCGCACGATGTCGGCGCCCGCGTCCTCGAGCGCGCGGATCTGCGCCACCGTCCCCGCAACATCTTCCGTGCGGGTGTTGGTCATCGACTGCACCGTGATCGGCGCATCGCCGCCGACCGGCACCGGACCAACGAAAATCTTGCGGCTCTTGCGCCGCTGGATGTCCCGATAGGGCCTGACGCTCATGGAGGGGTCCTCAAAGGCTTGTCCCGCACCCGGAAAGCCGTCTTCCCAGGCTGCCGGACGCCAGTCCGCTAACTATTGTGTCGACCGTTACAAGTCAACCACTTCAAGGTTTTCGCGTATTGGCCGGCGGTTTTAACCGGTTGTAGACTATGAGCGGTGACATTTCTGTGATGCGGCGACGGGGGCGTCAGCCGGGGAACACGGGCAGGCCGCGAAATAGCGTTTCGGAGAGTGAAATTGACGATCATGGGGGGCGGGCAATGACGCCCGCGCTGGCGGTTGCCGCCATATCCTTGGGGATCTGGTGCTATCTACTGGCCGGACGGGGGCTATTTTTCCGCACGATTCGGGAATCCGCGCACGGACTCCCCGAAATCGTGGCGCCGCCGCAGGTCGTCGCCATCGTTCCGGCCCGCGACGAGGCGGACGGGATTGGCGAGACGGTCCGGTCCCTGCTGCGGCAAACCTACCGCGGCGACCTTCAAATCATCGTGATCGACGATCATTCGACCGATGGCACCGCGCGCATCGCCGCAAACGCGGCGCGGGAAGTCGGCGGCGAGGATAGGCTTATCGTCCTGACCGGCCGCGACCTGCCGCGCGGCTGGACCGGGAAAGTCTGGGCCCAGGCCCAGGGCGTGGACGAGGCCGAGCGGAGGTTCCCGGAGGCACGCTATCTGCTGCTGACCGATGCCGACATCGCGCATGCGCCGGACAGCGTGGCCGGTCTGGTGGCACGCGCGGAGGCCGGCGGGCTCGACCTCGTTTCGCTGATGGTCCGGCTGGCGAGCGAGAGCTTCTTCGAGAAGCTGCTCGTGCCGGCCTTCGTCTTCTTCTTCCAGAAGCTTTACCCCTTCGCCTGGGTGAACCGGCCCGGCCATCCCGCAGCGGCGGCGGCCGGCGGCTGCATGCTGGTGCGCCGCCAGGCCTTGCGGCGAATCGGCGGCATGAGCGCCATTGCCGGCCGGCTGATCGACGATTGCTCGCTGGCGGCCGCGATCAAGCGCGGCGGGCCGGTCTGGCTCGGCCTGGCGCACGAGACGCGGAGCCTTCGCCGCTACCGCAATCCGGCCGATGTCTGGCGCATGGTGGCGCGCACCGCCTACACACAGCTCGACCATTCGCCACTCAATCTGGCTGCTGCCGCGCTCGGTATGATTCTGACCTATCTGGCACCACCCATTCTCGCACTTGTGACCTGGGGTGAGCCTTCCGCGTTCATCGGCCTGCTGGTTTGGGGCTTGATGTGCGCTGCCTTCCTGCCCATGCTCCGCTACTATCGTCTGTCGCCGCTCTGGGCGGCGGCCCTGCCGGCAATCGCGCTCTTCTATCTGGGCGCGACGCTGGACTCGGGCCGCCGGCACTGGCTGGGCCGCGGCGGCGAATGGAAGGGCCGGGTGCAGGTGCGGAGCGATGCGTGAGAGCCATGAGGAAATTGCCACTCCGTCTGGAAAGAATGCCGGCAGCGAGAATTTTCCGGTCGGCTCGTTCCTGATTCGCGCCGAACTCAGGCCGCACGTTCACGCCTTCTACCGATTTGCCCGGATGGGCGACGACATCGCCGACAATCCGGCACTGGCACCGGAGGAGAAGATCCGGAGGCTCGATCTGATGGGCCGCGGGGTGACCGACGCCGAACCCGGCCAAGTGCCGGTCGCGGAGGCCATGCGCGAGAGCCTTGCCGCCACCGGCCTCGCGCCCGATCACTGCCTCGAACTGCTGCACGCCTTCAAGATGGACGCGGTCAAGAACCGCTATCGGGACTGGGCGGAGCTGATGGAATATTGCCGCTATTCGGCGGCGACGGTCGGCCGCCAGGTGCTGGACCTGCATGGCGAGCGCCGCGACACATGGCCCCCTTCCGATGCGCTCTGCGCGGCGTTGCAGGTGATCAACCATTTGCAGGATTGCGGTGCCGACTACCGCGAGATGGACCGCGTCTACCTGCCGCAGGACGATCTGGCGGCGACCGGCGGCAGGGTCGAGGACCTGGCGGGGGAACGCCTCACGCATGGCCTGCGCGGCACGATCGACCGCTGCCTCGACCGCACCGAGGAACTGATGCGCCATGCGCGCGAGCTGCCGCATCGCTGCCGGGATTTCCGCCTGCGCTGCGAAACCGCGGCCATCGTCGCGCTCGCCGACAGGCTGACCGACATGCTGCGCCGCGGCGATCCGCTCGCCGAGCGGGTCAAGCTGCCACGCCTTGCCATGCTGATCGCCGCCGCCGGCGGCGTCTGGCGGGCGTTCACGTCCGGCGGGCGGAGCCGGCTCGCCGCATGAGCGCGCTTGCCGCCTGCGATCCGCCCGACGAGGTCGAGAAGGCGCGCCTGCGCGAGGCGATGCGCCGGCGCGTCGAAGCCTCGGGCACGTCCTTCTTTTCCGCCATGCGACTGCTGGCGCCGGAGCGGCGCGCGGCCATGTATGCCATCTATGCCTTCTGCCGCGAGGTCGACGACATCGCCGATGAAGGGCTCGATCCGGCCACCAAGGAAGCGGATCTCGCCGCCTGGCGGGCGGAAATCGACGCCCTTTACGAGGGACGGCCGACGCGCGAGGTTGCGCGCGCCCTCCTCGACCCGGTGCGCCGCTTCGGTCTGCGGCGGGAGGATTTCCTCGCCGTGATCGACGGCATGGCGATGGACGCGGCCGCCGATATCCGCGCGCCGTCCGCGGCCGACCTCGACCTCTATTGCGACCGGGTGGCGAGCGCGGTCGGCCGGCTTTCGGTACGCGCCTTTGGCGCCGGCGAACCGGCGGCGGACGACGTGGCGCACCATCTCGGGCGCGCGCTGCAGCTCACCAATATCCTGCGCGACCTGGCGGAGGATGCGGCGCGCGGGCGGCTCTACCTGCCGCGCGAATTGCTGGAACAGCACGGCATACACGGCTCCGATCCCGCAACGGTCCTGTCCCACCCCGATATCGGCGGCGTCTGCGACGCACTCGCCGCGGAAGCGCGCGGCCACTATGCCCGCGCGGCGGCGGCCATGGCGCGCTGCGCGCGCGGACCGCTGAAGCCGGCGCGGGTCATGGGCGCGGTCTATGCGGCGATCCTCGACGGACTTTGCCGGCGCGGCTGGAAACGCCTCGACGAACCCGTGCGCCTGCCCAGGCTGCGGAAGATCTGGCTCGCGCTCCGCCACGGCCTCCTGTAATCGAAGCGGCATGAATCAGGACCCATCGCCAGGCGCTGCCCCTGCAGTCGGCACCTTGCATATCGTCGGCGCCGGCCTCGCCGGTCTTGCCGCCGCCGTGCGCGCCAGCACGCGCCATTCGCGCATCATCCTGCACGAGGCGGCGAACCATGCCGGCGGCCGCTGCCGCTCCTATCTCGACCGCGAGCTTGGCGTGCGCATCGATAACGGCAATCATCTGATGTTGACCGCCAACCGGGCCGCGCTCGATTACCTGCGCGAGACCGGCGCGCTCGAGACCATGCTGGTTCCGGCCGAGCCGGCGTTCCCCTTTTTCGACCGGCGTAGCGGGGAGCGCTGGACCCTGCGCCCCAATCGCGGCCGGCTGCCCTGGTGGGTCCTCTTCCCCGAACGCCGCGTGCCCGGCACGCGGCTTGCCGATTACCTGCATCCCTTCAAGCTCGCGCGGCTCGATGCGAAGGCGACGGTGCAGCAGGCCTTCGAGCGCACCAACCTGCTCTATCAGCGGCTCTGGCTGCCCTTTGCCGTGGCCGCGCTCAACACCGAGCCGGAGCGCGCCTCGGCGCGGCTGCTCTGGAACGTGATCCGGGAGAGTTTTGCCGAGGGCGGCGAGGCGCTCCTGCCCATGGTGCCGCGCGAGGGCCTTTCGGAGAGCCTGGTGGACCCGGCACTGGCCACGCTGGCGCTACGCGGTGTCGTGGTGCGTTTCAATGCCCGCCTGCGCCGCATCGAGGCGGCGGGCGAGCGGATCACCGCACTCGATTTCACCGACGGGCGCGTGACGATCGAGCCCGACGACCAGGTCATTCTCGCATTGCCGGCGCAGATCGCCGGCGATCTCGGGCTCGAAATCGCCACCCCGGACGAATTCCGCGCCATCGTCAACGGGCACTTCCTGTTCGAGCACCAGATGGCACCGCCGGGAATTCTCGGCGTCATCGGCGGGCTGGCGGAATGGATCTTCGTCAAGCCGCAAGTCATCTCCACCACCACCTCCGCCGCCGACCGGGTGGTCGATTGGGGCGCGGAGGAACTGGCGCACGAACTCTGGGGCGACGTCCAGATGGCACTCGGCCTGCAGGGCATCGCCATGCCGAACTGGCGCATCGTCAAGGAGAAGCGGGCGACCTTCGCCGCCACGCCGGAGGCGGAAAGGCGGCGCTCCGGTACCCTGACACGATGGAGGAATCTGTTCCTTGCCGGCGACTGGACCTGCATCGGTCTGCCCTCCACCATCGAGGGCGCGATCCGTTCGGGCCAGCGCGCGGCATCCGTTATCGCTGGACGCCGCGAAACCGATAATCTATATGAAACAACCTAGAGTTTGCGACGCTTTTCCCCGGGATTCGGGGCGTCACCCCCCAGACGAAAAACCATTCAAGAAGAACCATGCAAGGTCCTGCCCTTCTCGACCAGCCGGCGCGTGCGACGCGCGAGGCGGAACTTTCCCTTGATACCAGCATCGACCGCGCCGCCGCCGCCCTCGCGCGCCGGCAGCAGGCCGATGGCCACTGGGTCTTTGAACTCGAGGCCGACGCGACGATCCCGGCCGAGTATCTGCTGCTGCGCCACTTCCTCGGCGAGACCGACGCGGAGATCGAGCGCAAGATCGCGAATTACCTGAAGTCGACCCAGGGCGCCCATGGCGGCTGGTCACTGTATCATGGCGGAGAGTTCAATATCTCCGCCAGCGTCAAGGCATATTTCGCCCTCAAGGCGGCCGGCGAGGATGCCGATGCGCCGCACATGGCGCGGGCGCGGGCGGCGATCCTGGCCCATGGCGGCGCGGCGGCGAGCAACGTCTTCTGCCGCATCCAGCTTGCCCTCTTCGGCGAGATGCCGTGGAAGGCGGTGCCGGTGATGCCGGTGGAGATCATGCACCTGCCGCGCTGGTTCCCGTTCCATCTGGACAAGGTTTCCTACTGGTCGCGCACGGTCATCGTGCCGCTCGTGGTTCTGATGGCGAAGAAGCCGCTCGCGCGAAATCCGCGCAAGGTGTCCGTGCGCGAGCTCTATGTCGTGCCGCCGGAGGACGTGACCGACTGGAGCGTCGGCCTGCCCGACACCGTCTGGACCCGCCTTTTCGCCCAGATCGACCGCGCGCTGCGCCTGGTCGAGCCGCACTTGCCCAAAGGCGGCCGCGAGAGCGCCATCGCCAAGGCGATGGACTTCGTGCATGAGCGGCTGAACGGCGAGGATGGCCTGGGCGGCATCTATCCGGCCATGGCGGCGGCGCTCATGTGCTACGACGTGCTTGGCTACCCGCAGGACCATCCTGACGTCCTGACCTGCCGGAGCGCCATCGACAAGCTGATGGTGATCGAGGAGGACCGGGCCTATTGCCAGCCCTGTCTCTCGCCGGTCTGGGATACCGGCCTCGCCGCCCTGGCGATGATGGAGACCGGCGAAGGTGCGCCGGCGGAGCGGGCGCGCGCCGCCTCCGACTGGCTGAAGGACCGTCAGGTGCTCGACGTGGTCGGCGACTGGGCGGCGGAGCGGCCGGGCGTGCGGCCGGGCGGCTGGGCCTTCCAGTATGCCAATCCGCATTACCCCGATCTCGACGACACCGCCATGGTGGTGATGGCGCTCGACCGTTGCGATCGGGAGCGTTATCGCGAATCGATCGAGCGCGGCGTCGAATGGGTGCTCGGCCTGCAGAGCCGCAACGGCGGCTGGGGCGCCTTCGATGCGGACAATACCAAGCATTACCTCAACTACATTCCCTTCGCCGATCATGGTGCCCTGCTCGATCCGCCGACCGCGGACGTGACCGCGCGCTGCGTCGGCATGCTGGCCCAGCTCGGCTATCCGAAGGATCATCCCGCCCTGAAGCGCGCCATCGACTATCTGCTGGCGGAGCAGGAGGCGGACGGTTCCTGGTTCGGCCGCTGGGGCACCAATTACATCTACGGCACCTGGTCGGTGCTCAGCGCGCTCAACGCCTATGGCATGGACCATCAGGATCCGGTGATGCGCCGCGCCGTCGACTGGCTCGTCTCCAAGCAGCGCGCCGATGGCGGCTGGGGCGAGGACGGCGCCTCCTACTGGGAAGGCCAGCCCCATGGCGAAGGCAAGGTCTCGACCGCCTCGCAGACCGCCTGGGCGCTGCTCGGGTTGATGGCCGCCGGCGAAGTGGACAATCCGGCGGTCGAGCGCGGCATCCGCTATCTCTCGCGCACGCAGAATGCGGAAGGGCTCTGGGACGAAGAGGCATTTACCGCCGTCGGCTTCCCCAAGGTCTTCTATCTGCGCTATCACGGCTATCGTGCGTTCTTCCCGCTCTGGAGCCTGGCGCGCTATCGCGCCCTCAAGCAGGGCAATTCGCGGCAGGTACCCTTCGGCATCTGATGCCGGCGGGCATCGTCACCGGCCTCGCCTCCGAAGCCGCGATCGCAAGGCGCCTCTGGCCCGACGCGCTGATCGGCTGCGCCGCCAGCCGTCCGGAGAAGGCCATGGCGGAGGCCGCGCGCCTCGCCGATGCCGGCGCGGGGGCACTGCTCAGTTTCGGCATCGCCGGCGGGCTCGAACCCGGCCTCGCGCCCGGCACGTTGGTCGTTGCCACGGAAATCGTCACGGAAGATGGCCGGCACCCCTGCCATCCGGCCCTGCGCGACTGGCTGCGGGCCCTGTTGCCGGAGGCGCGGCTTGCGCCGGTCTTCGGATCGGACCGGCCAGCCGCGTCGGAGGCGGACAAGGCTTCGCTGCGGGCCCGGGGTGCCTTCGCTGTGGATATGGAGAGTGCCGCCGTCGCCGCGATCGCCAGCCGCCGCGGACTTCCCTTCGCCGTGCTGCGCGCCATCGCCGATCCGGCGGAACGGGCCTTGCCGGCGGCAGCCCTCGATGCGGTGGATGACAATGGCAGGCCTGCCATCGGGCGGGTCCTGCGCGCGCTGTTGCGCCGGCCCGGAGACCTGCCGGCGCTGCTCAGGCTGGGGCGAGACAGCCGCCTCGCCCATCGCAGCCTGGAAGGGTTATTCGGCCGCGCTGGCCTGCGGCTTCCGGTGGCTTAGCTTCGCCATCGTCTCCTCCACATGGCGGGAGAAGACGTATTCAGCCGGACGCTGCTTGTCCATGGCGATTTCCGGCGCCATTTCGCCTTCCACCTTGACGCCGCGCATGGCGATCCGCATCGCCTTGAGCGGGTTGCGGACCGAGTCCATGACCGCGGTCGCCTCGTAGCCGCAATGGACCATGCAGTCGGCGCATTTCTCGTAATTGCCGGTGCCGTAGGAATCCCAGTCGGTCTCCTCCATCAGCTCCCGGAAGGATTTCACATACCCTTCGCCGAGCAGGTAGCAGGGACGCTGCCAGCCGAAGACGTTGCGGCAGGGATTGCCCCAGGGCGTGCATTTATAGGTCTGGTTGCCCGCCAGGAAATCGAGAAACAGGCTCGACTGGCTGAAGCGCCAGCGCTTGCCGCGATCGCCGCGGCGGAAGATGTCGCGGAACAGATCCTTGGTCTTGCGGCGGTTGAGGAAATGCTGCTGGTCGGGCGCGCGTTCGTAGGCATAGCCGGGCGAGACGGTGATGGCATTGACGCCCATCGCCATGACATCGTCGAAGAAGCGGGCGACCCGCTCGGGCTCGGCGCCCGCGAACAGCGTGGTGTTGATGTTGACCCGGAAACCCTTCTCGCGCGCCAGACGGATGGCGGCGACAGCCTTGTCGTAGACACCTTCCTGGCAGACCGCATGGTCATGGTCCTCGCGGTCGCCGTCCAGATGCACCGACCAGGTGAAGAAGGGGCTGGGCCGGTACTGGTCCAGCTTCTTCTCCATGAGGAGGGCATTGGTGCAGAGATAGACGAACTTCTTGCGCTTGATCAGTCCCTCGACGATCTGCGGCATCTCCTTGTGCAGCAGCGGCTCGCCGCCGGCGATGGAGACGACCGGCGCGCCGCACTCGTCGGCCGCCGCCAGCGCATCCTCGACCGAAATGCGCATGTTCAGGATCTCGGCCGGATAGTCGATCTTGCCGCAGCCGGCGCAGGCCAGGTTGCAGCGGAAGAGCGGCTCGAGCATCAGAACCAGCGGATAGCGCTTGTTGCCGATGAGGTGCTGCTTGACGACATAGGCGCCGACACGGACGATCTGACTTAAGGGTACGCTCACCTTGAACCTCTTGCTGACTGCTGGCTCCGTCGCGACGCGGGTCTGGGCGGGTTGCCGGATTTGCCTGTTTGGACTGACTTGCCTGTCTGGACTGACTGGATGGGCTGAATAGGCGGACCTGGTTGTTCGTGATGGCCGATCGCGCCGCCGGCCATGCTAGTGGGCGGCGACAGCGGGCACATCGATGAGTTCGGTCGGCATGCGGAAGCGCACGTTTTCGTCCGCACCGGGCATGACCGAGACCTCGCCGCCGCCGCGCCGCACCAGCTCCTTGACCAGCTCCTGCACCAGTTCGTCGGGCGCGGAGGCGCCGGCCGTGACGCCCACCACGCGCGCATTCTCGAGCCAGTGGTCCTTGAGCTGGGTGACATCCTCGAGCAGGTAGCTGCGCACGCCGAGTTCC
The DNA here is from genome assembly GCA_026126165.1 of Alphaproteobacteria bacterium. Taxonomy (GTDB): domain Bacteria; phylum Pseudomonadota; class Alphaproteobacteria; order Ferrovibrionales; family Ferrovibrionaceae; genus JAHCJQ01. Next base: position 23,149 of record JAHCJR010000043.1, read on the forward strand.
TCGGCGATCTCGCGCAGCCGGTTGGAGTTGGACGAGTTCGGCGCGCCGACCACCAGGATCACATCCACGACCTTTGCCAGTTCGCGCACCGCCTGCTGGCGGTTCTGCGTCGCATAGCAGATGTCCTTCGTGTCCGGACCGACGATGGTCGGAAAGCGGCGCTTCAGGGCCTCGATCACGGCGCGCGTGTCATCGACCGATAGCGTCGTCTGCGTCACGTAGGCGAGCTTCTCCGGATCGGCCACCTGCAGGCTGGCAACATCGTCAGGGGTCTCGACGAGGTGGATGCCGGTCTTCACCTGGCCCATCGTGCCTTCGACCTCGGGGTGGCCCTTGTGGCCGATCATGACGATCTCGCGCCCCTGTTCGCGCATGCGGCCGACCTCGATGTGCACCTTGGTGACCAGCGGGCAGGTCGCGTCGAACACGCGCAGGCCGCGCCGCTCGGCTTCCTGGCGGACGGCCAGTGACACGCCATGGGCGGAGAAGATCACGGTATTGCCCGCCGGCACCTCGTCGAGTTCCTCGACGAAGACCGCGCCCTTGTTACGCAGGTCGTCGACCACGAACTTGTTGTGCACCACTTCATGGCGCACGTAGATCGGTGCGCCGAAACGCTGCAGCGCGCGTTCCACGATCTCGATGGCACGCTCGACGCCGGCGCAGAAGCCGCGCGGGTTGGCGAGGAGGATTTCGCTTTGTTTGTCGTTCATTGCAGCTCTCTGTTGGCGACGGCGCGACGTCAGACCACGCCGATCACTTCGACCTCGAAGCGGATCGCCTTGCCGGCGAGCGGGTGATTGAAGTCGATCAGGGCCGATTCGGCGTCGATCTCGCACACCAGGCCGGAATAGCGCGAACCGTCGGGCGCGGTGAACTCCATCACGCTCATCGGTTCGATCTCCTCGTCGGGCATGTGCGCCCGCTTGACGCGCTCGACCAGTTCGCTTCGATGCGGACCGAAGGCCTCTTCCGCCTCCAGCTCGAAGACGTGGCGGGCGCCCGCACCCAGGCCGATCAGCAGCTTCTCCATGGCGGGCAGCATCTCGCCGGCACCGAGCTGCAAAGTCGCAGGGGTGGACTCGAAGGTGCTGATCAGCGGCTGGCCGTTGGGTAGCGTGATACGGTAGTGCAGCGTGACGAGGCTGTTGGATTGGACGATGTGGCTCATCTCGGGTTCTCCGGTGTCGGTTCGGCCTTGGCTTCGCCGTTGCCGCGGAACTGGCCCCACAGCATCAAGCCGACACCCAGCGTGATGGCGGCGTCCGCGAGGTTGAAGGCCGGCCAGCCATAGCGGCCGGCATGAAAGTAGAGGAAATCGACCACGGCACCGTGCATCAGCCGGTCGACCACGTTGCCCACTGCGCCGCCGATGATGAGCGCGAACGCAGCCGGCAACAGTCGCTCTTCACGGTGGCGATGCATCAGCGCGAGCAGCCAGCCGCAGATCACGACGGCGAGACCGGTGAAGAACCAGCGCTGCCAGCCGGAATGGTCGGCGAGGAAACTGAACGCTGCTCCGCGGTTGAACACCAGCACCAGATCGAAAAAGCCGGTGATCGGGATGGCCTGGCCCAGGTGCAGGCTGCCCAGCACCCACTGCTTGGTGAGCTGGTCCAGAACGGCGACGACGATTGCAAGCCCGAGCCAGGGCGCCATCGCGGCCAGGGGCGGTTTCGAACCGGCCCTGCCGTGACGTGTCAACGAATTCGACTCAGGCATGCGCGCGCGTCTCTCCGTTGCCGAACAGGTTGCTGATGCAGCGCCCGCACAGTGTCGAATGCTCGGCATGGCTCCCCACGCTTTCCACGTAATGCCAGCAGCGCTCGCATTTCTGCGCCTCGCGCGCGCTGGCCACGATGCGTTCGTCTTCGGCGCTGGCCACCTCGGCCAGCGTCGTCGCCGAGGTCATGGTGACGAAGCGCAGATCCTCGTCCAGGCTCGCCATCGCGGTGAATTTGTCGGACGTGAGATGCAGCGTCAACCCGGCCTGCAGCGAGGACCCGACCTTGCCCTCGGTGCGCAGCTGTTCGATGACCTTCAGGCCCTCGGCACGCACCGCGCGGATCATCTCCCAGCGCGCGATCAGCCCGGCCTCGCCCTCCTGTGCCGGCAGCGCGTGGAAGGTGTGCAGCATCACGCTGTCGGCCTCGTTGCCGTCCTGCGCGGGGTTAATCACCGCCCAGGCCTCCTCGGCGGTGAAGGACAGGATCGGCGCCATCAGCTTCAGCAGCGTCTGCGTGATGTGCCACAGTGCGGTCTGCGCCGCACGGCGCGGCAGGCTGCCGGCCGCGGTGGTGTACAGGCGGTCCTTCAGGATGTCGAGGTAGAAGGCGCCCAGGTCTTCCGCGCAGAACACCTGCAGGGCCTGCACGATGCGGTGGAACTCCATCTTCGCGTAGTCGGCCTCGGCCTGTTGCGCAAGCCGGCGCGTGAAGGCGAGCGCGTAGCGGTCGATGTCCAGCCACTGCTCGAGCGGTACGGCGTCCTTGTCGATATCGAAGTCGGCGGTGTTGGCGAGCAGGAAGCGCAGCGTGTTGCGCACGCGGCGATAGACCTCGACCACGCGATCGAGGATCTCCTTGCTGATCGACAGCTCGCCCGAATAGTCGGTCGACGCGACCCACAGGCGCAGGATCTCGGCGCCCAGCTTGCTGGTGACCTCCTGCGGCACGACGACGTTGCCGAGCGACTTGCTCATCTTGCGGCCCTGCCCATCGACCGCGAAGCCGTGCGTCAGCAGGCTGCGGTAGGGCGCATGGCCGTCGATCGCGCAGCCGGTGAGCAGCGAGGAGTGGAACCAGCCGCGGTGCTGGTCGGAGCCTTCCAGGTACATGTCGGCACGCGGGCCTTCGGGGTGGCCGTCGTTGTGCGAGCCGCGCAGCACGTGCTTGTGCGTGGTGCCGGAGTCGAACCAGACGTCGAGCGTGTCGCTGATCTTCTCGTACTGCGCGGCCTCGGCACCGAGCAGCTCGGCGGCATCGAGCTTGAACCAGGCCTCGATGCCCTCCTGCTCCACGCGCAGCGCGACCTCCTCCATCAGCTCGACGGTGCGCGGATGCAGCTCGCCGGTCTCCTTGTGCAGGAAGAAGGGGATCGGTACGCCCCAGTTGCGCTGGCGCGAGATGCACCAGTCGGGGCGGTTGGCGATCATCGCGTGCAGGCGCGCCTGGCCCCACGCGGGGTAGAACTTGGTGGCCTCCACGGCGCGCAGCGCGCGCTCGCGCAGTGTGGAGCCGTCGGCGGCGACCCTGTCCATGCCGACGAACCACTGCGCGGTGGCGCGATAGACGAGCGGCGTCTTGTGGCGCCAGCAGTGCATGTAGCTGTGCGTGATCTTGCCGTGCGAGAGCAGGGCGCCGACCTCGGCGAGCTTGTCGACGATGGCGGCGTTGGCCTTCCAGATGTTCATGCCGCCGAAAAAGGGCAGGTCG
>JAHCJR010000044.1 GCA_026126165.1 Alphaproteobacteria bacterium
CGGAGCGGGCGTCGCCGCGGGCACGGGCGCGGATGTCGGTGCGGGCGTGGGCGTGGGTGTGGATGTCGGCGAGGCCGCCGGACCGCGCAACACGGCCTGTGCCAGCTCGACCTTCGCGGCGGTCGCAACCATCGCCGGCGGCGGACCCTTCAGTAGCTCGTCAGGATCGAGACGGATGCCGCGGCGAACCACCGAACGACCCGGAATGAAGAGCGATGGCGCCTCGGCGCCATCGACCGTGACGGTCAGACCCTCCGCATTGCCGGTGTCGAGCAGCAGATCGGCGCGCGCCGGAACCTCGTAACGCTCGCCGGTGGCGAGCGTGCGCATGAACAGGACCCCGCCGGCCTCGTCGCGGACCCTTATCCACGCATCCTCGATCGCCGCAAGAACGATCCGTGGCGGCTCCGTCCGGGCGGGCTGGCTGGATGACGCCGCGCGCGCCGGAGGCGGCACCTCCGGCGTGGCGCTCGCGGTCAGCGCGCTGTTCCGCTGCACGGGCTCCGGCAGCAGGTCGGGCTGTGCGGCGATTTCCGGATCGGCCAGGGCAAGCGCCGGCAACAGCAGCGCGGCCAGCAGAGCGGGAATGCGAATTGCGATCATTGCGTCACCGGCGCGGGCTTGACCGCCACGTCAGCGGAACTGCCGCCGCCCTTGCCGCGCGAGCCGCGCAGCAGCGTCACGGTCTGCCGGTCGTCGCCCTCGCCCGCCCTGTTCCGTCCGGGCTTGGGCAACAGCAGGCTCACGTCGCTGTCCAGGGTGACGCCGGACTGCTTTTCCACCTGCTCTTCCACGATCTCGTCGCGCGCCATCGCGCGCAGCATCAGCGAGAGCTTGCCCATCTCGACGACGACGGAAATCATCTCGCCCTGCTTCGGCGTGACTTCGAGCGTCGCGGTCCTTGCCACGACTGCCTCGCCTGCCTTGCCTTCCACCTTCTGGTCGATTGCCAGCACGCGGATATCGCGGAGCACGGTCTCGCTCGCGCGCCGGTCGTTGCCCGCGATCTCCTTGGGCAGGGTATGGGTCAGGATCAGATCGACATGGTCCCCCGGAAAGACAAAGCCCGAGATGCCCGATGTGGCGTTGACGGGAACCGAGATCGCGCGCTTGCCGGGACTGAGCACGGCGGCGAGAAAGCCGGAATTGCCGGGCGTCACCACCTTGGCTTCCGTGACCGGCTCGCCGGCGGTGATCGAGTTGCGCACCACCGAGCCCACGAAATCCTCGAGCGGACGGGTGCCCTGCAGCACGTAACCGGGAGCGAGCGTCGCATCCGGCCAGGCCTGCCAGCGCAGGTCTTCCGGCCGCACGAAACTGCCGATGGAGAGATCGGTCTTGGCGACCAGGACCTGGGTCGTGACCCTGGGCGCGGGCTGCGGCGCGGGGGCCGCCACACTGACGCGCTGGGATTGCAGCCAGCCCCGCGTGAGCAGCGCCGCGCCGGCGGCGGTCATCAATGCGAGAAGCAGCAGAATTACACCGCGCAGCCTCATGTTTTCCAGCCTTGAAGGAGGTTCGCCACCTGCAGCAAACCTTATGCCGTCAATGGTTTAAGAAGGATGAACAGGCCACCAACGGCGATGGCGACACCGTAGGGCATGACGAGTTTCTGGCGAGCCAGCCCGCCGTTCATCGACTGCACGAAGCTGCCGACCGGCGTCATCATCACCAGCGCGCAGGCGGCACCGGCCAATACCGTCACCAGCAGAAAGGGGAAGATCCCCTGCGGCCCGGCCCAGAGCGCCACCGCCGCCAGCAGCTTGACATCGCCGCCGCCCAGCAGACCGGCGGCAAAAAGACCGGCGCCGGCCGTGAAGACGGCGGCGCCGATCAGTACGGAGAACAGGATGAGCTTGAGATCGCCATGCAGCAGGAACTGCGCCGGAAAGAGCAGCGCTACCCCTAAGCTGGCGATGTTCGGAATACGCAGACTTGTCAGGTCGGAGATCGCCGCCCAGAGCAGCAGGGCGATGCAGGGCAACAGGAGCAGCTTCTGAAGCGTGATCTGCAACATATCGTTCTCACTCCTGTTGCCTTTCGATCGATCACGCGCCGGCGGACGCTCGGGGCGGCGTTGCCGCCGCCCCTTGCGCGATACGGCGTTACGGAGTCGTGCCGCCCGTACCGGAGGTCACGGCAGCTTCCAGCGTGGTCGACACGAAGGTGAAGATGCCGTCGAGCGAGTCGCCCATGGCGCCCAGGGCACCGATGGCGGCGACGGAAACGAGCGCGGCAATGAGACCGTATTCGATGGCGGTCGCGCCGGACTCGTCCTTAAGCAGCTTGCTGATCATCTTGAACATGGTTCGCCTCTCCCGAAGGCTGTTTGCGACGAGGGTGAGGCTACCGGGCATTTCTTAACGACGCGTGAATCTGGCCTGAGAAAAATGCAGTTTTACTATCAAATGATAATAAAATGAATCATCAGTCTGATATTATCTGAATACATATATGTATATAACAAATGTCTTTAGATTTATTATTACTATTGTTATTTATTTGTCGCTTAGTTTGATTTTATATTTACATAATACGAGAAAAGAAACCTTCACTTCATTTGCGTCAATATCGCGAAGTATTATATCGAAATTCGAGACATTTTTCGTCGATCGAGGAAACCATGCCGAAACAGGAGGTTACAGGTAGCGCGACCGGGCCCTCGCCGCTTAATCTTGGAAAGGAGACGGGGGACGTCAGACATGCGATGTGCGCTTGGCATATCGGCGGCGATGGTCATTGGCTTGCTCGCGCTGCCCGGGCCCGGACTAGCGCGGACGGTTTTCTGCCTCGACGAGCCGCGCGAGGTCGTGAGCGAAACCGCGGCCGATGAGTGCGAGGGCCGGATCGTCGATGCGGCGGAGGCGGACAGGATCAGGGAAAGGCGGACCGAGCGCATCCGCCGCGCGCTCCGCCAGCCGGTCGACGGCACCTTTGCCGGCATGCGGCTCGCCGGCGTCGGCACGGGCTTCTATGTTTCGGAAGCGGCGCATATTCTCACCAACCATCATGTGATCGACGAATGCCGCGGCATCGGCGTCACCACCGCGACGGAGCGTTTCACCAGCGCCGCGCGCGTGGTGGCAACAGACGAGGGCGACGATCTGGCGCTGCTGCAGGTTGCCACCCCGCCGCCCGGTCTCGCCGCGATCCATGTACGCCCCGACTGGCAGCCAGGCGATCACGTCACCATCGTCGGCTATCCGGTCCAGGGCCTGGCCTCCCTCGCCCCGGTCGGCGTCGAGGGGCAGATCCTCCGCTCCACGCTGCCCGGCGGCGGCGGACGGCTGGCGATCAATGCCTCGATCCGGCGCGGCACCTCCGGTGGGCCTGTGCTCGACGAGAACGGCCTCGTGGTCGGCGTCGTCTTCGCGCGGATCGACACGGTGCGCGTCTATGCGGAGACCCGGCGCGTCGTGCCGGATGTTGCCATCGCGGTCGATCACGACACGATGGTGGGCTTCCTGGAGCGTCACAATGTCCGCTTCCGGCCGGGACATGCCGATGGCGGCAACCGGCCGAGGGACATTCTCGATCATGCGCGCCGCTTCATGGCGCGCGTGCAGTGCTACAAGTAGATCAGCTTCCCACCGGCACCGTCGTGCGGCTGGCGATCGGCAGCGGCCCGATCGGCAGAAAGGGCATCAGGAAGCTGAAATCGGTGCTGGCCTGGATGGTGATGAAGTTCATGCCGCCGGAGCTGCTCGCCTGAACATCGATGACCGGCGCCGTGCCTGTGCTGGGCGCCTTCGCCAGCACCTTTGCCGCGATTGTCTCGGCGCTGGCGGAGCTGTTGGCAATGGCGAACCGGCCGGCTTCCTCGACGGCGAAGCGCAGCCCGTTCTGGATCCAGTGATAGCGACCGAACTCGACGACGCCGAGCAGGAGGGAGATGAAGAGCGGCGCGACCAGCGAGAACTCGACCGCCGCATTGCCCCGCTCGCACGCGAAAAGACGCATGATCCTCACCGCACCCGCACCACGGCCTCGCCGACGATTTCGTCGGGCATCACCAGATGGCCATAGGGCAGGATCGGCGCAAAGGGCTGGCTGACCCGGACCCTGACATATTCGCGGATGACGCCGCTGCAGGTGCCATCGCAGGCGACGGCCGCGCCGTTCGGGCACTCGCAGAAGTTCGTCGTCGTCACCGTCACCGCGTCCTGCTTGAGGTCGGTCGATGCGAGGACGACGGCGGTCACGCCATCGAGGTCGGTCGGACGCGCCACCGCGAACTCGGCCCCCGCCCGCGCGGCCGAGCGCAGCCCCAGCATGTCGTGCACGCCGGCGCCGAAATCGACCAGGCCGATCAGCAGCGTGACCAGGATCGGCACCGCGAATGCGAACTCGACCAGCACGTTGCCGCCTGTGTCTCCGGAAAGGCCGCGCAGGGAACGGAACAAGGAACCAGCCTCCTATTCCACAAGACGCACGCCGGTGATCTGGATCGGCGTCACGCCCATCTCCTCGCAGGAGCTGTTGTCGATCTTGGAATTGCCGGTGAAGGTGATCCGGCGCGCCACCACCTCGGTGCAGGTCGGGGCGGTGGTGGAATTGTCGCCGGCCCACTCCACTTCCTGCGCCGACATGTAGACGGCGCCGGTCAGGCGCATGGTCGCGCCGCCATTGAACTTGGCGATCTTGTTGCTCGGCGCGCGCTCGTCCTGATAGACGACCAGGCCCGGATGGGCATAGGACGGATCGGAAGGCGCCTGAAGCTCGACATGGGCGCCGCCATTGATCGTCACCGTGCCGATCTGGCTGGTGGCGCCGGAGCTGGTCAGCACGATGGTGACGCCCGATCCCGGCGTGCTGCAGTTGCAGGTCACCACCGCCTGGGCGCTGACGTTAAAATCGCCGCGATCGATGACGTAGGTGCCGGGATTGAGGGCGACGGTCGCCTGCGATCCGATGGAGATGCCGCCGCAATAGGTCCCGGGCGACATGGTGACATTGCCGGACCCGACGTAATAGTTGTTGTGCGCGCAGGCACCGGTCGGCCCGACCGTCTTGTCGGCGTAGGGATTGTCCAGCGCCCAGGCATTGATCATAGGGGCACTGGCGAGATTGATCTGCGCCGATCCGTTGTTCGTGTAGTTGCCGACCATCCACAGCGAGTTCGCGGTGAGCTGTGAGGAGCCGGAAAGGGCGATAGCAGACTGGCTGTTGGAATTGGCGGCCAGCACGCAACCGGTCATGTCGACGAAGGGATTGCCCTTGTTGCCGATGGCCGACGAGGCGGTGAGATCGAGCGCCAGCACGCAGGCTCTGCCGATGGTCTGCACCTGGGCCACGGCGCGCGCCGCGACATTGACATTCCCGCCGACGAAGAGGGCGGCAAAGAGCGGCTGGTGCGAACGCTGGACGATGACCTCCACGGCCGAACCGCTGCCGGCATAGGCACCCTGGCTCGGCGGATGGTGGATCGTGACCACGGCATCCGAACCGTTGACATAGCCGTTCTTGGTGACCGCCTGGGTGACGGCGGTCTGCACGCCGGAAGAGTTGCCGCGCCAGCGCTCGAGCGCGCCGGCGAATGCGCCGGCATCGGCCGCCGTCTGCGCCTGCCGCTTGTCGAGATACCAGACCCCCGCCTCGACGCCGAGACCGGCCATGCCGATGATGATCGGCGCCGCCGCCGCCACCGTCACCGCCACGCCACCATCGCCTGCCCTGGCCAGGCGATGCCAGAATGCTTTCAGCATGATTGTCTCCTGGCACCTGTTTCGCCCGATCCGGGAATATCCCGCCCGCCGCATTAATTTCCGTTTAAGGAATGGCCGAGTTTTGCCGGCGATTTCCGGGGATTTTCCATGTATCGGCACCGGCGGACGAGCGCGGTCATCGCCCGCTCGCAAGATCGCCGGCAAAGCCTTATAACTCCGTGAATTTCGATCGGCGGCAGAGGGACCGGACGCGGTCTCCTTCGGGGGAGGATTGATGAACGGCGCAGAGAGTCTGGTTCGCACGATGGTCGATGGCGGCGTCGATGTCTGCTTCACCAATCCCGGAACCTCGGAAATGCACTTCGTCGCCGCCCTGGACAAGGTCGAAGGCATGCGCTGCGTGCTCTGCCTTTTCGAGGGCGTGGCGACGGGCGCCGCCGATGGCTACGCGCGAATGGCGGACCGGCCGGGCTCGACCCTGCTCCATCTCGGTCCCGGCCTCGCCAATGGCCTCGCCAACCTGCACAATGCCCGGCGCGCCATGTCGCCGGTCGTCAATATCGTGGGCGAACATGCGACCTATCACCGCAAGCATGACGCGCCGCTGACCTCGGATATCGAGGCGCTTGCCCGCCCCATGTCCCACTGGGTGCGAACGGCGACGGAAGCGGGCAGCGTCGGCCAGGACGGCGCGGATGCCATCGCCGCGGCCAGTCGCGCGCCGGGACAGATCGCCACCCTGATCCTGCCGGCGGATACGGCCTGGAATGAGGGCGGATCGCGCGGGCGCATCGCCGCCATCGAACCGCGCCCGCCGGTCTCGCGGGCCGCGATAGATGCTTCGCTGCGCGCGCTGCGCTCCGGCGAGCCGACCCTGCTGCTGCTTACCGGCGTCGCGCTGCGCGCCCATGGCCTTTCGCTCGCCGCGCGGATCGCGGAGAAGACCGGCGCGCGCATCATGGCCCAGTATTCCAATGGCCGTATCGAGCGGGGCGCCGGCCGGGTTTCGGTCGAGCGGGTTCCCTATCCCGTCGATCAGGCGGTCAAGGTCCTGCAGGATTTCCGCCGCATGATCCTGGTCGGCGCGAAGGCGCCGGTCGCCTTCTTTGCCTATCCCGGAAAGCCCAGCCTGCTCGCCCATCCGGACTGCCGGATCGAAACGCTCGCCACCGCCGACGAGGACATCATCGGCGCGCTGGAATGGCTGGCCGACGAAGTGGGCGCGCCCAAATCACTCGCGGCGCCACAAGCCAAGCGCCCGGACCTTCCCGCCGACGGACCCATCGTGGCCGAGGCGATCGCCGCCACCCTCGGCGCGCTGATGCCCGAGGATGCCATCATCTGCGACGAATCGGTCACGACCGGTCGCGGCTTCTTCCCGCTGACGCGCGGCGCGGCGCCACATGACTGGCTGCAGCTCACCGGCGGCTCGATCGGGCTCGGCATGCCGCTGGCGACCGGCGCCGCCGTCGCCTGCCCGGAACGCAAGGTCATCAACCTCGAAGGCGACGGCAGCGGCATGTACACGCTGCAGGCGCTCTGGACCCAGGCGCGCGAACAGCTCGACGTCCTGACCATCGTCTGGTCGAACCGCTCCTACGCCATCCTCAAGGGCGAGCTGATGAATGTCGGGGCCGAGAATCCGGGCCGGAAGGCCCTGGACATGCTGAGCCTCGGCAATCCGGATCTGGACTGGGTGAGCATGGCGCGCGGCATGGGCGTGCCCGGACAGAGGGTCGATTCGATGGCCGGCTTCATCAAGGCGTTTCGCGCCGGGCTGGCAGCACACGGTCCCTACCTCATCGAGGCGGTCCTGTAGAACCCTCCCCGAAATCCACGGACCGAAAAACCATCGGCCGCGCCGTTCATGGCGGCGCGGCCGAAAGCTGCGGTCAATTCAGTCGGATCTGATGGCGCCGGGGCGCGCCCCGGCGATGCTGGAGACTCAGATCGACTCCTTCAGGTCCTTCGCGGGACGGAAGGCAATCTTCTTGCTCGCCTTGATCTTGATCGGCTCGCCCGTCGCCGGGTTGCGGCCCATGCGGGCCGGACGCTTGCGAACCTGGAAGATGCCAAGGCCCGCGATGCGGATCTTGTCGCCCTTCTTCAGGTGCTTGCCAAGCAGGGCGACCATATCATCGAGCACGCCATTCGCCGTCTTCTTCGGCATGTCATGCTTCTTCGCGATGGCCTCGCCCATGTGCTTCAGGGTCACCACAGTCTGTTTTGGCGCCGGCATTTTGATCCTCCAAAGCCTTATTGCGCGTATGTTCGGTTCCGAAGACCGTGACCTGCTTCTACAGCGATTCGCAGGAGGTGAATACCGAAGTTATGGGCAGTTCCGACAAATGAAGGCCCGCGAATCGCCTGTTTTCAGGCATTCGCGGGCTCTCGCAAATCTCGCGACAAAGTGATGCCGAGCGAATCCGTCAGAATCGCAGCGGAAACACGAAGCTGATGCTTGGCGTGGCCGGGTAGTAATAGTAACGCGGCGGCGGTGCATAATAGACCACCGGCGGCGGCACATAGTGATAGTGATGCCGCGGCACCACGACCACGCGCGGCTCAGGCCTGTGCCTGTAATGGTGGTAATGCTGCTTGTAGGCCGGGCCATGCCCATAGCCGTAACCTTGCTTCCAGCGACGATCGCCGGCCTCCGCCGCCGTCACCGCGCCGAGCACGGCCATCGCCGCCGCTCCCGCAACAATTCCGGCGCCAATGCGCCCAAGTCTGCCTGCCATGCTGGGTCTCCCTGAAAGTACCCTGCGCATCCCGTTTCACTGTCCGATCCAATTGCGGCGGAACTGTGGTTTGAAGAAGGTTTTGGCCGCTCCTGGCATCGCCGCCGGGAAGGGGGAATGTTTCTGCTTCCTCAAGAGCATGGCCTGCTTCCTGAAAGCGTTGACCGGGCGGATTGGGTCCGCGAGACTGCCGTTATTCAGGCGACCGGGGCGGGGCGCGCATGGACGTGGCGGAATACGTGTCGCATGACGCGGTGGGCTTGGCCCGGCTGGTGCAGCGCGGCGAAGTCAGGCCGCTTGAACTTCTCGACGCCGCGCTGGCGCGAATCGGGCAGTGGAATGGCCCGCTCAATGCCGTTGTGGCGATGCGGGAGGAGGCGGCGCGGGCGGAGGCGGCCGCGCTTTCCCGGGACCGGCCGCTCGCCGGCGTCCCGTTCCTGCTCAAGGACTTTCTTGCCCTGCTCGCCGGCTTTCCCACCACCAATGGCGCCGGCTTCCTGCGCCACTTCGTGCCGCAGGCCGACAGTCTCCTGGTGGAGCGATACCGGCGCGCGGGGCTGGTCATGCTCGGCAAGACCAACACACCGGAAATGGCGATCTCCGCCTCGACCGAGCCCCGCCTTTTTGGTCCCACGCGCAATCCCTGGGACACGGCACGCTCCGCCGGCGGGTCGAGTGGCGGGTCGGCCGCCGCCGTCGCGGCCGGCATGGTGCCGGCCGCCCATGCCACCGATGGCGGCGGCTCCATTCGCATTCCGGCCGCCGCATGCGGCCTGGTGGGCCTCAAACCGACGCGCGGGCGCATCAGCATGGCGCCGCTGCTGGGCGAAAGCCTGGCCGGTGCCGCCGCCGAACATGTGGTAACGCGCTCCGTGCGCGACACGGCCGCCCTGCTCGACATCTCGCACGGCGCAGTGCATGGCGATCCCTATGCCGCGGCGCCACCGCCACGGCCCTATCTCGAGGAGCTGCATCTGCCCGTCGGCCGGCTGCGGATCGCGGTCAGCGCCGAGCCGCCCTACCCCTGCAAGCTGGACCACGAGTGCCGCAAGGGGCTGGAGGATACGGCGCGACTGCTGGAAGATCTCGGGCACATCGTCGAAGAGGCGACCCCGCCGACAGAGCCGGAGGCGCTGGATAGCGCCTTCCTGGTGGCGATGAGCGTCAACATAGCGAGCACCATCGAACTGCGCGCCGCCGGCCGCCCCCATGGCCCCGGCGACTTCGAGCCGGTGACCTGGGCCATGATCGAGCGCGGGCGGAAATACTCCGGCATCGACTATCTTCGGGCGGTGCAGACGTTCCACCGGCTCGGGCGCCTCGCCGCGCCGTTCTTTGCCCGCCACGACCTGCTTCTGACCCCGACCCTGGCGACGCTGCCACCGCCACTCGGTCACCTGGACACGGACATGACCGACCTCGATGCCTTCCTGGCCCGGCTCTTCTCCTTCGCGCCTTTCACCCGATTGTGGAACGTCACCGGGCAGCCGGCGATCTCGCTGCCCCTCGCCTGGACCGGGGCGGGCTTGCCGGTCGGCATGCAGTTCGTCGCCCGCGCCGGCGAGGAAGCAACTCTGCTCAGGCTTGCGGCCGAGCTCGAACGGGCAAGGCCGTGGAAGGCGCGCTACGAAAGTCTGTTCAGACCCGCTGGAACAGCAAAATGACGCGCCGGCTCACCGCCGGTATCGACCAGAGGATCGAAAGCAGCGTGATCGCCGCGATGATCCCCGAGATCGGCCGCGTGAAGAACGGCGTTATGTCTCCCGCCGACAGGTTGAGCCCGCGCAACAGGTTCTTGTCGAGCAGTTCGCCGAGCACCAGACCGAGGATCAGCGGCGCCATGGGAAACTTCAGTTCGCGCAGCACGAAACCAACCAAACCGAAGGCGAGCATCACATAGATGTCGAACACGCGGCTGGTGATGGCGAAGGCGCCGACGGTGCAGAGCACGAAGACGACCGGCATCAGCCGCTCGCGCGGCACCAGAAGAATCCATAACAGCGGCTTGACCAAAGTCAGGCCGAAAAACAGCTTTGTCATGTCGGCAATGATCAGCATCGCCACGATCTGGTAGAGGAATTCCGGCGTGTTGACCATCAGCAGCGGCCCCGGGTTGAGGCCGTGGATCAACATCGCGGCAAGCAGCACCGCCGCCGGAGCCGAACCGGGAACCGCAAGCGTCAGTACCGGGATGATGGCGCCGGGCACGCAAGCGCTCTCGCCGGTTTCCGCCGCCATCAGTCCCTCGACCGAGCCCTTGCCGTACTTCTCGCGTTCCTTGCTGGCGCGCCGCGCCGCCGCATAGGAGGTCCAGGCGGCCGTGTCCTCGCCAAGGCCCGGCATGATCCCGATGAAGGTGCCGATGGCACCCGAGCGGAGAATCGTCCGCCAGTAGCGTACGATGTCGCCGATGCGAGGGATCACTGAATCGACCTTGCTGGAGACCACCTTGAAGGCGGGGCCCCGCATGACCTGCAGGACCTCCGCGACGCCGAAGGCGCCGACCAGCGCCGGGAGCAGGCCGATGCCCCCTTCGAGATCCTTTATGCCGAAGGAAAAGCGGGGAAAGTTGTGGTTCGTCTCCTGCCCGATCGCGGCGACGAACAGGCCGAGGAAACCGGCAATATAGCCCTTGAGGGGATCGCCGCCGGACAGCGTTCCGGCAATCACGATGCCGAAGACCGCAACCCAGAAGAACTCGTAGGAACCGAAGGAAAGCGAAAGCTCGCCAAGCACCGGCGTGAACAGCGCGACACACATGGTGCCAAACAACGTGCCGAGCCACGATCCTGTGGTCGATATGCCCATCGCCCGGCCCGCCAGCCCCTGCCGGGCCAGCGGAAATCCGTCGAGCGTCGAGCAGGCGGAAGCGGGCGTGCCGGGAATGTTGAGCAGAATCGCGCTGCGGCTGCCGCCATAGATGGCGCCGACATAGATGCAGATCAGGACCAGGATCGCCGAGTTGGGCGCCATGGTATAGGTCAGCGTCGTCATCAGCGCGACGCCCATCGTCGCGGTGAGACCCGGCATGGCCCCGATGACGATGCCGAGCAGTGTCGCCCAGAAGACGTTGAACAGGATCATGGGCGAGGCGAAACTCGCGAACGCCGCGCCGAGCATTTGCAGATTGTCGAAGACGTTCACCGGCGGACCTCAGGGCAGGCGGACAAAGAACACCTCCTGAAAGACATAGGTGACGAGCAGGCCGGCAATCATTCCTTGCAGAATTGCCGTCCCGACCGGCCTGACCCTTGCGCCTGCCCCAAGACCGGGCTGCCATTCGAAGATGACGATGAACGACGTGACGAACAGCGCCACGGCGACCCAGAAGGGCACCAGGCCGATCAGTCCGACCGCGAAGACGAGGCAGAGGACGATTGCGATCGCCAGGCGCAGTAGCCCAGCCCGATCGCCGGCCCCGGAAGCCGCGCCGACGCCCTTGTCGCCGCGCAGCGCGCCGCGCCAGATCGAGCGCGCGGCAAGGACGAGCGCGAGCAGCGTAAGGACCGAGCCATAAAAGCCTGGCACGATACCCGGCGCGAGAAACAGGCTGGCGCCCTTGTCCGTGAACGTCGGCATGCCTGCCGAAAGGACAATCACGCCAATAGAAAAGGCGAGGAGCACGGCGGCCGTAAGCAGATCGGCCCGCGGCGACGGGGCGCGTTCACCAGCCGGTGCGGGATGGTCGGACATGGGCGAAGCAGCGATGGTGCAAATGAAGCGCCGCCGACCGCAGGGCCGGCGGCGCTCCGGTCAAGCCAGCGTCACAGACGCGGAATTCCGACGGTATCCGGCGAGAGTTTCGCCTTGCCGGCGTCGAAATAGAGCCACGCGGTCTGCCGTACCATCTTGAAAGCTTCGTTATGAGCGGTCTGCCCGTGAATTGGCGCGAACAGGGCGCTGCGCGAGGCCGCATACTTCTGCAATGCCTCCGACTTCGCGATCTTGTTCTGCCAGACCATTTCCATCGTCTTGATCACGTTGTCCGGTGTGCCTTTCGGCGCCCAGATTCCGAAGTAGTTGACCGGCGCAGGCATGTTCGGCAGCCACTTGGTAATCGGTGGGATCTCGCCATAGCCATCGAGGGAAATCGGCTTGTCGCTGAGAATTGCGAGGGGACGCAGGCGCTTGCCCTTGATCATCTCGCTCATCTCGACGAGAAGCTGCGAGACGACCGGCACTTCTCCCGATACGGCCGCGATTACCGCCGGATTGCCGCCATCATAGGTGACGTGGCGATATTTGATCGGCGTGTTGGCGCGGATCGATTCCATCAGGTTATGGCCGGCGGAGGACAGTCCCGCGGTCGAGACCGAGATATTCTCGCCGTTCTTCTTCCACGCCTCCAGCAGCTCGCCGAAATCCTTGTAGGGAGCATTGGGATTGACCGCGATGGCGGATACGTTGGCGACCGCGAAGAACAGGTTCCAGTCCTTGAGTTCCGTCTCCAGCATGCCAAGCACCTTGTAGGTGCCGACATCGGCGGCCGCGCCGGCAGCCCATGTATAGCCGTCACGAGCCGCCTCGAGGGCATTCTTGGTGCCGATCGAACCGGACGCGCCCGGCTGATTGACGACGACGAACTTCTGCTTGAGTTCCGCTTCCAGCTCGGCCGCGACGATGCGTGCCATCTGGTCGGTCGACCCGCCGGCGGCCCATGGCACGATGATGGTCACGGGACGCTCCGGCTTCCAGGTGTAGTTCTGTGCCTCCGCCGTCGCGCCGAAGGCGCCGACGATGGCGGCCGAAACCAGGCCGATGATCCGCTTCATTACCGTCTCCCCCGTAAATCATTGAGTTGTAACGAACTGGTTACTAATCTTCTGCGCCAGTGGCAGAGGAAGTCAAGAACAAGCGCGTCCTGCAGATCGGCTATGGGGCCTTTGGCGAGGTCCATGCCGAGGCATGGGCGCGCGCCGGTCTCGCCGCCGGGTCCCTGCTCATCGCGGACACCGACCCGCGGGCGCTGGCGCGCGCGCAGGCACGCTTTCCCGGTGTGCACGTGGCGACCGACGGCGAGGCAGCAATGGGGGACGTGGACTGCGTCGACATCCTGACGCCGACCGACAGCCATTACCGGCTGGCCTGTGCCGCGATCGCGGCCGGCCGTGACCTCTTCATCGAAAAACCGATGACCGTCCACGCGTGGGAGGCGCTCGATCTCGCCCGCCGCGCGCGCGAGGCGCGGATCGTCCTGCAAGGCGGGCTCTATTACCGCCAGCATCCGAAGGCTTTGGCCCTGAAAGCCGAAATCGCCGCCGGCCGGTTCGGGGCGCTGCGGCTGCTCACCGGCAGGTTCGCCGGCATCAAGCGGACGCGCAAAGATTCCGGTGCGTTGCACAACGACGCCGTTCACTTCATCGATCTCTTCAACTGGCTGACCGGGGAACGGCCGCGGCTGGTCTTCGCCCTCACGCGCGATCATTTCGGGCGCGGCCATGACGACCTTGCGATCCTGCAACTCGTATACCCATCCGGCACGATCGCGTCCATCGAGACCGGCTATATTCAGCCGGGCCGCTGGCCGGATTCGGTGGTGCCCGGCGCCGTGACGATGAAGGAAATCGCGGTCTCCGGCGAACTGGCGATTGCCGAGATCGACTTCGCGGCGGAAGTGTCCAGCCTGCGGCGCGGCGGGCACCGGTGGCAGGAGGGGGCGTGGCGGCCCGATTATGGCGACCCCGAGCCCATCGCGGGCGCGGCGGCGAGCGCTCCCGAGGTGCTGGCCGGCCATTTCCGGACCTTCCTCGACCATGTCGCCTCCCGCGAGGAACCGGAATGCTCGATCATCGATTGCGGCTATGTGCCCGCCCGCATCATCGAGGCCGCGATTCAGTCCGCCCGCACCGGCCAGGCCATCTGGCTCGACTGGTCATAGGAAAGGAAGGTCATGCAGATCGCGCTATGCAACGAAGTGATCGCCGGAATGGAGTTCGGCCGGCAGTGCGAGTTCGCCGCCATCCTCGGCTATGACGGGCTGGAAGTCGCGCCCTTCACGCTCGGCGAGGAACCGCACTTGCTGCCCGCCGCCCGCCGCGCGGAGGTGCGCCGCGCCGCCGCCGATGCCGGCATCGCCATCACCGGCCTGCACTGGCTCCTGGTCAAGCCCGCCGGACTGTCCATTACCGCAGCCGATCCGGCGCAGCGGGCGCGCACCCTCGACGTCATGCGCCGCCATGTCGATCTCTGCGCCGAGCTTGGCGGAAGCGTCCTCGTCCATGGCTCGCCGGCTCAGCGCCGCGTTCCCGAGGGCGAGGAACGCGCCGAGGCACGAAAGCGCGGCGCCGATGCTTTCGCGGCCATCGCGGAGAATGCCGAGAAGGCCGGCGTAACATACTGCATCGAGGCGCTCGCGCCGCCGGAAGCGAACTTCATCACCAGCATTGCCGAGGCCGCGGCGATTGTGCGCGCGATCGGCAGCCCTGCGGTGCGCACCATGCTCGATTGCAGTGCGGCGGGAAAGGCAGAGCGCGAGTCGATTCCCGAACTTCTGCGCCGTTGGCTGCCGACCGGTCTCCTCGCCCACATCCAGGTCAACGACCGCAACCGGCGCGGCCCGGGCCAGGGCGAGGAGCGTTTCGCGCCGATCTTCGCCACCCTCCGCGAACTTGGCTATGACCGCTGCGTCGCGGTCGAGCCATTCGACTATCAGCCGGATGGACCCGCAACCGCCGCGCGCGCCATTGGCTATATTCGCGGCATCCTGGAGAGCCTGTCATGACCCATGCCCCGCTGGTGAAGCTGATCGAGGTCCGCCGCTACGAATGGCCCTTCCGGCTGCGCATGCCGTTCCGCTTCGGCGCGGTGACGCATACCCACGGCAGGCAGGCGGTCGTGCGCACCCTGGTCCGTCTCGAGGATGGACGGGAAGGCTGGGGCGTGGCCGCCGAATCGCTCGCCGCAAAATGGTTCGAGAAGGACCCGGCCTACAGCGATGAGGATAATTTCCGCCAGCTCCGCCACGCACTGGAACTGACCGAGGCCGGTTATCTCGCCACCTCGCCCAGGACGGCCTTCGCTCTCTATGCCGACAATTACGCCGATCTGATCGCGGCGGGAACGAAAGCGCGGCTGAGCCCGCTGGTCACCGGTTTCGGTCCAGCGCTGATCGACCGGGCAATTCTCGATGCGCTCTGCCGTCTGCATGGCGCCTCGTTCTACCGCGCCATGCAGGGCAACCTGACGGGGATGGCGCCGCACCCGGCCATCGCCGATCTCGGCGCGTTCGATTTCGGTGCATTCCTGGCGGCGCGCCGGCCGGCGGCAAGCGTGCATGCCCGCCATACCGTGGGTCTGGTCGATCCGATCGTTGCCGCGGATCAGCCGCCGGGCGGGCGCGTCAACGATGGACTGCCCGAGACGCTGGAAGAAGTGGTCGCCGCCTACGGACATCGCTATTTCAAGCTCAAGGTGGGCGGTAACGTCAGGGACGACATCGACCGGCTGTCGCGCATCGCATCGGTGCTCGACCGGATCGCCGAGCCCTACTTCGCCTCCCTCGATGGCAACGAGCAGTACCAGGACGCGGCGGGCGTGCTCGAGCTTTGGCGAAGGATGCAGGAGACGGCGGCGCTCGCCCGCCTCAACCGCTCGATCATCTTCATCGAGCAGCCGATCAAACGGGCCGCCGCGCTCGATGCGGATATCGGCGGCCTGTCCGGCGAGAAGCCCGTAATCGTCGATGAGTCCGACGGCGAACTCGACGTCTTTCCGCGCGCCCGCGCCCTTGGCTACCGGGGCATCTCCAGCAAGGCCTGCAAGGGCTTCTACAAGTCGTTCGTGAACCTGGCCCGCTGCGAGACCTGGAACAGGGAGGCGGACGGGGCGAGATACTTCCTTTCGGCGGAGGACCTGACGACCCTGGCCGGCACTTGCGTGCAGCAGGATCTCGCCCTGATCAACCTGCTTGGCCTCGAGCATGTCGAGCGGAACGGCCATCACTTCGTCGATGGCTTCGCCGGCCGCCCTCCGGCCGAGGCCGCGCGCTTCCTCGCCGCACATCCCGATCTGTATGGGGCGAGCCCCGGCGGGCCTCGGCTGCGCATCCAGGATGGCCGGATCGCCCTGGCCTCGCTCGACTGCATCGGCTTCGGCGCGCAGGTGGAGCCCGATTACGGGCAGATGGAGGCGATGCCGCCATCGCAATGGCCGCCCTCCGGCTGAGTTTCAGACCGAACTGGCGTGACGCTCGATGCAGACGCGCAGCACCTCGTCGGCATCGCGCCGCCACCAGTTGGCAGCGGACATGATCTCGACTTCGCAATGGCCCTCGTATCCGGCCGCCTCTACCTTGACGCGGATTGCGGGTATGTCGATCACGCCGTCGCCCATCATGCCGCGATCGAGCAGCAGATCGCGGGTCGGCACCAGCCAGTCGCAGATGTGGAAGGCGAGGATCCGCCGGCCCGCGCGCGCGATCTGCCGGGCAAGATCGGGATCCCACCAGACATGATAGACATCGACGGCGACACCGACCCCCTCGCCCAGCTCGTCGCACAGGTCCAGCGCCTGGCCCAGCGTGTTGATGCAGGCGCGATCGGCCGCGTACATGGGGTGAAGCGGCTCGATGGCGAGCGGCATCTGGCTGCGGCGCGCATGGTCGAGGATCGCCATCATCCCGTCGCGGACCTGGGCGCGGGCGCCCGTTATATCCTTCGAGCCCGGCGGCAGCCCGCCCACCACCAGCACGAGGCATCGCGCGCCGATGGCGGCGGCCTCGTCGATGGCGCGGAGATTGTCCTCGATCGCGCGCCGCCGCGCTGCCTGATCGATGCCGGGAAAGAGACCGCCCCGGCAGAGGCCGGTCACGCAGAGCCCGGCCGAGCGGATCAGCCGCGCGGCGCGCTCGACGCCGCATTCGGCGAGCTTGTCCCGCCAAGGCGCGATGCCGGTGATGCCATGCCGCCGGCAGCCCTCGATCGCCTGCTCGAGCGACCATTGCTCGCGGACGGTAATGGTGTTGAGCGAGAGCGGCCCCGGCCTGCCCATGATTCAGTTCGCGATCCCGCGCTGCGCCATGACGAGCCGCATGCGGCTCGCCGCGCGCTCCGGGTCGGCGAGAAGGCCCGCCGCGTCGGCGAGGCGGAACAGCTCCGCGAGATGCAGGGTCGAGCGGGCGCTTTCCTGGCCGCCGACCATGGTGAAATGATCCTGATGGCCGTTCAGGTAGGCCATGAAGACCACGCCCGTCTTGTAGAAGCGCGTCGGCGACCTGAAGATATGGCGCGATAGCGGCACGGTCGGCCCCAGGATCTCGTGAAAGGTCGAAAGATCGTTGCGGCGCAGGCAGCCCAGCGCCGCCGCCGCCGCCGGCGCGATGGCGTCGAAAATGCCGAGCAGCGCGTCGGAATGCCCCTCTGCGTCGCCCGCGATCAGCTCCGCGTAGTTGAAATCGTCGCCCGTATACATGCGCTGGCCCTTCGGCATGCGCCGGCGCATGGCGATTTCCTTGTCCTTGTCCAGCAGCGAGATCTTGATGCCGTCGATCTTCGCCGCGTTTGCCGCCAATACATCCAGGCACACATCCATCGCCTTCATGTGGTCGGCATGCCCCCAGTAGCCGGCCAGCGCCGGATCGAACATCTCGCCCAGCCAGTGAATGATCACCGGCTGGCGAACCTGTCCCAGTACCCGCTGGTAGACCCGGATATAGTCGTCCGGCCCGCGCGCACAGGCGGCGAGCGCACGGGATGCCATCAGGATGATACGCCCACCCAGCTTCTCGACGGCGGCGCACTGCTCCTCGTAGGCACGGATCACGGCATCGACGGTGACATCGGGCCCCGGCTGGAGGTGATCGGTCCCCGCCCCGCAGGCGACGATGGCGCCCGGCACGTCCCGCGCCGCGTCGAGGGAGCGGCGGATCAGCTCGAGCGAATTCCGCCAGTCCAGTCCCATGCCGCGCTGCGCGGTATCCATCGCCTCCGCGACGCCGAGGCCAAGCGACCAGAGATGGCGGCGGAAGGCGATGGTGCGGTCCCAGTCGATGGCGGGTTCGATCCACGGATCGTGTTCGGCCAGCGGATCGGCGACCACATGCGCGGCGGCGAAGGCGATGCGGTTGAAAGGCGGCTCCGCCCTTGGCCAGTCGCGCGGCGGGCGCGTCGTGTAGCTTTCGATGCGGCGGCCGGTGGTCGGCAGGTCGAGCGTCGCCATGGTTCAGACCTTCAGCGGTTCGATGTCGATCCAGCGCCGCTCGGCCCAGCTCTTCAGGCCGGCCTCGGCAAGTTGCACGCCCTTGGCGCCCGCGGTCAGGTCCCAGGGGAATGGCGACTTGTCGTAGAGATGCCGGATGAACAGTTCCCACTGCGCGCGGAAGCCATTGCCATGAACACTCGTGTCCGGGACCTCGTCCCAGGTGCGGTAGAAGTCGATCGGCTGCGGCTCGTCCGGATTCCAGACCGGCTTGGGCGTGTTGACGCGCGCCTGGGTCCAGCATTTGGTCAGTCCCGCCACCGCAGAGCCATGCGTGCCATCCACATGGAAGGTCACGAGATCGTCGCGGCGCACCCGCGTGCACCATGACGAGTTGATGTGCGCGATGACGCCGCCCTCGAGCTGGAAGGTCGCATAGGCGGCATCGTCGGCATCGGCCTTGTAGGCCTTGCCGTTCTCGTCCCAACGCTTCGGGACATGCACCGCGCCGAGGCAGGAGACGCTCCTGACCTCGCCGAACAGATTGTCCAGGACATAGCGCCAGTGGCAGAGCATGTCGAGAATGATGCCGCCGCCTTCCTTGAGCTTGTAGTTCCAGCTCGGCCGCTGCGCGGGCTGCAGGTCGCCCTCGAAGACCCAATAGCCGAACTCGCCCCGGACGGAGAGGATGCGGCCGAAGAACCCGGAATCGATGACCATCTTGAGCTTGCGCAGGCCCGGCAGGAACAGCTTGTCCTGCACCACGCCATGGCGGATGCCGGCCTTGTGCGCGGCGCGCGCCACCGCCAGCGCATCCTTCAGGTTGTCGGCGGTCGGCTTCTCGCAGTAGATGTCCTTGCCGGCGGCGATGGCCTTCATGAGAAGGCCGGCGCGCATCTGCGTGGTCGCCGCATCGAAGAAAAGCGTGTCGGCCTTGTTGGCCAGGGCCTTGTCGAGATCGGTGGTCCAGCGTTCGACGCCATGCGCGCGCGCCAGCGCCGCCAGCTTGTCCTCGTTGCGTCCGACAAGGATCGGATCGGGCATCACGCGCCGGCCACTGCGCAGCCTTACGCCGCCATCGGCGCGGATGGCGGCGATCGAGCGGATCAGGTGCTGGTTCATTCCCATGCGCCCCGTCACGCCATTCATGATGATGCCTAGTCTTTCCGTCCTGGCCATTGTGGTTCCTCGATGATGTGCGGATGCAGGCGAGGTCAGCCGAGCCAGCGCGGCAGGTTTTCGGCGACGAAACCGTCGTCGGAAAGCTCCGGGAAGCGGGCATAGACCTGGTCGATCATTTCGCGCTGGCCGGGGCTCAGGCCCTCCTTCGGGTCGAGGCACCAGATGCCTTCGAGCAGTCCCTGCCGGCGCAGCACCTCATGGCATCCGGCGATGCAGCCGTGGAAGTCGTTGGCGACATCGAAGAACGCGGCGTTGCATTCCGTGACCTTCGCGTCCATGGCGAGCAGGGCAGCGTCTACCCGATCCTCGGCCACCGCCGCATGGATGCGCCGCAG
Source organism: Alphaproteobacteria bacterium (assembly GCA_026126165.1). GTDB lineage: Bacteria > Pseudomonadota > Alphaproteobacteria > Ferrovibrionales > Ferrovibrionaceae > JAHCJQ01. The sequence continues at coordinate 20,059 of JAHCJR010000044.1, forward strand.
CAGCTCGACCGCCCCGCGCGTCCAGACGCTCCAGTGCCCGAGCAGCCCGCCGCGGATCCGCACCATCACGTCCTCGCCCTTGTGGCGAATGGCGAAGGGTATGGCCAGGTCGAGAACGATATGATCGTCGTTGCCGGTATAGAGGCTGATCCGCTCGAGCGCGCCCGCCTCCACCACGCCGCGCAGCACGTCGAGCGTGCGATAGCGGTTAAACGGCGCCATCTTGATCGCCACCACGTTCTCGATCTCGGCGAACCGGCGCCAGAACGAGACCGGCAGGTGAATGCCGCCCACCGCCGGCTGCAAATAGAAGCCGACCAGCGGCAGCTCCTCCGCTACCTGCCTACAGTGCGCGATGATCTCGTCCTCGCTCGCCCCTTTCATCGCCGCCAGGCTGAGCAGCCCGGCCTGGTAGCCGAGCCCGCGCGCAATGCCGGCCTCGCGCACCGCCTGCGCCGTGCCGCCGGCAAGTCCGGCGATCATCACCAGCGGCCGCCGGGCCCAGCCCGTCGCCTCCTCCATGGCGAGGCGCAGCACCGGCTCGTACAGGCCGACATCGCGGATGGCGAACTGGGTCGAATGCACGCCGACCGCAAGCCCCCCGGATCCGGCATCGAGATAGTACCGGCTCAGCGCGCGCTGGCGGCGTTCGTCGAGCCTGCGCCGCGCATCGAGCGCCAGCGGATGGGCCGGCAGCACGGCGCCGCGCCGCAGGATGTCCAGGCTTTCCTTCGGCCAGTCGGTCCAGCGCAGTCCCAAGTCATCCCCCGTCAAGTAACTGAATGGTTACCTTGCCGCCTGATGGACGAACTGTCAACCACGCGGCGGTCAGGGCCGCAGATAGCCCAGCACCACCTCGACGATATGCGCCTGGCGCTCGCGGCGCGCCTTCGGCCGCGACAGGTCGCGGCGGAAGATGGTCGAGAGCGTGTGCGTGTTCGACAGAAAGAAATAGCCGAGCGCGGCAATGGTGATGTAGAGCTGCATCGGGTCGACGCCCGGCCGAAAGACGCCCTGCGCCACGCCGCGCGCCAGCACCTCGTCGATCATGGCAAGCAGCGGCGAATGCAGGGCCGGCACCTTCTTCGAGCGGCGCAGATGACGGGCCTGGTGCAAATTCTCGTTGTTCAGCAGCGAGATCAGTTCCGGGTGCGCCATCGAAAAGCGGAAGTTGAACTCGACAAGGCGCCGCATGCCCTCGACGGGATCGAGATCGGTCACATGCAGGAGGCGCTCCTCGGTACGCATCGCCTCGTAGACATTCTCCAGCGCCACCAGCCAGAGATCCTGCTTGTTGCCGAAATACTGATAGATCATGCGCTTGTTGGCGCCGGCACGGGCCGCGATCGCATCCACCCGGGCCCCGGCAAGTCCCTTGTCGGCGAACTCGGCCACCGCCGCCTCCAGGATGCGGCGGCGCGTATCGGCGGGCCGCCGGGATCGCACCGGCCTAGCCAAGTTCCGGCCCCGCCACCGCGACCAGCATCCCGGGCTGGTCGAAGCCCCGGTCGCGACCGCGCACCATGCGGGTGAACGGCCGCTCGCGCGCGCCACCCAGCCTCTCCAGCCGTTCCGCGAGTCCGCGATGGCGGTCCAGCAGGTCGACATAGGCGGCATCCGCCGCGCCGAGGCGGCCGAGTGCCGCGAGCAGCAGCGCTTCGCCATCCTCGTCCCGTTCGGAGACCACAGGCCCCACCTGCGGAATGTTCACGCCGTCGCGGCCGAGTGCAAAGCCGCAAATCCGCCCCTCGCGCGCGGACACGAGAGCGGTGGCCGGCATCCTGCCCGCGAGATGCCGCAGCAGCTCGAGCCGGTCCGCGCCGAAGGCCCGCAGATCCAGCGCCGCCACGGCAGGCCAGTCCGGCTCGCGCAACGCCCGCACGTCCGCCCCGGCCTCGGGGAAGGCCGCCGCGCGCAGCGGAACCTTCCAGCGGCTGAAGCCCCAGGTGTCGCGGAAACCGATCTGGCGATAGACCTCCCGGCCGGCCGGCGTGGCATCGAGCAGCGCCGTCCGGCCGGTCTGCTCCACATCGGCCACGACCTGTTCCATGAGTTGGGTCGCCAGGCCCCGGCGGCGCCAGTCCGGATCGACAAGGACCATGCTGACCCAGGCACAGTCCGGCCCATAGGGCAGCGAGAGCGCCGTCGCGACGACGAGCCCCTCCTCCGACTCGATGGCCCGACCCTGGCCCCGGCGCAGCATCTCGCACCAGTCGGCCAGGTTCTGGTTCCAGCCCACCAGACGGGACAGACGAAGGCCGGCCTCCGCGTCCCCTGGCCCGATCGGCCGCGCGGCGCGAAGCTGCATCAGAAGACGCCGTCCCGCACGTCGTAGTGGGTCTCCTTGCCCAGGCTGTCGCCGCCGCCCTCCACCCAGGCACCGACCCAGTCGATCATGCGATGCAGCGGCACGCGCGGATAGCCGAAGATCGCCAGCGATCTCGCCGTGTTGACCAGCCAGCAAGATTCCGCCTCCACGCCGGTGAATTCCGGCTTGCGGCCGAAACGCCGGCCGAAAGCCTGCGCCAGCCAGCGGATGCTCACCGTTTCCGGTCCGCTGACATTGAAGGCGACATGCGGCGCCGCCGCGCGCGCCAGCGCCCGCAGGGCCATCGAATTCGCGTCGCCCTGCCAGATGACGTTGACATGGCCGGTCGAGATGTCGATCGGCTGTCCTGCAAAGACCTTACTCGCCACGTCATGCAGCACGCCGTAGCGCATGTCGATGGCATAGTTGAGACGAATGGCTGCCCCCTTCGTGCCATGCTTGCGGCAGCCATACTGGAACATCCGTTCCCTGCCGACGCAGGAATTGGCGTAGTCGCCGGCCGGCGGCACGATCGGCGTGTCCTCGGTGGCACCGCCCGAGAGAACGGGGACATAGGGATAGACGCAGCCGGTCGAGAAATAGACGATGCGGGATCGGCCATAGCGCTCGGCCACAAGTGCGGGCGCGTAGGTGTTCATGGCCCAGGTGAGATCCTCGGCACCCTGTGAACCGAACTTGCGCCCCGCCATGTAGATCACGTTCGCCGCATCCGGCAATGCCGCGAGTGCCGCCGGGTCGAGAAGATCGGCGGAGATGCACTCGATGCCTTGCGCAGCCAGCCGCTCCCGCACGCCGGGCTCGCTGAAGCGGGCCACGCCGATGACCCGGCGCGAGGGCGCGGCCCGCTTCGCCATGCGGGCCAGCGTCGGGCCCATCTTGCCGGCGACGCCAAGAATGATCAGATCCCCCGGTGCCTTCTCGAGATCGGCGACCAGTTCGGGGCCGGGCTCCGTCATGACATCTTCCAGATGCTCGATGTCGCGGAATTTTTCAGGCAGCTCGCTCGATGTCACTTCCACCCCCTTCGATGCCCGGGGCCGGCCACGGATCGCACCCGTCGTCGCCCGAGGCCGCGTAGACTATTTCACCCGACCTCGTGATTACAAGGCAGCCGCACCCGGCAGCGGCGAATTGGCGCGGCGGCGCGCCGACGATCGCGGCGGATTGCGCCCCGTCGGGGGAGAGGTCATTATGTGCGGTCTGCCGCAACCCCTCGCGTCCGCCCGACCCAAAGATGAACCGCAAGCGCCCGATGGCGCGTTCGCCAAGATGAGCCTCTGGCTGGTCGCCATGGCCGGACTGGGCTTCCTTGCGCTCGGCACCGCCGTGGCCTACGCGGTCGGCGCCGCTTCAGTGCTGGCCTTCATCGCCAGCGACAATATGCGATACCTGGCCATCGTTCCGCAGCGCATCTTCAGCCAGATCGACGTGTTCGCGCTGATGGCCATGCCGCTCTTCATCCTGGCCGGGGAGATCATGAACCGCGGCGGCATCACCCGCGCCCTGATCGAGTTCTCGATGGCGCTGCTCGGGCGGCTCAAGGGCGGACTGGGCCACGTCAATATCCTGGCGAGCGTGTTCTTCGCCGGAATCTCGGGTTCGGCCGTCGCCGATTCCGCCGCGCTCGGCTCGACCCTGGTGCCGGCCATGCGCGAGAAGGGATATGACGCCACCTACGCCGCCGCCATCACCGCGGCCTCTTCCATCATCGGCCCGATCATTCCGCCCTCCATCGTAATGATCTTCTATGGGGCCATCATGCAGACATCGGTCGCGGCCCTGTTCGTCGGAGGCATCCTGCCGGGCCTCGCGCTGGCGGCGGCGCTGTTCGCCATGAACGCCTACTTCGCGCACCGGCACGATCATCCAGGGGGCCGGAGCGGGGAAATCCCGCCGCTTTCGCGTTCCTTCCTGCACGCCCTGCCCTCGCTCTCGCTGCCCGTCATCATTCTTGGCGGCATCGTCTTCGGCGTCGTCACGCCGACCGAAGCGGCGGCGCTTGCCGTGCTCGCTGCGCTTCTGGTCGGCCTGTATTATGGCGGCCTCACGCGGCGTGGCCTCGTGCAGGGACTCGAACGCACGGCCGCGCTCACCGGATCGGTTTTCATCATCCTGGGCGCCGTCGCCTGCTTCGGATGGCTCGCCGGACACGAGCAGCTTCCGCAACGCCTCGCCGGCTTCGTGACCGAACTCGGCCTCGGCCAGGTCGAGTATCTGCTCATCGTCAACCTGATCTTCCTGCTGGCCGGCATGGTGCTCGACGTGCCGGTGGCGCTGGCACTCCTCGTCCCGCTGCTCGGTCCGCCGGCCATCGCGCTCGGCACGGACCCGGTGCATCTCGGGATCGTGCTCTGTCTCAACCTGACCATCGGCCTGATCACGCCGCCACTCGGCGGCTGCCTGCTCGTCGTCTCGGCCGTCACCCGCGTCGAATACTGGACCCTCGCCCGCGCGATCCTGCCCTTCGCCCTCGGCGAGGTCCTGGTTCTGCTCGCCATCGTGCTGGTGCCCGATATCAGCCTGTTCCTGCCGCGCCTCTTTGGACTTGTTCAATAGGGAGAAAACCGACATGTCGATACATCCCGGCCGTATTCTTGCCGCCGCCGCCTGCCTGATGTCGTTCGCGCTGCCCGTGGCGGCGCAGGAAATCAAGATCGGGCTCGATTCCCCGCCAGACCGTCAGCGTTCCGGCTCCTATGTCTTTGCCTCCACGCTGGCGGAGCATCTGCGCGCCGCTGGCATGCAGGTCAAGGAAATGCCGGTCAACTCCATCGGAGGCGAAGCAGAGCGGCTGGACCAGACGACGCAGGGCCTGCTCGAGGTCAACATGGCCGACCTTGCCCGCGCCGCACAGCTCAACCGCATCGCCTTCGGCTTCAGCGCGCCCTACCTGTTCGATTCACTCGCGCATCTCGATCGCGCGACCGAGCAGGCGGACCTTCTGGGCAAGCTCAATGCCGGCACCACGCCCAAGGGTGCCCGGATCGTGGCGCTGGTCCCGGTTGGCGGCGGGACGGGAATATTCAACACGAAGAAGCCGATCACCCGGCCGGAGGACATGGCCGATCTCCGGATCCGGGCGCTCGACGAGAATCAGCTCCGCCTGTTCCGGGCCTGGGGGACCAACGGCGTGATCATCACCATGCCCGAGGTGGCGAATGCCCTCCAGACCGGGATCGCGCATGGCTATCTCAACCCGCCGTTCGTGCCTTTCATCTTCGGCCATGCCGACATCCTGAAGCACTACACCGAGGCCAATGTCTCGCAGGCGCTGCGCGTCGCCATGGTCTCGGAAGACTGGTATCGCGGACTGAAACCGGACCAGCGTCGCGTCTTCGACGAAGGCGTCCGGAAAGCGTCGGCAGCGAACCGGGAATGGGTGAAGACCAGCGACCAGCAAGCGCTCGAGCAGCTCCGCAAGGCGGGCATTCAGATCACCAGCCTGACTGCCGAAGGCCGCGCCAGATTCAAGGAACTCTCGAAATCGGTCTACACCGCCATTCTCTCGCAGCAGGAGATCCAGGTCTTCATCGACGCGGCGGAGAAGTCCCGCTGACGACGATGACCCGCATAGTGATCCGGACGAGCGAGACGCTGGACGACGCGGCGCGTCTGGCGGCCTCGCTCTTCCTCGGGCTGATGGTCATGCTGATCGGCATTCAGGTGATCACCCGCTACATCTTTGCCGACCCGCCGGCCTGGACCGAGGAAGGCGCGCGGTACGCGATGGTCTGGGCGGGACTGCTTGGCGCGACCATCGCCTTCCGCTCGGCAAGCGATCCGGTGCTGGTCAGACCGGCCATCGTGACCGAGGGTCGTCTGCGTTTCGCTGGACTTGCAGGGCGAAGCCTGGCGGTCGTGCTGTTCCTGGCGCCGATCCTTTATTTCTGCATCTTCGGTCCCGGCCTGGACCCGGGACGGGGCTTCCTTGCCCGCTCCGCGGTGCGCCAGGCGGAAAGTCTCGGCGTGTCCATGGTGTGGTTCACCGCCGCCCTGCCGCTTTCGATCGCCATCATCCTCATCCATGTCCTTGCCAGCCTGGCGCGTCGCGGCGCGCCGGCGCCACCGAAAGACGAGAGCCATGAAACTTGAGAC
>JAHCJR010000045.1 GCA_026126165.1 Alphaproteobacteria bacterium
ATCAACCTGCTGCGCGAGGGCCTCGACATCCCCGAATGCGCGCTGGTCGCCATACTGGATGCCGACAAGGAAGGCTTCCTGCGTTCCGAGACCTCGCTGATCCAGACCATCGGCCGCGCCGCGCGCAACGTGGATGGCCGCGTCATCCTCTATGCCGACCAGATGACCGCCAGCCTGAAACGGGCCATCGAGGAGACGGAACGCAGGCGGGCGAAGCAGCGCGCCTACAACGAAGCCAACTCGATCACGCCGGAGAGCGTGCGCAAGCAGATCGGCGACATCCTGCAGAGCGTCTACGAGGGCGACCACGTGCTGGTGGAGACAGGCGACGAGGGCGCGCAGCACCTGGTCGGGCACAATCTGCGCGCCTACCTCGCCGATCTCGAGAAGCGCATGCGCGAGGCCGCCGCCAATCTCGAATTCGAGGAAGCGGCGCGCCTGCGCGACGAGCTGCGCCGGCTGGAGAAGGCCGATCTGGAAATCGGCTCGCCGGTCAAGGGCCCCGGCCCCGATCGCCCGAAGGCGCGATCCAGCGGCGGCAAGGCCGGGCGCGGAAAATTCAGGGGACGCGGGAAGCGCTGACTCACTCCGGCTGCTTGCGGAACAGCCCGCCCTGGGGCAGGCCGCAGCCTGGTGCCGGCTTATCAGCGATCAGATAGTCGGCGACCAGCCGAAGCACGAGAGTGCAATCCCCTGCCGCCTCCTCGCGCAACAGCACCTCGTTGGCGTCCGGCCGACCGGCGAGCTGGATATCCGGCCGGCCCTCGCGCCGCAGGGCAGCGCGCAGGCCCTCGCCTTCCGGCTCGACCGTCAGGCGCGCCGCGGGGCCGCGATACATGCCCTGCCACCAGCCGGGCGCCGGATGGGCGGGCTCGAGCACCGGCGAGAGCGACGTGGCGGGAAGCCAGCCGGTGGTCTGCCGCCCGGCGGGCGAGACGAAAGCCGCGCAGACATGGGCGCCCCGGGCGATGCCGGTCACCACCAGATCCCGCGCCAGCAGGTAAGCGCGCATGGCGCAGGCGGGCGCCCCCGCCTCGGGGCAGGCGCCGGTGGCCGTCTGCCCCTCCGTCAGGAAGTTCACCCGCGCCTGCGCCGGCGCGAGGATGCGCGCCACGGCGAGGCGGGCCGGATGCGGCGCTTGCAGCGCGCGGGAACATTCCGCCGCGCCCGCCGCCGCGCCGGTAGCGGCGGTCGCCATCAGCGGAAGAGCGAGCGCAAGAGCGGGCAACGGCCTGATCATGTCGCAAGCTAGCATGCGCCGCGCCGGCGCCGCGTTCACAGCCTGGTGTAACGGTTGCCGCGGGTTCAGCGCGGCCGTTGCAGCGGCGATGGCGGCGGCGGGCGCGCGAGGAGGCGCAGGCGCGTCTCGTGCGCGAGCCGGGCGATGTCGAGCGCGATGACCGGGCGCGCCATGGGGCCGCAATGGCGCGCATCGATCAGCGCCGCCGAGGCGCCGGAAAGAAAGCGCAGATGATTCCAGACCTTGAATGGGCCCGCCGCCGGGCCGATGTCGCCACTGCGATGGCTGCGCCGAGCAACGCGCCAATTCGCGCTCGCGCCCGCACACGCATCAGGAGTGCGGCCGCATGGCGCATGTTGAGAGCAGGGTCGGCGATCTTCTCGGGCGGATCGAAGGCGCGCGCATGGCTCGCGATCTGAAGCTGCATGCAGCCGATGTTGGCCGATCGCTCGAGCGCGCCGTCGGGCTGGCGCGCAAGGTCGAGCGCACCGGCCTCGCTCGCCCCGTAATGCCCCTGCCCGCCGACCCGGACCGCATAGGCCTGCGGCCTGCCGCCCATGGCGGTTTCGGTCAGGGTGATGGCGAGCAGGATGCCGGCCGGGATGCCCCGGCGGACCTCCTCATGGACGGCGGCGATGGTGCAGGGCTCGGCCGAAGCCGGTGCCGCCCGCAGGAGCGGTGCCGCGAGCGCGGCCGCCGCCAGGAGGATCGCGGCGCGCGCCCTCAGCGCGGCCCCACGCCGGTGATGGTGTAGAGATCGTCGGGCTGCGCCACCAGCCCCCAGGCGACGCGCAGCGCAACCGCCAGCACGAGCAGCGCGAGCAGGCCGCGAAGCTGCTCGGCGCGCAGCCGCTGGCCGGTTTCCGCGCCGAACTGCGCGCCGATCACCCCGCCCACGGTCAGCAGCAGCGCCAGCATGATATCGACCGTGTAGTTGCTGATCGAATGCAGCATGGTGACGCTGATGGTGACGAAGATGATCTGGAACAGCGAGGTGCCGACCGCCATGATGGTCGGCATCCCGAGCAGGAAGATCATGGCCGGGATCATGATGAAGCCGCCGCCCACCCCCATGATCGCCACCAGGATGCCGGCGAAGGCGCCGATGGCAAGCGGCGGCAGGACGCTGATATAGAGGCGCGACTTGCGGAAGCGCACCTTTAAGGGCAGCCGGTGCAGCCATGTGTGCTGGTGCAGCTTGCGCCGCGTCGTCTTCTTGCTGCGCCGCATCATGGCGCCGACGCTTTCCGTCAGCATGAGCACGCCGACCGAGCCCAGCAGGATGACGTAGGCGAGCGAGATGGCGAGGTCGATCTGGCCGACCTTGCGCAGCAGCGCGAACAGCCAGACGCCGAAGGCGGAGCCGACCAGGCCGCCGGCCACCAGAACGAGCCCCATCACCTCGTCGACATTGCCGCGGCGCCAGTGCGCGAGGCCGCCGGAAACGGAGGAAGCCAGGATCTGCGGCGCCTGCGAGGAAACGGCAATCACCGGCGGCACGCCGAGGAAGATCAGGGCAGGGGTGAGCAGGAAGCCGCCGCCGATGCCGAACATGCCCGACAGGAACCCCACCAGCAGGCCGAGGCCAAGGAGCATCAGGATTGAGACCGACAGTTCGGCGATCGGCAGATAGAGCTGCATCATGACTGTCGGCGGGCCTCGCGGCTGGTTTGGCCCTTGGTACGCCATCCCGGCCTCGCCGACAAGCTTGCGGGATTCCCCCTTGCCGGCGGGGGCCGCGCCATGGCCTGGCAGGCGCGCCGAGGCATATGGAAACGCAATGATTCCCGACAGGCAAGGAACGGCGCTGGTGACCGGCGCGGCGCGGCGCATCGGCGCGGCGATCGCGCGCGATCTGGCCCGGCAGGGCTTTGCCGTGGCGCTGCACTACAATTCCTCGGGCCGCGCCGCGGAGGCGCTGGCGGGCGAAATTCGCGCGGGCGGCGGGCGCGCCGTCTGCCTGCAGGCCGATCTCGCCCTGCCCGATCAGGTCGAACGGCTGGTTCCGGCGGCGGCGGCCGCGTTCGGGCCGCTCTCGCTGCTGGTCAACAATGCCTCGCTGTTCGAGCCCGATACGATCTTCGATGCGACCGCGGAGAGCTGGAGCCGCCATCTCGACGTCAACCTGCGTGCGCCGTTCTTCCTGTCGCAGGCCTTCGCCCGGCAGCTTCCGCCGGATCGCGAAGGGAACATCGTCAACCTGATCGACATGCGAGTCTGGAAGCTCACGCCCCATTTCGCCACCTACACATTGAGCAAGAGCGCCCTCTGGACGATGACGCGGACCCTGGCCATGGCGCTGGCGCCGCGCATCCGGGTAAATGGCATCGGACCTGGCCCGAGCCTGATCAACGAGCGGCAGACGCCGGCGCAGTTCGCGGCGCAGGTGGCGGCGACGCCACTGGGGCGGGGCGCCGGACCGGAGGAAATCTGCGCCGGCCTGCGCTATATCCTCTCCGCCCCTTCGCTCACCGGGCAGATGCTGGCGCTCGATGGCGGCCAGCACCTGCCCTCGCCCCGGCTCGAACCAGGGAGCCCGCCCGAGGAATGACCGAGCACCGGCCCCCATCGCCGCGCATCGCCGATGCCGCAAGGCGCATCCGGCATGTCTTCGTGCGTGACCTGTGCCTCGATGCCGCCATCGGCGTCTGGCGGCACGAACATGGCCGGCTGCAGCCGATCCGCCTCAATATCGATCTCGGCGTGCAGGAGCCCCCGGACGGGCGGGACGAACTTGCCGAGGTCGTCTGTTACCAGCAGGTCGTCGATATGGCGAAGGCGCTGGTCGCCAGCCGGCATGTCAAGCTGGTCGAGACCTTGGCCGAGATGATCGCCGAGGGATGCCTCGGCGATCCGCGCGTGCTGACGGTCAGGGTGCGGGTGGAGAAGCTCGACGCCGTCGCCGAGGCGGCGAGCGTCGGCGTGGAGATCGAGAGACTTCGTCGCGGCATCGGGCCCTAAAGGCCGGCAGAATCAGGACGATTCTCCGCAGGCGGCGAGCCGAGCGAAGGTTTTGCACATGCCGCCCGAGCCGCTTCCGCCGGGCGTCAGACTGTCAGCGTACATACATGGAACATTGGATCGAAACCATATTGACAAAAAATAATTGCATTTTTTCAAAAGCTTACGGACTTTGCACAAAAAATAGGCAAAGCCGCGCAACTTTAGGGATTGTCAGGGAACGGCTGCCGCCAAAGGGCCTTGCCCACAAAGTTATCCACAGGAATCGTGGATATCATCAAGCCGGCCTGCCGACATCCGCCGGCCGGGGGTGGGCTTGCGGCGACCGGCTGACCCGGCCTATGGAACGGACATGAGCGCCCCGGCGAGCGGCAGGAACCAGAGCGAAGGCGAGGCCGGCGAGGCCGGCGGACCGGCGATGCCGGGCATGGCGGCGATCGCGGCGGCGCTCGCGACCCTGCCCGGCGCGCCGGGGGTCTATCGCATGCTCTCCGCCGAGGGCGAAGTCCTCTATGTCGGCAAGGCGAAGAACCTGAAGCGACGGGTGGCGAGTTACACCCAGGCCGCGCGCCTCGGCAACCGCATCCGGCGCATGGTGATGCAGACCGCCAGCCTCGAGATCGTCACCACCCATACCGAGGTCGAGGCGCTGCTGCTCGAGGCCAACCTCATCAAGCGCCTCAAGCCGCGCTTCAACGTGATCCTGCGCGACGACAAGTCCTTCCCCTATATCCTGGTGACCGCCGATCACGAATGGCCGCAGATCGCTAAGCATCGCGGCGCGCGCAACCGCAAGGGCAGCTATTTCGGCCCCTTCGCCTCCGCCGGCGCGGTCAACCGCACGCTCGCCACCCTGCAGCGCGCCTTCCCGCTGCGCTCCTGCTCCGATGCCGATTTCGCGACGCGCACCCGGCCCTGCCTGCAATACCAGATCAAGCGCTGCACCGCGCCCTGTGTCGGGCGCATCGACCGCGCGAGCTACGGGCAGATCGTCGCGGATGTGGAGGCGTTTCTTTCCGGCGAGAGCCAGAAAGTGCAGGCACAGCTTTCGCGGCGCATGGAGGAGGCGGCCGCCGGCATGGATTTCGAGACTGCCGCCATCTGGCGGGACCGCATCAGGGCGCTGGCCCAGATCACCGCGCACCAGGACATCAATGTCGAGGGCGTGGGCGAGGCGGATGTGATCGCGCTGGCGAGCGAGGGCGGCATGGCCTGCGTTCAGGTCTTTTTCTTCCGCGCCGGACAGAATTTCGGCAACCGCGCCTATTTCCCCGCCCATGCCGCGGAGGTGGAGCCGGGCGAAGTGCTCGCCGCCTTCATCGGCCAGTTCTACGATGCCCGCCCCGCGCCGCGGCAGATCCTGACCTCGCACGCCGTGACACAGGCCGAGCTGCTGGCCGAGGCGCTGGCGGTCGGCGCCGGGCGCAAGGTCGAAATTCTGCGCCCGCAGCGCGGCGCAAAACGCAATCTGGTGGAGCACGCGCAGAGCAATGCCCGCGAGGCTCTGGCGCGCCGGCTGGCGGAGAATGCGACCCAGCGGCATCTGCTCGAATCGCTGGCCGGGCTGTTCGGCCTCGAGGGGATGCCGGAACGGATCGAGGTCTACGACAACAGCCACATCCAGGGCACCCACCCGGTCGGCGCGATGATCGTCGCCGGTCCGGATGGTTTCGTGAAAGGCGCCTATCGCAAGTTCCACATGCGCGAGCCCGAGGGCGGTACCGGCGACGATTATGCGATGCTGCGCGAGATGCTGCGCCGGCGCTTCCGCCGCATGGCCGAAGGCGGCGACAGGGAGGCGCCGCCCGATCTCATCCTCATCGATGGCGGCAAGGGCCAACTCGGCGTCGCCTGCGAAGTTCTCGCCGAACTTGGCATCTCCGGCGTGAGCGCAGCGGCGATCGCCAAGGGTCCGGATCGCAACGCGGGACGGGAGCGTTTCTTCCTTCCCGGGCGCGAGCCGTTCTCTCTGGAGCCGCGCGATCCTGTGCTTTATTTCCTGCAAAGGCTGCGCGACGAGGCGCACCGCTTCGCCATCGGCTCCCATCGCGAGCGGCGCTCGCGCGCCATCGGCGGCTCGCCGCTCGACGAGATACCGGGGGTCGGGCCGAAGCGCAAGCGGGCGTTGCTGCTGCATTTCGGCTCGGCGCGCGCCGTGGCCGCCGCCGGCCTGGCCGATCTGGAAAAGGTCGAGGGCGTGAGCCGGGAAATGGCCCGCGCGATCTACGATCATTTCCACGCCGGCTAGCCCTGACCTATAATCGGGCGCACCATCACTCTCCACAAACAGGAGCCATGGCTCTGCGACTTCCGAACCTTCTTACCCTGTCGCGCATCGTGGTCATACCGGCGCTGGCGGGCACCTTTTACCTCGATGGCCCGACGAGCAACTGGCTGGCGCTGGCGCTGTTCGTGCTCGCCGGCGTCACCGATTTCTTCGATGGCTGGCTGGCAAGACGCAACGGGCTGGTCTCCAATCTCGGCCGTTTCCTCGACCCCGTAGCCGACAAGCTGCTGGTCGCCGCCGCCATCGTGATGATCGTCGCCTTCGACCGGGTGGACGGCGTCTCGGTGCTTGCCGCCGTGGTCATCATGTGCCGCGAGATCATGGTGACGGGCCTGCGCGAGTTTCTGGCCGAGATCCGCGTCGCCGTTCCGGTCAGCCGCCTGGCCAAGTGGAAGACGACGCTGCAGATGGTGGCGATCGGCTTTCTTCTGCTGGGCGATGCGGGGCCCGCCGCCCTGCCGGTGACCATGATCGGCACGGTGCTGCTCTGGATCGCGGCGATCCTCACGCTCTATACCGGCTACGACTACCTCCGCGCCGGCCTGCGATATCTGACCGACGAGCGTCCGCGCGAGGATGCCCGCGCCCGGACCGGTGGAGGCTGACGCCATGCGCCTGCTCTATTTCGCCTGGGTGCGTACGAGGATCGGCCTTGCCGAAGAAGAGGTTTCGCCGCCTTCGCATGTCACCACGCTGGGCGAACTGGTCGCCTGGCTCGGCACGCGCGGGCCGGGCCATGCGGCGGCCTTCGCCAACCATTCCGCCCTGCGCTTCGCGGTGAATCAGGAGTATGTCGGCCTGGACGGCAAGATATCGCCGGGCGACGAGATCGCCGTCTTTCCGCCGGTGACTGGCGGCAGGACATGATCCGGGTGCAGCAGGACGACTTCGATCCGGGCGCCGAGATCGCCCGCATCGCCGCCGGCAACACGCGCGTCGGCGGCGTGGCGAGCTTCGTCGGCCTGGTGCGCGACATGGCGGGGGAGAGTTCCATCTCGGCGATGACGCTCGAACACTACCCCGGCATGACGGAGAAGGCGCTGGCCGCCATCGAGCGGGAAGCCCGCGAACGCTGGCCGCTCGAGGACTGCCTGATCCTGCACCGCTACGGGCGGCTGCTGCCCGGCGATCGCATCGTGCTGGTGGTCACCGCCTCGGCGCACCGCGAGGCGGCCTTCGATGCCTGCCGCTTCCTGATGGACTGGCTCAAGACGAAAGCCCCCTTCTGGAAGCTCGAGGAAACGGCGGCCGGCGCCCGCTGGGTCGCGGCGGAAGCGCGCGACGACGAAGCCGCCGCCCGCTGGGTCCGGGAGTAGCGGCCCTCACGCCCCTTCGACGAGGCGGCGGCGCAGCTGCTAGCAGATCGCGAAGGGTGGCGCGCCGGGCGCTAGCCGCAATGCCCTGAGTTCGCAGCCCTGCCGATCCCAATTCGACCGCCCGCGTCAAGAAGCCGGCTCGGCCATCATGATCTCCAGGTTGGCCATGGCGGCGCCTGATGAGCCCTTGCCCAGATTGTCCAGCCGAGCCACAGCCACCATACGCCGGCGGCGGGGATCGGCCAGCACGAACACCTCGAGCCGGTTGGAGTCGTTGAGCGCCTCTGGGTCCAGCCGGCTTCCTTCCACCGCGGTGCTCACGGAGATATCCTCGCTGCCCGCGAAATGCCGTTTGTAGGTGGCAAGCACGGCATCCACCGGATCCTCGCGCGCGTCCAGGCGCAGCATGCCGGCTTGCAGAGGCAGAGTCACCAACATACCCTGACGGAAACGGCCCACCGAAGGCATGAAGATCGGCGGTGTGGACAAACAGCCGTGCTCCACGATCTCGGGCAGATGCTTGTGCTGCAACTCCAGCGAATACATGTAGTAGTTGGAACTGATCATGTCTGCACCACCGCCTTCGAAGCTTTCGATCAGCTTGCGGCCCCCGCCGGTGTACCCGGATACGCCGTACAAGAACAGCTGGTCTTCGGCTGCCAGCAGGCCGGCGTCGCGTAGCGGCCGCACCAGTGCCAGCGCGCCCGTGGCGTAGCAGCCGGGATTTGTAACGCGCCGGGCAGTCGCGATGCGCTCACGTTGGCCAGGGGTGAGCTCGGGAAAGCCATAGCACCAGCCCGGGGCGACGCGGTGCGCTACGCTCGCGTCCAACAGCCTTACATGCGGATTGCTCACCATGGCGACCGCCTCGCGTGCTGCGTCGTCGGGCAGGCACAGCACCGCTATGTCGCATGCGTTCAGCGCAGCGCGTCTGTTCGCGGTCGACTTTCGCTCGGCTTCAGGCAGGGTGATCAGCGTGAACCGGCCCGACGCACGCACACGCTCGGCCAGCTTCATGCCGGTGGCGCCGGCCTCGCCGTCGATGAAGACGCTGGTCATGGTTGCTACTCACCTCGCAGCTGCTTGCCGAAATGAAATCCCACGATACCGCAACCCTGATTCATCCAGAATCGCTGGGCCACGGAGTTGGTTACGAAGGTATCCAGTACGATGCGCTCGCAGCCGTGCTCGTGCGCGATACGCTCCAACTCGCGCCACATGATACGACCCACACCACGGCGACGCTCTCCGCCGGCGACGATGAAGTGGTCGACATACAAATATTTGCCATAGCACAGTCGTACATGAATCCAGTAGCCACTAAGGCCCACAACGGCCCCGGCCTCGCCGCCCTGCGCGACTGCCACGATGCATTCCCACCCGAGTTGCCGAACATTGGCCAGGTGCCCCAGCAGCGTGACCTCGTCGATGGATGGATACAGGACACGCAGTTGGGCTACGAGCGTCGTTTGCTCCTGCGGCAGCGCCAGCGGCCGAAGGACCACTGCATCCTTCGGCGAGTGCGCCCCGCTCATTGGATTATCTCCGCGTGACCCGCTATGGCATGGACCACTTTCAGGCCAGCCGGGCAGAGCCTCATGCTTCCCTCATCCGTGGAGCCCGCGCCGGACGTGCAAGTGGCACCATGTGCACGCCCACACCGACCAGCACGACGAGCACCGATACTAGAAGCTGCACACTCAGGCGCTCATCCAGCAGCAGCCAGGCGAGCGCCACGCCGAACACAGGAATCAAGAGCGCAAACGGCGACACGATCGACACGCCAATCGTACCGATGGCGCGGCCCCACAGTACCTGAGCCATGGCGAAAGACGCCACAATCACGTAGGCGACCGGCAACCAGCCGGCCAGCGGCACCTGCGTCAGCGCCTGCATCACCGATGGAGCAGCAGGCAGCAGCTGTTCGCGCATGATCCACACCACCGGAAGACAGATGATACCGGTGGCGCTTTGCAGACGGATCAAGTTATCTGGCGCGCGTCTGATCATCACATTAGCTGCTGCCCAGCCGCTAGCAGCAGTCAGGCATACGAGGCTTGCCAGCAGCGGCGCCTTACTGTCACCGATAACCAGCACGCCGGCCAATCCAGACAGGCCAAGGACGCTACCGATCACAGTGGTGGCATGGACCTTCTCATCCAGCATTAGCCAGCCAAGCAAGAGCGAGATGAACACCTGGAACTGCATCAGGAGTGCCGCCAACCCGGGGGATAGGCCCATCTGAATCGCCACCGTGGACAGCAGATACTGGCCGATCCCCGAAAATGCGGCGTACAACAGCAGCAGATGCAGCGGCAAACGCGGCCAGCCGACGACCGGAATTAGCGCGGCGACGAATGCATAGCGCAAGGCGGTGAGCAGGTAGGGATCGAAATATTCGAGCGCAAGCCGCACGGCGACGAAATTACCACCCCATAGCAGGGCGGCGAGTATCGCAGCGGAGTAGGCGACCCACTTCGCACTCATTGTGTCGCCCTGAGTGATGGTGCGCGCGCCGACTCGAACACTGCGGATTGGCGGTTGTTCAGAGACCTGCTGCAGCGGCGCGACACTCCCGAGAAGTACGGTAGGCGGACAATGGTGTGCCAACGCTTCCGACGCTGGAGCGGGGCCGGCGTCAGGCAAGCGGTGGCGAGCACGCCGGCCCTGGTAACAGCCGCTCCTTCCTCGCTCTCCGCCATCTCGCTGCCATCAAGCAACGGTTGCGAACCGAGACTTTGTAAATGGGACACAGACGGTGAGACCATAGCGCAGACGCATACTATGGAAATCGGAGAGTTTGACGATCACATTCGCGTTATATGGTTTACATGAATACGTATATGCTACTTAAAATACATATTCCGCTTTTCGACAGCTTGGCCAAGAAATGTATGGCGCCGCGGAAGCGCGCGACGACGCGGCCGCCGCCCGCTGGGTCCGGGAGTAGCGGCCCTCACGCCCCTTCGACGAGGCGGCGGCGCAGCGCGTTCTTGATCACCTTGCCGTTGGGATTGCGCGGCAGCGGCTCGTCGATGAAGGTGACGTGGTCGGGCACCTTGTAGTCGGAAACGCGCGCCGCGCAGAAAGCGCGCACCGCCTCGGCAGTCAGCGCCGGATCCTTGCGCAGGATGAAGGCCTGCACCTTCTCGCCCAGCACCGGGTCGGGCCGGCCGACGATGGCGCATTCGAGGATGCCCGGATGATGCGCCAGCTCGTTCTCCAGCTCGGCGGAGAAGATCTTGTAGCCGCCGCGATTGATCATGTCCTTGAGGCGATCGAAGACGCGCACGTAGCCTTGCGCGTCCTTCGAGCCGATATCGCCCGACTTCCAGTAGCCGGCCAGGAAGTTGGCGCGGTTGGCTTCCGGATTGTCCCAGTAGCCGGGCACGACCATCGGGCCGGCGATCCAGATCTCGCCCGGCTCGCCCGGCGGCAGCTCGCGCCCCTCGGCATCCATGATGCGGATCTCCCCGCACGGCACGGTGCGGCCGACGCTGTCGGCATGGGCAAGCCCCTCGCCCAGCGGCATCATGGTGGCGGGCGAGGTGGTCTCGGTCGCGCCATAGGCATTGACCAGGGTGAGGCCGGGAAGCTTCTCCGCCAGCGCCGCGATGGTCGCCTCCGGCATCGGCGCGCCGCCATAGCCGCCGACCCGCCATGACGAGAGGTCGAAACGCTCGAATTCGGGATCGAGCAGGCAGAGATTGTACATCGCCGGCACCATCAGCGAATGGGTGATGCGGGCCGCCTGCGCCAGTTCCAGATAGGCGCGCGCGCGGAAGGCCTGCATCATCACCACCGAGCCGCCGATGCGCAGCATGGTCAGGATGATGGCGACCAGGCCGGTGACGTGCGAGGCCGGTACGGCGAGGATGGTGCTGTCGCCCTCCCGCATCTCCATGCCGTACTGGAAATGCAGGCAGGAATGGATGCAGCCGAAATGGGTGAGCATCGCGCCCTTCGGCCGTCCCGTGGTGCCCGATGTGTAGAGGATGCAGAAGCAATCGTCCTCGGCGACGCGCGCCGCGGGCGGCGGTGCCGCCGCCGCCAGCAGCCGGCCGAAAGGCAGCGCGCCGGGCACATCGCCGCCGCAGGCGAAACGCCGGCGCAGCGCCGGCAGGGCGGCGGGCGGCGGAACGTTCTCCGCCTGGTCGGCCTCGTGCACCAGCATGCTGGCTTCGCATTGGGCCAGCACGAATTCATTTTCGCCCAGCCGGTGGCGGATATTGATCGGCACGACAATGGCGCCGAGGCGGGCGGCGGCGAGAATGGTGAAGACGAACTCGACCCGGTTGCCCAGCAGCAGCGCGATCCGCTCGCCCTGCCTCAGCCCCTCGCCCGCCAGCCCCGCGGCAACGCGGTCCACGATCCCGTCAAGCTCGCCATAGGTGATGGCGCGCGCGCCCTCCACCAGCGCGATCCGCCCGCCATGGGCCGCGACGCTGGCGCGGAACATGGCATCGATGGAGGCTGGCCGCTCGGCATAGGCGCGCACCACGCGCTCGCCGTAATGAACCTCGTCGCGCAGGCGGTTCTTCGACATGTCCAAAGCTTCCCTGTCGTCTTCCGCTCCAGTCTAGCCGATGACGGCCCGATTGCCATGCCGCCGGCTTTTCTCTAGCCTTGCCCGCTGGGTCATCGCATCGGCAATTTCCGGGGGAATTCGGCATGGCGCTCGCGCAGGTCACGCTCGAGGACAAATACGCGCTGGACAAGGGCCGCGTCTACCTGACCGGGGTCCAGGCGCTGGTCCGCCTGCCCATGCTCCAGCGCCAGCGCGACCTGGCCCAGGGCCTCAACACGGCGGGCTTCATCTCCGGCTATCGCGGCTCCCCGCTCGGCATGTACGACAACGCGCTGTGGAGCGCGCGCAAGTACCTCAAGGACAACCACATCCATTTCCAGCCCGGCATCAACGAAGACCTGGCGGCGACCGCCGTCTGGGGCTCCCAGCAGGTCAACATGTTCGCCGGCGCCAGCTATGACGGCGTCTTCGCCATCTGGTACGGCAAGGGGCCGGGCGTCGACCGCTCCGCCGATGCGCTCAAGCATGGCAATGCCGCCGGCACCTCGCGCCATGGCGGGGTGCTGGTGCTGATGGGCGACGATCACGGCTGCCAGTCCTCGACCCTGCCGCATCAGAGCGAGCAGATTCTCCAGGCGGCGATGATCCCCGTCCTCAATCCGGCCAACGTGCAGGAGTATCTCGATTTCGGCCTGATGGGCTTCGCCATGTCCCGCTATAGCGGCTGCTGGGTCGGCTTCAAGGCCATCTCGGAGGCGGTGGAAAGCGGCGCGTCGGTGCATGTCGATCCGCACCGCGTCGATATCGTCACGCCCGCCGATTTCGCGCCGCCGGCCGACGGCCTGCATATCCGCTGGCCCGATCCGCCGCTTTCGCAGGAGCGGCGCCTGCACGGGCCGAAGATGGAGGCGGTGGCCGCTTTCGCCCGCGCCAATCCCTTCGACCGCACCGTGATCGACGGACCGAAAGCCCGCTTCGGCATCGTCACCACCGGCAAGGCCTATCTCGACGTCCGCCAGGCGCTCGACGATCTCGGCCTGACGCCGGAGCGCGCGCGCGAGGCCGGCATCCGGCTCTACAAGGTCGGCCTGACCTGGCCGGTCGAGGCGGGCGGCATCCGCCGCTTCGCCGAGGGGCTGGAGGAGATCCTCGTCGTGGAGGAGAAGCGCTCGTTCATCGAGGATCAGATCGTCAAGATCCTCTACAACATGGATGCCGCGCGCCGGCCGCGCGTGATCGGCAAGGAGGACGAGCAGGGCCGCCGGCTTCTCGCCAGCGAGGGCGAACTTTCGCCGACCGGCGTGGCGCGCGTCATCGCCGAGCGGCTGATGCGCCATATGGGCGAGAGCCCGGAATTCCGCCAGCGTCTGGCGCGCCTGGAGGCGAAGGAGCGGCCGCTTTCGGCAGAAGCGCCAAAGGTGCAGCGCATCCCCTATTTCTGCTCCGGCTGCCCGCACAACACCTCGACCAACGTGCCCGAGGGCAGCCGCGCCATGGCCGGCATCGGCTGCCATGGCATGGCGATCTACAATCCGAAGCGGCGCACCGCCACCATGACCCATATGGGGGCCGAGGGCGCCAACTGGATCGGCCAGGCGCCTTTCACCAGCGAGCCGCACATCTTCCAGAATCTGGGCGATGGCACCTATTTCCATTCCGGCCTGCTCGCCATCCGCGCGGCGGCGGCGGCCGGCGTCAACATCACCTACAAGATCCTGTTCAACGATGCCGTCGCCATGACCGGCGGCCAGCGCCATGACGGCCCGCTCAACGTCCCCGACATTACCCGCCAGGTGGCGGCGGAGGGCGCGCGCAAGGTCGTGGTGGTGACCGACGAGCCCGAGAAATATCCGCTCGGCGCCGAGTTTGCGCCGGGCACGACGATCCGCCATCGCGACGAACTCGACCAGGTGCAGAAGGAACTGCGCGAGATTCCCGGTCTCAGCGTCCTCGTCTACGATCAGACCTGCGCGGCGGAGAAGCGCAGGCGGCGCAAGCGCGGCCTCTATCCCGACCCGCCCAAGCGCGTCTTCATCAACGACGCGGTCTGCGAAGGCTGCGGCGACTGTTCGGAGAAATCCAACTGCGTCTCGGTCAAGCCGCTGGAGACCGAGTTGGGGCGCAAGCGCCAGATCGACCAGTCCAACTGCAACAAGGATTTCTCCTGCCTCAAGGGCTTCTGCCCGAGTTTCGTCACGGTGCATGACGGGGCCATCCGCAAGGCACCGCGCCCGCGCGTGGCGACGGCGGAGAACGATCCCTTCGCCGGCCTGCCGTTGCCGAAGGTGCCGGCGCTCACCGAACCCTATGGCATCCTGGTCACCGGTATCGGCGGCACCGGCGTCATCACGGTCGGCGCGCTGCTCGGCATGGCGGCGCATCTCGAAGGCCGGGGCTGCACGGTGCTCGACTTCACCGGGCTGGCGCAGAAGAACGGCGCGGTGATGAGTCATGTCCGCCTCGCCCCGGCGCCGGAGGATCTGCATTCGGTGCGCATCGCCGCCGGCGGCGCCGGCCTGGTGCTGGGCTGCGACATGGTCGTGGCGGCGAGCCCGGCGGCGCTCTCGCGCATGGAACAGGGCGTGACGCGCGCCGTCATCAATTCGCATCTGCAGCCGACCGCGGCCTTCGTCATGAACGGCGACGTGGATTTCGAGGCGCTCGCCATGCAGCGGGCGATCCGCGATGCGGCGGGCGAGAAGGGCACGGAGTTCGTCGATGGCACCGGTCTCGCGACGGCGCTGCTCGGCGACGCCATCGCCACCAACCTGTTCATGCTGGGCTTCGCCTTCCAGAAGGGCCTGGTGCCGCTGTCGCTGGAGGCGATCCTGCGCGCCATCGAGCTCAACAACGTGGCGGTGGAGACCAACAAGCGGACCTTCGCCTGGGGCCGGCTGGCGGCGCACGATCCGGCCAGGGTCGTTGCGGCGGCAAAGCCCGTCATGCGTGAGGAAACGCCCGCGCCGATGACGCTCGATGAACTGGTGGCGCATCGCTCCGGCCTGCTCGAAGCCTATCAGGACCGCGCTTATGCGGACCGCTATGCCCGCTTCGTCGCGGAGGTGGCGGCCGCCGAGAAGGCGCGGGCGAAGGGCCGCACCGGCCTCGCCGAGGCGGTGGCGCGCAATCTCTACAAGCTGATGGCCTACAAGGACGAGTACGAGGTGGCCCGGCTCTACACGGACGGTGAATTCCTGCGCAAGCTGAATGCGCAGTTCGAGGGCGATTTCCGCATCGAGTTCAATCTGGCGCCACCGCTGATCGCCCGCCGCGATCCGGCGACCGGCGAGCTGCAGAAGACCACCTTCGGCCCCTGGATGCTGAAGGTCTTCGGGCTGCTGGCGCGGCTCAAGCATCTGCGCGGCACGCGCCTCGATATCTTCGGCTACACCGAGGAGAGACGCACCGAACGGCGCCTGATCGGCGAGTACGAGGCGACGATGCGCGAGGTGATCGGCCGGCTCGACGGGCAGAACCATGGCCTTGCCGTGCAGATCGCGAACCTGCCCGAAAGCATCCGCGGCTTCGGCCATGTCAAGGCGCGCAACCTCGAACAGAC
Source organism: Alphaproteobacteria bacterium (assembly GCA_026126165.1). GTDB lineage: Bacteria > Pseudomonadota > Alphaproteobacteria > Ferrovibrionales > Ferrovibrionaceae > JAHCJQ01. Next base: position 15,892 of record JAHCJR010000045.1, read on the forward strand.
GAAGACGCGCGAGGCGAACCTGCTCAGGGCATTGCGGGGCGAGGCGCCGGCCGCGGCCGCGGCCGAATAGCCGGCGGACGGAAAAGGAAACGCCGCCGGTCGGAGACCGGCGGCGCTCTTTCCCCAGCCCGTCTCAGCTTCCGATCACATCGCCGAAGAGCACCCATTCCTTGCCGTCGAAGCGCTGCAGGCGCACCGATTCGATCGGATAGAAGTCGGTCGGGCTGGTACTCACCTTGATGCCCGGCAGCAGCATCGGTAGCTCGATATCCTTGAGATTGGCCGCCTGACGCATGACGTTCTCGCGAGTCAGGTCGTCGCCGCACTGCTTGAGCACCTGCACCAGGGTCTGCGTCACGGCATAGCCATAGACATTGAAGGAATTGGCCAGGTCGCCCTCCGGATAATACTTCTTCATCCAGGCGAGCCAGTCCTTGTAACCCTGATCGTTCTCCCACTGCTTGTCGGTCGGGTCTTTCAGATAGGCTGCGGTGATAATGTCCTTGGAGTTCTCGAGCCCGGCCGGCCGCAGCACAGAGGCCACCGAAGCGGACACATTGTTGAGGAAGTGTGTCGGCTTCCAACCGATCTCCGCCGCCTTCTTGATCGCCTGGGCGGCGAACTTGGGCGTGGTGATGTTGAAGAAGGTATCCGCACCCGAGCCCTTCATGGTGACCACCTGGCTGTCCACCGTCGGGTCGGTCACCTCGTAGGAGACTTCCGAGACGATCAGCTTTTGCCCGGCCTCGCCAAGCCCGTCCTTGAAGCCCTTGAGATAGTCCTTGCCGTAATCGTCGTTCTGGTAGAGCACAGCGATTTTGGCATTTGGCTTCTCCTTCAGGATGTACTTGGCGTAAATCCTGCCTTCGGTCTGGTAGTTCGGCTGCCAGCCCATGGTCCAGGGAAAGTTCTTCGGGTCGCCCCACTTGGTGGCGCCGGTCGCCACGAAGAGCTGCGGCACCTTCTTCTGGTTCATGTAATTGTGGATCGCCGAGTTGGGCGGCGTGCCGAGCGTATTGAACACGAAGAGAACCTCATCCTGCTCGACCAGCTTCCGGATCTGCTCGACAGTCTTGGGCGGGCTGTAGCCGTCATCGAGCGAAACGAACTTGATCTTCCGGCCGTTGATGCCGCCTTCGTCATTGATCTTGGCGAAATAGGCGGCCGAAGCCTTGCCGATTGTGCCGTAGGCGGAGGCCGGACCGCTGTAGGGCATGGTCTGGCCGATGAGGATTTCCTTGTCGCTGGCGCCGGGGTCGTACTTCTTCGCCGCGACCGGAGCTGGCGCCTCCGGTTTCGGTGCCAGGACGAAATACCCGGCAACCGCGACCACTATCGCGGCCACGATGGCTATAAGCAGATTCCTATTCATCGCCGTGTCTCCCTTCCTATAGGGTTTCCTCTACGCATTGCCGGCGGCTATTCAGCGTACTTCCTCAACCGTGCGCCGACCAGTCGCAACAGACCCATGACGCCGGTCGGCATCAAATACATCAGCCCGATCAGGAACACGCCATAGACCGCCCAGGGCGCCGATTTCGAGATCTGGTCGGCAATGTTCGGCACATACTGGATGAAAATGGCGCCGAAGATCGCAGCAGGGATCGAGGCCAGCCCGCCGACCACCGCCCCCACCAGGATGGTGATGGAGAGGAAGATGTTGAAACTGTCGGGCGCCACGAAGGCCACGACGATCGCCCCGAGCGCGCCGGCGACGCCGGTATACATGGCGCTGACGCCGAAAGTGAGCGACTTCACCATGGCGAGATTGACGCCCATGGCCGCCGCCGCGATGGGCTGGTCGCGGATGGCGATCATGGCGCGGCCGATCCGCCCGCGCAGGATGTTCCAGGCCAGCAGGAACATGATCGCGGCGACCAGCAAGGTGAAGAAGTAGAGCCAGCGATCCTGGCTCAGGGCCTGGCCGAGGAAACTGAACTCGAAGGGCGGCTCCGGCTTGTCGAGGACGATGCCCTGGACGCCGCCGGTGAACTCCTCGAAATGCTTGTATTTGAGGATCTGCGGCGTGGCCAGCGCCAGCGCGAAGGTGGCAAGTGCCAGGTAATGCCCCTGCAGGCGAAGCGCAGGCAGGCCGAACAGGAACCCGGCCACCAGGCAGACGAAGCCCGCCACCGGCAAGGTCGCCCAGTAAGGCACGCCATAGCGATGCATGAGGATCGCCGCCGTATAGCCGCCGATGGCATAGAACGCGCCATGACCGAGCGAGATCTGGCCGTTATAGCCGGTCAGCATGTTGAGACCGAGAATGGCGATGGCATAGACCATCGCCAGGTTGATCTGGAAGACCCGGTAGTTCCTGAGCAGGAACGGCATGACCAGCAGCAGCACGAGGCCGACGATCGCGCCGAGGATGATCCACTGGCGGAGCGTCAGCCCAAAGTAGCGCAGTTCCGCAACGGCTCCGGACCGGGTCATTTCCATCCCCTCACACGCGCGTCACGACGACCTTGCCGAACAGGCCGGTCGGTTTCAGGGTGAGCACGCCGACGATCAGCACCAGCGCCACGGTGAGCTTGAGCTCCGTGCCGATCACATAGGCGCCGAGCACGTTCTCCAGCACGCCGACGACGAAGCCGCCGAACACCGCGCCCCACGGGTTGTCGATGCCGCCGAGCAGGGCGCCGGCGAAGCCATAGAGCAGGATGCCGGCCATCATGTTCGGGTCGAGATAGACGATCGGCGCCACCATCATCCCGGCGATGGCGCCGATGGCCGCCGCCAGTCCCCAGCCCAGCGCCAGCATCCAGGAAACACGGATGCCGACCAGCCGCGAGGACACCGGGTTCTGCGCCGCCGCGCGCATGGCAAGCCCGAGCGGGGTGAAGCGGAAGAAAACATAGAGCGCGACCAGCACCAGCAGCGTCACCATGATCGAACCGATCTCGTGACTGGAGAAATACTGCGTGTCGAAGAAGGTGCCGCGCGGGAAGGGGCTGGGGAACGCCTTGATCGTATGGTCGAAGATCCATCCGGCGGTCGAGTTGAAGATGACCAGCAGGCCGATGAAGACGATGACGTTGGTCAGGATCGGCGCATTCTCCACCGGGCGCAGCAAGATGCGCTGGATCGCCATGCCGCCAACCAGGCCGATGGCCACTGTGGCGAAGAAGGCCACCCAATAGGGAAAGCCCGTCTCGATGAGCGCCCAGGCGATGAAGGTGCAGAAGGTCGCCATCTCGCCCTGGGAGAAATTGATGTGATGGGTAGATTGATAGATCATCACCAGGGCAAGCGCCATCGAGGCATAGATGCCGCCCGTGGCGAGACCGGAAAAGACCTGGTGCAGGAAGGCTTCCATTCGCGCCTCCGTCAGTAGCCGAGATAGGAACGACGCACCTGCTCGTCGTTCTTGATCGCGTCGGCGCTGCCAGCGATCACCACCTTGCCGGTCTCGAGCAGGTAGGCGTGGTCGGCAAGATCGAGGGCAAGCGAGGCATTCTGCTCCACCAGCAACATGCTCACGCCATCCTCGCGATTGATGGTGCGCATGATCTCGAAGATCTCCTTGACGATCAGCGGCGCCAGCCCAAACGAAGGTTCGTCGAGCAGCAGCAGGCGCGGCCGCAGCATCAGGGCGCGCGAGATCGCCAGCATCTGCTGCTCGCCGCCGGAGAGCGTGCCTGCCTGCTGGCGCCTTCTTTCCTTCAGGCGCGGGAAGCGTTCGTACAGCCGCTCGATATCGGCGGCGACGCCGTCCCGGTCCTTGCGGACATAGCCGCCAAGGCGCAGGTTCTCTTCGACGGTGAGCGCGGTGAAAGTGCCGCGCCCGTCCGGCACATGGGCGATGCCCTTGCGCACGATGTCTTCGGTCGCCTTGCCGTCGATCCGCTCGCCCTTGAGCCGGACCTCGCCCGCGGTCCTGACCATGCCGCAGACCGCCCGCAGGGTCGTCGTCTTGCCCGCGCCATTGGCACCGAGAATGGTGGTGATGCCGCCCTCGCGCAACTCGAAGCCGACACCGAACAGGACCTGCGTCGGTCCGTAGAAGGCATCGAGGTTGCTTGCCTGAAGGATCGCGCCCATCACTCGCCCGTTCCCAGATAGGCCCGGATCACTTCCGGATCGTTCTGCACCTCGGCAGGCGTGCCGTCCGCGATCTTGCGGCCGAAATTCAGCGCAACGATACGGTCCGAAACGCTCATCACCAGGCTCATATGGTGCTCGACCAGCAGCACGGTGATGGCGAAGCGGTCGCAGATGTCGCGGATCAGCGTGCCGAGATCGCCGAGCTCCTCGTGATTGAGGCCCGCCGCCGGTTCATCGAGCAGCAGGAGCTTGGGTTCGGCGGCGAGGGCGCGCGCCAGCTCGACGCGCTTCTGCGTGCCGAAGGGCAGCTCGCCCACCGGCGTGTCGCGCACGGCGCCGAGGCGCAGATATTCGATCAGCTCGCCGGCCCGCCGCCCGGCCCTTTCCTCCTCCGCCCGCACCAGCGGCAGGCGCAGCGCGTTGGCAAGAAAACCGCCTCGCGTGCGGCAATGCGTGCCAAGCATGATGTTCCGCGTCACCGACATGGTCCGGAACAGCGCCAGGTTCTGGAACGTGCGGCCCATCCCGAGGCCGGCGATCTCGTGCACCGGCACCCGGGTGATCGAGCGTCCCTCGAACAGGATGTCGCCTTCCTGGTAGTCGTAAAGGCGGCTTAGACAGTTGAAGAGCGTCGTCTTGCCGGCACCGTTCGGCCCGATCAGGCCGCAAATCCGGCCGCGCGGCACGTCGAAGGACACACTGTCGAGCGCGACGATGCCGCCAAAGCGCACCGAGATGCCACGCACACTGAGCAGGGTCTCGGGATCGACACCGGGATTCAACGGCACCCCCCGGCAGGAGAACTCCGGCGCCCCCCAGGCCTCGGACCCGGCCAATACCGGACGAACCCGTCGCAGGCAACTTTCGCCATGCGCGCACTCACCCCCGTACCTGCGCCGATCTCCGCCGGCCGATCAATAATGCAGCCATTGGAGCGGAATTGTTCTTATCTACGTGAAGCCTGCGCAATAATGGCAAGCATGCCACCGAAAGGCAACTCTTCCTGCCTCGGAAAGAGCATTCCTCGCCGGACGGCCGACTGGTTTGCGACCTTGGAGCCGCGCTCCGCCGAAGCGGCGGGGCAGCCTGCGCCTTCGCGCATGGCCCGACGGCTTGCCCGGGGCAGCGCGAGGCTCCATACTTTCGCAATGCCGAGAGCACGAGCAAGCATGTCCCGCGAGGCCGAGGCGGAGCACGGGGAGTTCAAGCCGCGTGCCTGCGACCATGAGGGCTGCGTCGGGTCAGGCGAATTCCGCGCTCCGCGGTCCCGGGATCCGCGCACCGGTCATTTCTGGTTTTGTCTCGACCATGTGCGCCAGTACAATGCCGCCTGGAACTTCTTCGCCGGCATGAACCAGGCCGAGATCGAGCAGTATCAGAAGAACAATCCGACCTGGCACCGGCCAACCTGGCGGCTGGGCGTGCGCCCGGGCAGCGCCCGTGATTTTGCCGCCGCCGCCTGGATCGATCCGTTCGACCTGGTGGGCGAGGCGGGACTAGGACAACATTCCGCAAGAGCGGAGCCGCCGCCGCCCGCCGACCCTGAGGAGCGGCGCGCCCTGGCCACCCTGGATCTGGCGCCGCGGCCGACGCGGGGCGAAATCAAGCGCCGCTACAAGGAACTGGTCAAGAAGCTGCACCCGGACACCAACGGTGGCGACAGGAGAGCCGAAGAGAGACTGAAGAAAATCAATCAGGCCTATACGTACCTGATGAGTTGCGGCTATAGGTAAACTCAGGATTTGTTCGTTCTAGAACAATACGATCAGAGAAAGCAGAAAGTCCGTTTCATGACCTCGATAGATACCACCCAGCCCAAGGCCTTCCCCATCGACATGCCGGATATCAAGCTGTCGGTGCGGCAGGTCTTCGGCATCGACACCGACATGCAGGTCCCGGCCTTCAGCCAGGGTTCCGAATTCGTCCCCGACGTGGACACCGCCTACCGCTTCGACCACGAGACGACCCTCGCCATCCTGGCCGGCTTCGCCTACAACCGTCGCGTCATGGTGCAGGGCTATCACGGCACCGGCAAATCGACCCATATCGAGCAGGTGGCGGCGCGTCTCAACTGGCCCTGCATCCGCATCAATCTCGACAGCCACATCAGCCGCATCGACCTGGTCGGCCGCGATGCCATCGTGCTGCGCGACGGCAAGCAGGTCACGGAGTTCCGCGAGGGCATCCTGCCCTGGGCGCTGCAGAACCCGACCGCCATCGTCTTCGACGAATACGATGCCGGCCGGCCGGACGTGATGTTCGTGATCCAGCGGGTGCTGGAGGTGGAGGGCAAGCTCACCCTGCTCGACCAGAACCGGGTGATCCGGCCGCACAAGGGCTTCCGGCTGTTCGCGACCACCAACACGATCGGCCTCGGCGACACGACCGGGCTCTATCACGGCACGCAGCAGATCAACCAGGGCCAGATGGATCGCTGGAACATCGTCACCACGCTGAACTACCTGCCGCACGACGCCGAAGTGGAGATCGCCCTCGCCAAGGCGCCCGCATGGGATACGGAGAAGGGCCGCAAGACGGTCTCGCAGATGGTCTCGGTCGCGGACCTGACGCGTTCGGGCTTCATGGCCGGCGACATATCGACGGTGATGAGCCCGCGCACGGTAATCACCTGGGCGCAGAACGCCGAGATATTCGGCGATGTGGGCTTCGCCTTCCGCGTCACCTTCCTCAACAAGTGCGACGAGATCGAGCGGGCGACGGTCGCCGAATATTATCAGCGCTGCTTCGGCCAGGAACTGCCGGAATCGGCGGCCAGCATCCGCATGAACTGAAGGGCGCGAGGCGGCATCCGTGAGCAATCGCCAGGAAGGTCCCGCGGACATCTTCAAGCGCGCACTTGCCGGCGCCATGCGCGCGCTCTCCGACGATCGCGAGCTGCAGGTGAGCTTCGGTCCGGAATCTCCGGGCGTGCGCGGCAATCGCGCCCGCATGCCGGTGCCCGGCCGCGACCTTCCCACGGAGGAAGTGGCGCAGATCCGCGGCATCGGCGATTCCATGGCGCTGCGGCTGCGCCATCACGACGAGAAACTGCATTCCCGCCTGCAGCCGGTCGGCGGCACCGCGCGCGCCGTCTTCGAGGCGGCGGAGCAGGCGCGGGTCGAGGCGATCGGCGCCAACCGCATGGCCGGCGTCGCGCAGAACCTCTCGGCGGCGCTCGACGAGCGCTGCCGGGCGCGCGGCTATGCCCGCGTGCGCGACCGCTCGGAAGCCCCTCTCGCCGATGTCGTCGGCCTCATCCTGCGCGAGAAACTGACCGGCGCCCCGATCCCGGAATCGGCCCGGCGCATGGTCGATCTGTGGCGCGACTTCATCGAGGAAAAGGGCAGTGGTGACCTGACGCGGCTGTCACATTGCGTCGACAGCCAGACGGAGTTTGCGCGTGCCGCCCGCAAGCTGATCGTCGATCTCGAACTGGCCGACGACGAGAGCGGCGAGCTTTCCGACGACGAGGAGAATGGCGAGGGCGACAGCCCGCAGAGCCAGCCCGAGGGCCAGGGCGAGGGCCAGTCGCAGGATGGCGAGGCACAGGAGGCGGACGGTGCCTCGCAGGCGGAATCGGAGGAGGGTGTCGGCGAGGAATCGGCCGAGGCCGAAGCCGGGCTCGGCGGGGAGAAGCAGGTGTCAGGCTCCGGCGAGGAAGCCGGCAAGGGCAAGCGGCCGCAGCATCCGAACCTCGCCAACGATCTGAACGAGGCGCTTTATCACGCCTACACGCACCAGTTCGACGAAGTGGTCGAGGCGGTGGACCTCTGCGATGGCGAGGAACTGACGCGCCTGCGTGCCCATCTCGACCAGCAGCTTCATCACCTCCAGAGCGTGATCGGCCGCCTCGCCAACCGCCTGCAACGCCGCCTGCTCGCCAAGCAGAACCGCTCCTGGGAGTTCGATCTCGAAGAAGGCATGCTGGATGCCGCGCGCCTGGCCCGCGTCGTGGTGAACCCGGTCCTGCCGCTATCCTACAAGCGCGAGCGCGAGACCGATTTCCGCGACACGGTGGTGACCCTGCTGATCGACAATTCCGGCTCCATGCGCGGGCGGCCGATTTCGGTGGCGGCCATGTGCGCCGACATTCTGGCCCGCACGCTCGAGCGCTGCTCGGTCAAGGTGGAGATCCTGGGCTTCACGACGCGCGCCTGGAAGGGCGGGCAGAGCCGCGAGAAGTGGCTGGCCGACGGCAAGCCCGCCAATGCCGGCCGGCTCAACGATCTGCGCCATATCGTCTACAAGGGCGCCGACACGCCCTGGCGGCGGGCGCGGAAGAATCTCGGCCTGATGCTGCGCGAGGGGCTGCTCAAGGAGAATATCGACGGCGAGGCGTTGCAATGGGCGCATACGCGCCTGCTCGCCCGCACCGAGCAGCGGCGCATCCTCATGGTCATTTCGGACGGCGCGCCGGTGGACGATTCCACCCTTTCGGTCAATCCCGGCAACTATCTCGACCGCCATCTGCGGCAGGTCATCGAGAAGATCGAGAACCGCTCCCCCGTCGAGCTGATCGCCATCGGCATCGGCCACGACGTCACGCGCTACTATCGCCGCGCCGTCACCATCGTCGATGCCGAACAGCTTGGCGGCGTGATGATGGAGAAGCTGGCCGAACTCTTCGACGAGAAGCCTGCTGCCGAGGGCCGGGGCGGGTTCGCCGGCCGGACACTGCGACGGGCAGGCTGAGCGGGCGGCCGGTGGCGGCATTGCCCCGCTTGCGCCCGGTCAGGCGGTTCGCCCTCCTCGCCTCGCTGCTCCTCGTCGCCTGCGGCCAGGCCGCCGTTGGCGGAGCGGAGGGTTTTATCCTCCGCGCCGAACCGATTCCGCTGGCGCCGGAGCGGCCATCCGAGACACGGGCCGGGCGGCTCGAATATCTGGCCGGCTTCGTCCTCACCTCGCCGGATGAGCGGCTCAGCGGCCTTTCCGCCATGGAACTTTCGGCGGACGGCTCGCGCCTGACGGCGGTGAGCGACTTCGGGCACTGGCTCCTCGCCGAACTGCGCCACGACACGACCGGGCGTCTCGCGGGCTTCGCCGGCGCCGCCATGGTGCCGCTGCTCGGCCGCGATGGCAGGCCGCTCGAAGGCAAGAGCATGGCGGACGCGGAATCGATCGCCGTCGATCCGCGGGGCGGATTCCTGGTCGGCTTCGAAGGCCAGCACCGGGTCTGGCGATATCTCGATCCGATGGCACGCCCGGCGCCAGTCCGCCTGCCGCCCGAGATTGCGAGGCTACCCGCCAATCGCGGCATAGAGGCCATGACAATGCTCGCCAACGGCGATCTCTTCCTGCTGTCGGAGGGCGTCGCCGACGACAATGGCGACAGCATGGGCTGGCTGCGCCGCGCCGGCGCATGGAGCCGGCTTGGCGTGGCGCAGCATGATGCCTATCGCCCCACCGGCCTCGCAACGCTGCCCTCGGGTGAGGTGCTTTTGCTCGAGCGCCGATTCCAGATCCTCACCGGCGTGCGCGCCCGCCTCTCCGTCATCCGCGCCGGAGACATCGCCGCGGGCGCGCGCATCGAGCCGGAGCGGCTGGCCGAACTGGGGCCGGGCTTCAATGTCGACAATTTCGAGGCGGTGGCGGTGCGCGCCGCGCCGGGCGGCGGCGCGCTGGTCTATCTGATGTCGGACGACAACCGCAATCCGCTGCAGCGCACGCTGTTCATGCAGTTCCGGCTGGCGCCGGAATGAAGCGCGCGAACCTCAGGCCGGCCGGGCGCGGACCACGAGCATCAGCGCGCGGAATGGCACGAGCATGAGCAGCGCCAGCCCCATCTTCACCGCGAAATCGCCAAGCCCGAGCGTCACCCAGGGAACTCCTGTGCCGGCAAAGGCGAGCGAGAAGAACAGCGCCGTATCGAGCGCCGAGGCCGCGCTCGAGGAGACCAGCGGCGCGCGCCACCACGCGCCCTGGCGCAGGCGGTGGAAAACGCCGATATCGAGAAGCTGCGCGGCGAGGAAGGCGCTGCCCGAGGCCAGGGCGATGCGCCAGCCGGCGAAATGGACGGAAAGCAGGACCGCCAGCACGAAGCCGACATAGACCACGCGGCGCGCCAGTGCCGGCCCGAAGCGGCGATTGGTCAGGTCGGTGACGAGGAAGGATACCGGATAGCTGAGCGCCCCCCAGGTCAGCCAGTCATTGACCGGATGCTGGACCAGGATGTTGGAGGCGACGACGATCACCGTCATCGCCAGCACGGGGACGGCGAGATCCTGAATTGCGTGACGGGTCATGGCCGGCATGGTCCGGACGGACAGGACCGCCGGATCGGGCAGTTACTCAGGCGCTCGCGGCCTTCGCCGCGCGCGCCTTGCGGATCTGGCGCTTCAGCCGCTGGGCATCCGGGGAAAGGCGATCGTCGCGGGTCTTGAGCAGCCAGTTGTCCAGGCCGTCCGCATGGTCGA
>JAHCJR010000046.1 GCA_026126165.1 Alphaproteobacteria bacterium
GGGTTGCCGTGCTCTGGGGCGAGGGCGGCGCCTTCTGCGCCGGGGCCGACCTCAAGGCGGTGGCCAGTGGCGAGCGCCGCAACCCGCTCGAGCCGGCCGGGCCAGGGCCGATGGGGCCGACGCGCAGCGAGCCGGCCAAGCCGGTGATCGCGGCCATTGCCGGGCCCGCGGTGGCGGGCGGCCTCGAACTCGCCCTCTGGTGCGACCTCCGGGTGGCGGAGGAGAACGCGGTTTTCGGCGTCTATTGCCGGCGCTGGGGGGTGCCGCTGATCGATGGCGGCACGGTGCGCCTGCCGCGCCTGATCGGCATGAGCCGGGCGCTCGACATGATCCTGACCGGCCGCCCGGTCGATGCGCGCGAGGCTTTTGCCATCGGCCTCGCCAACCGGCTGGTCGGGCCGGGCGAAAGCCGCGCGGCGGCAGAAGCGCTGGCAGCCGAGATCGCCCGTTTTCCGCAGCTCTGCATGCGGACGGACCGCCTTTCGGCCTATCGGCAATGGGATCTGGACGTGGCGGCGGCCCTGGTCAACGAGGCGGCCAAGGGTCACCGCGTGATCGCGGCGGAGGCGATCGCCGGCGCCGCCCGCTTCGCCGCCGGCCGCGGCCGGCATGGCAAGTTCGACGAGATTTGATGCAGGGCGGACCCAACCGCCGAACGAGGGGTATCGGCATGGCCAGGGCGCGGGGCGCGAAGGGGCAGGGGCGGAAGGATCCGCTGGCCGAACGGCTGGCGCGCTGTCACGCCAGCGCGGTGCATGACGTGCTGCGCTCGATGGGACACGCGAACGTCGTGCTGCCCTGGCGCATCAAGCCGCTCGACCCGGGGCGGCGGCTTGCCGGCGAGGTCTATACCGTCTCGGGGCATGTGGACCAGACCATTTCCCGGCATGAGACGCTGCTGCGCTGGGCACGGCTGCTCTCCCGGGTGCCAGGCGGCAAGGTGATCGTCTGCCAGCCCAATACGCAGGACATCGCCTTGATGGGCGAACTCTCCGCCCAGGCGCTGATGGTCAAGGGGACGCGAGGCTATGTGGTGGATGGCGCCTGCCGGGATACCGAACTGGTCCTGCAAATGGGTTTCCCCGTCTGTTGCAGCCATGCGACACCGGCCGATATCGTCGAACGCTGGATGCCGGACGAGGAAGCCTTCGGCAAGCCGGTCACCATCGGCAGCGTCACGATCCAGTCCGGGGATTATATCGTCGGCGACCGGGACGGGGTCGTGCTGGTGCCCGGCGATATAGCCGGTCTGGTGATCGGCGAGACCGAGCGGGTGCTGGCGACGGAGGGCGAGATGCGCAAGGCGATCCTCGCCGGCATGGACCCGGAGCAGGCCTATCTCAAGTATGGCAAGTTCTGAGCCGGCTTTCCGTCCGGTGGAAATCCGGTTGCGTTTTCCAGCGATTGCAGCCATTTAATTCATGCCGGCGTGCCGGCAACAGGGAACCCCGAGGCGAAGACCCGCAAGTCAAAGACGGGCGCGAAGGGAGGGAGGCAAAGTGGCGGAGGCCGCGACCCAGGAACACGCCCAGCCGGGCACCCCCCAGCATGCCCTCGCGGGCGGGGGCGAGATTCCGCCCGGTCAGGTGGCGGGCGATACTTTCCCTAAGCTTCTGGCCGAACATGTGCGCCTGCGCGGCGACAGGACGGCGATCCGCGAGAAGGCATTCGGCATCTGGCAGAGCTGGACCTGGCGGCAGGTGCAGGCAGAGGTGACCGAGATGGCGGCGGGGCTGGCCGTTTTCGGCTTGCAGCGCGGCGACAAGCTGGCGATCGTCGGCGACAACCGGCCGCAGCTTTACTGGACCTTCGCCGCCGTCCAGTCGCTCGGCGGCATCGCGGTGCCGGTCTACCAGGACGCCATCGCCTCCGAGATGGCCTTCGTGCTCGACCATGCCGATGCCCGCTTCGCCGTGGTCGAGAACCAGGAGCAGGTGGACAAGCTGCTCGCCATCATGGACCGGCTGCCGAAGCTCGAGCGCATCTTCTATTCCGATCCGCGCGGGCTGCGCCATTACGAGCAACCCTTCCTCCTCTCGCTGGAACGGCTCAAGGAGGAAGGGCGGGCGTTCCTCGCCAACCATCCGGGCCATGTGGAAACGGAGGCGGCCGCCGGCCGGGGCAGCGACATCGCGGTCTTCTGCTACACCTCGGGCACGACCGGCAACCCGAAGGGCGTCATGCTCTCCCATGACAACCTGATCCGGAGCGCGCGCCTCTCCGCTGCCTTCGACGGCCTGAGCGACAAGGACGAGATTCTCGCCTACCTGCCCATGGCCTGGGTCGGCGACCACTATTTTTCCTATGGGCAGGCATTCGTCACCGGATTCGTGGTCAATTGCCCCGAAAGTTCCGACACGGTGATGACCGACCTCAAGGAGCTCGGTCCGACCTACTTCTTTGCGCCGCCGCGCATCTTCGAGACGATCCTGACCCAGGTGATGATCCGCATGGAGGATGCCGGCTGGATCAAGCGGCGGCTCTTCAACTACTTCCTGAACGTTGCGCGCCGCGCCGGTCTCGCCATCCTGGAGGGGCGCCCCGTCCCGCCGGCCGACCGGCTGCTATACTGGCTGGGCGAGTTGCTGATCTATGGCCCGCTCAAGAACACGCTCGGCTTCAGCCGCATCCGCGTCGCCTATACCGCGGGCGAGGCGATCGGACCGGATATCTTCGACTTCTTCCGCTCCCTCGGCGTCAACCTGAAGCAGCTCTACGGGCAGACGGAATCCACCGTCTACATCTGCCTGCAGACCAACGACGACGTGAAGGCGGACACGGTCGGGCCGCCGGCGCCCGGCGTCGAGATCAGGATCACCGAAGCCGGCGAGGTCATCTATCGCAGCCCCGGCGTTTTTGTCGGCTACTACAAGAACGACGAGGCGACGCGCAGCACCAAGACCGAGGATGGCTGGGTGCATACCGGCGATGCCGGCATCTTCACCAAGGACGGCCATCTCAAGATCATCGACCGGGCGAAGGATGTGGGGCGGCTGAACGGCGGCTCGCTGTTCGCGCCGAAGTACATCGAGAACAAGCTCAAATTCTTTCCCTATATCAGCGAGGCGGTGGCATTCGGCCATGGCCGCGATTTCGTCGCCTGCTTCATCAATATCGACCTCAACGCGGTCGGCAATTGGGCGGAGCGGCGCAATCTCGCCTATGCAAGCTACACCGACCTTGCCGGGAAGCCGGAGGTCTACGAACTCATCCGCGGCAATATCGAACAGGTCAATGCTGACCTGGCGGCGGATCCCGCTCTGGCGGGCTCCCAGGTGCGCCGCTTCCTCATCCTGCACAAGGAGCTCGATGCCGATGACGGCGAGCTGACGCGCACCCGCAAGGTGCGGCGCGGCACGATCGCCGAACGCTACGCCAAGCTGATCGATGCGCTCTATGACGGTTCGCGGAGCGTCGAGATCGAGGCCAGGGTGAGCTTCGAGGACGGTCGCACCGGGCTCATCCGCGCCGACCTGCGCATCGAGGATGCGAAGGTCTTCGAGACCATGCGCAAGGCGGGCTAGGACCATGTCGGCGAAGCGGCGTCCGCCCGGCGAGGTCCTGCTCAAGGTGGAGAATATCAGCCTGTCCTTCGGCGGCGTGCGGGCGCTGAGCGACATCAGCTTCGAGATCCGCCGCCACGAGGTCTTTTCCATCATCGGTCCGAACGGTGCCGGCAAGTCCTCGATGCTCAACTGCATCAACGGCTTCTATCATCCGCAGGGTGGTTCGATCACCTACAAGGGAAGGACGCGCCGGCAAATGCGCCCGCATGAGGTGGCGAGCCAGGGCATCGCCCGCACGTTCCAGAACATCGCGCTGTTCCGGGGCATGAGCACGCTGGACAATATCATGACCGGCCGCAGCCTGAAGATGCGCGCGGGCCTGCTCGCCCAGGCGATCCGCTTCGGCCCGGCTCTCAAGGAGGAGCTGGAGCACCGGGAATTCTGCGAGAGGATCATCGACTTCCTCGAGATCGAATCGATCCGCAAGGTGCCGGTCGGACGCCTGCCCTATGGTCTCCAGAAGCGCGTCGAACTGGGCCGCGCGCTGGCGGCGGAGCCGGAGCTGCTGCTGCTCGACGAGCCGATGGCGGGCATGAATCTCGAGGAGAAGCGCGACATGTGCCGCTTCATTCTCGACGTGAACGACGAGTTCGGCACCACCATCTGCATGATCGAGCACGACATGGGCGTGGTGATGGACATATCGGACCGCGTCGTCGTCCTCGATTACGGCCGCAAGATCGGCGAGGGGCAGCCGGAGGAGGTCCGCAGCAACCAGGCGGTGATCGACGCCTATCTCGGCGTGCAGCATTGAGCAGGTGACGATGGACCTCCTCTACAAGATCTTCCTCGATCCCTTCGTGCAGATGGGCGCCGCGCCCGATCTTCTGCTGCAGACCCTTTGGGAAGGGCTGGTCGGCGGCGTTCTCTATGCGCTGATCGCCCTCGGCTTCGTGCTGATCTTCAAGGCGTCGGGCGTGTTCAATTTCGCCCAGGGCATCATGGTCGTCTTCGCCGGGCTGACCCTGGTCGGCCTGTTCGGGGTGATCTCCGGTCTCGGTAACGTCAACGAGCATGTGGCGGCTTTCGCCGCGCTGGGCCTGACCGTCGGCGTCATGTTCGTGCTCGCGGTCGGCATCGAGCGACTGGTGCTCCGGCCGCTGGTCAACCAGCCGGACATCATCCTCTTCATGGCCACCTTCGGCCTGACCTATGTGCTGATCGGCGTCGGCGAGCTGATTTTCGGCGGCGAGCCCAAGGTCATGATCACGGGGGAGCTGTTCCTGCCACGCGGCTCCACCGACTGGGAGGTTTTCGGCGGCTTCGTCTCGTTCCAGCATATCGACCTGGCGGCGGCGATCATCGCCTCGCTGATGGTGGCGGGCCTCGCCGTGTTCTTCTCGAAGACGCGCATCGGGCGTGCCCTGCGCGCGGTCGCCGACAGCCACAAGGCGGCGCTCTCGGTCGGCATTTCGCTCGAACAGATCTGGGTCATCG
Organism: Alphaproteobacteria bacterium; assembly: GCA_026126165.1. Taxonomy (GTDB): domain Bacteria; phylum Pseudomonadota; class Alphaproteobacteria; order Ferrovibrionales; family Ferrovibrionaceae; genus JAHCJQ01. Next base: position 5,004 of record JAHCJR010000046.1, read on the forward strand.
TCTGGTTCGCCTCCGGCCTCGTCGCGCTGGTGACCGGAATCATGTGGGCGGCGCGCTCGGACGTCTCCTTTGCCCTGCAGATCATCGCGCTGCGCGCGCTGCCGGTGCTGATCCTGGGCGGTTTCACCTCGATTCCCGGCGCCATCGTGGGCGGATTGATCATCGGCGTCGGCGAGAAACTCGGCGAGTTCTACTGGGGCCCGCTGCTTGGCGGCGGCATCGAGAGCTGGCTCGCCTATTTCATCGCCCTGGTCTTCCTGCTGTTCCGGCCGCAGGGCCTGTTCGGCGAAAAAATCATCGAGCGGGTGTAGGCGATGTTCTATCGCGAGGCGGGGCAGTACAAGACCAGTTACGTCGCCGACCAGGCGGTCTTCCCGATCCGCCAGGACCGCTATGGGATCGCCATCATCCTGCTGGTCGCCTTCGTGGCGATCCCGTTCCTTGGCAGCACCTTCCTGCTGCAGGCGGTGATGATTCCGTTCCTGATATATTCGCTGGCGGCCATCGGGCTGAACCTGCTCACCGGCTATACCGGCCTGCTTTCCCTCGGCACCGGTGCCTTCATGGGCGTCGGCGCCTATGCCTGCTACAAGCTGACCTCGGTCTTTCCCGAGGTGAACATCCTGGTCTGGATCATCGCTTCGGGCTTCGTGGCGGCGGCCATCGGCATCCTGTTCGGCCTGCCCTCGCTCCGCATCAAGGGATTCTACCTGGCCATCGCGACCCTGGCGGCGCAGTTCTTCCTGCAATGGTGCTTCGTGCGCATTCCCTGGCTGGTCAATTACAATGTCTCGAACGCCATCGAAGTGCCGCAGCGCCAGCTCGGGGAGATCATCCTGACCGGGCCGAACTCGACGCCGCTCACCCGCTACATGGTGGTGCTGGTCATCGTCGTGGTCATGACGTGGCTTGCCTCCAACATCGTCCATGGCCGCATCGGGCGGATGTGGATGGCGGTGCGCGACCAGGACATCGCGGCGGAACTGATGGGCATCCGCCTGCTGCCGACCAAGCTGCTCGCCTTCGCGGTGTCCTCCTTCTATTGCGGTGTCGCGGGCGCCATGCTGGTCTTCCTCTGGTATGGCGGCGCGGAAGCGGACACCTTCAACATCAACCAGAGCTTCTTCGTCCTGTTCATGATCATCATTGGCGGCCTTGGCAGCCTGCTTGGCGCCTATTTCGGCGCGGCGTTGATCTTCGGCCTGCCGATCCTGCTGCGCTACGTGCCGGCGGAACTCGGCCTGCCGCTGCATTCGGCGACGGTAGAGCATCTGAGCTTCCTCGTGGTCGGCGTGCTGATCATCTTCTTCCTGATCGTCGAGCCGCATGGCCTGGCCCGGCTCTGGCAGATCGCCAAACAGAAACTCAGGGTGTGGCCTTTTCCTTACTGAGGGGGCACACTGGAAGGCAGTCTCTTCCCCGGCCGGGGCCGGGGCAAGCGAAGAACCCCGGGGGCAACCGGGCAGATGGGAAATCCAAGGAGGAACCGATGCGTCTGAAAGGTCTGTTGATTGGTGCGATGCTCGGCGCGATGGCCGGCACGCCCGCGCTGGCGCCGGCGGCGCTGGCCCAGGATGGCATCTATGTGCCGCTCTTCTCCTACCGGACCGGGCCCTTCGCTGGTTCGGGCATTCCGATCGCCAATGGCATGTCCGACTATCTCAACATGCTGAACGCGCGCGACGGCGGTATCGGCGGCGTCAGGCTGATCGTCGAGGAATGCGAGACCGGCTACGACACCAAGAAGGGCGTCGAGTGCTACGAGTCGACCAAGAGCAAGAAGCCTGTCGTCACCAACCCCTACTCGACCGGCATCACGCTCCAGCTCATCCCCAAGGCGGCGGTCGACAAGATCCCGGTCCTTTCCATGGCCTACGGCCTCTCGGCCTCGGCCGATGGCGAGCGCTTCCCGTGGGTCTTCAATCCGCCCGCCACCTACTGGGACGGGCTGTCGATGATCATGAAATACATCGCCGGCAAGGAAGGCGGCTTCGACAAGCTCAAGGGCAAGACGATCGGCTATATCTTCTTCGATGGCGGCTATGGCCGCGAGCCGATTCCCCTGCTCGAGCAGTTCGCCAAGACTTATGGCTTCGACACCAAGCTCTATCCGGTGCCGGCGGCCGAAATGCAGAACCAGTCGGCGCAATGGCTGAGCGTGCGCCGCGACCGCCCGAACTACATGATCATGTGGGGCTGGGGCGCCATGAACCCGACCGCGGTCCGCGAAGCCGCGCGCACCAATTTCCCCATGGACCGCTTCCTTGGCGTGTGGTGGTCCGGCGGCGAGGACGATGCGCGTCCCGCGGGCGAGGGTGCCAAGGGCTATCTGACGCTCAACTTCCACGGCGTCGGCGCCGACTACCCGGCGATCCAGGACATCGTCAAGCATGTCATCGGCAAGAACAGCCAGACGCCGCGCGACAAGGTTGGCGAAAATCTCTACAACCGCGGCGTCTATAACTCGGTCCTGATCGCGGAAGCCATCCGCACCGCCCAGCAGATTACCGGCAAGAAGTTGGTGACCGGCGAGGACGTGCGGCGCGGCCTGGAAAGCCTGACCATCACCGAGGCCCGCTGGAAGGAGATCGGACTGCCCGGTTTCGCCGCGCCGATCACCAACGTGAGCTGCACCGACCACAACGGCCATCATGCGGCCTACATGCAGCAGTGGGACGGCCAGAAGTGGGTCAAGGTCTCGGACTGGATCACGCCGATGAAGGAGCAGGTGCGACCCCTGCTCGAGGCGGCGGCCAAGGATTATGTGGAGAAGAATACCGGCTGGCCCAAGCGCACCGAGGCTTGCGACAAGCGCTCGTGACCGCTGACGGGTGGTGCATGACCCGCCCCGTGGCGGCCGCCTGTCGGGCGGCCCCGCGGGGCGGGGTATTTTCGGGAGGTTGCACGGATGTCGGCGCTGGCTGAAGCGGCCCATGGGGCGGCGGCGGGAACGGCCGAGACGGCGCTCGCCGTCAACAATATCGAGGTCGTCTACGACCATGTCATCCTGGTGCTGAAGGGCGTCTCCTTCCAGGTGCCCAACGGTGGTGTGGTGGCATTGCTTGGCGCCAACGGGGCCGGCAAGACGACGACGCTCAAGGCGATCTCCAACCTCCTGCATGCGGAGCGCGGACTGGTCACCAAGGGTTCGATCGTCTTCGACGGGGTCGAGGTGCAGGGTCTGTCGCCCAACGAACTGGTGCGGCGGGGCCTGATCCAGGTGATGGAAGGGCGGCACTGTTTTGCCCACCTGACCGTCGAGGAGAACCTGCTGACCGGCGCCTATACCCGCAAGGATCGCGGCAAGATCGCGCCCGACTTGGAGCGTGTCTACGACTATTTCCCGCGCCTGCGCGAGCGGCGGCGCTCGCTCGCCGGCTACACTTCGGGCGGCGAGCAGCAGATGACGGCGATCGGCCGCGCGCTGATGTCGCGGCCGCGCATGATCCTGCTCGATGAGCCTTCGATGGGTCTGGCGCCGCAGCTCGTCGAGGAGATTTTCGAGATCGTCGCCCGCCTCAACCGCGAGGCCGGGGTGAGCTTTCTCATCGCCGAACAGAACACCAACATGGCGTTGCGCTATGCGCAGTATGGCTACATTCTCGAAAACGGCCGCATTGTCATGGACGGCGAGGCGGAGAAGCTGCGCGAGAATGCCGACGTGAAGGAATTCTATCTCGGCCTCGGGGCGAGCGGGCGGACCAGCTTCCGCGACGTAAAACACTATCGGCGGCGCAAGCGCTGGCTTGCGTGATGGGGTGGTAAAAGGTGGCGGCACGGACCAAGGGCGCCGGCAAGGCGAAAGCGAAGCGCGCACCGGCGCGGGCGAAGCGGGACGAACATTACGACCGGCTGGAGACGCGTGATCCGGAGCTGCGCCACCGGGAGCAGATGAAGGCGCTGGCCCGGCAGATCGCCAACGCGCGCAGCAACACGAAACACTATGCGCGGCTTCTCCGCCGCGTCGACCCGGCCGCAATCGACAGCCGCGAAGCGCTGGCGGCCTTGCCGGTCACGCGCAAGTCGGAACTCAAGGCTTTGCAGGCTGCCACCCCGCCCTTCGGCGGCCTGGCCGCGCTTGATCTGTCGCTGATGGCCCATGTCTATCAGTCGCCGGGGCCGCTCTACGAGCCGGACGGAGCGATGCGCGACTACTGGCGCTTTGCCCGATCGATGTGGGCAGCCGGGATCAGGCCGGGAATGCTGGTGCACAACACTTTCTCCTACCATCTGACGCCGGCCGGCATGATGGTGGAAAGCGGCGCGCGGGCCATCGGCTGTCCTGTTTTCCCGGGCGGCGTCGGCAACACGGAACTGCAGGTCCAGGCCATGGCCCAACTCCAACCGCGTGCTTATGGCGGTACACCTTCGTTTCTCAAGATCCTGCTCGACAAGGCGAAGGAGATGAAGCTCAGGGCGCGGAGCCTGGAACGCGCCGTGGTCGGTGGCGAGGCGTTGCCGCCTTCGCTGCGCAAGGAACTATCCGGCCACGGCCTGCTGGTTCTGCAGAATTACGGAACCGCCGATCTCGGCCTGATCGCTTACGAGAGCCCGGCGCTGGAAGGGATGATCGTCGATGAAGGCGTCATCGTCGAGATCGTGCGGCCGGGGACCGGCGAGCCGGTCCCGGAGGGCGAGGTGGGAGAGGTGGTGGTGACCAGTTTCAACCCGGTCCATCCTCTGATCCGTTTCGCCACCGGCGATCTGTCGGCGGTGCTGGCGGGGACGAGCCCGTGCGGCCGCACCAACATGCGCATCAAGGGCTGGATGGGCCGTGCCGACCAGACGACGAAGATCAAGGGCATGTTCGTGCATCCGGCGCAGCTCGCCGATGTGGCACGGCGGCACCGCGAGGTGCTCAAGGCGCGGCTCGAAGTGACGAGCCGCAACAATCTCGATGCCATGACCTTGCGTTGCGAGGTGGCGGAGGCCGGACCGGCTCTGGCGGCGAAGATCGCCGAGACGCTGCAGGCGATCTGCAAGCTGCGTGGCGAGGTGGAACTGGTGCGCCCCGGCAGCCTGCCCAACGACGGCAAGGTGATCGCCGACCTCCGCAAGTACGATTGAGCACGGGAGAACCGGCCGATGGCGCGCCATCGTCGTCCGGCCCGCACCGAGAGGCGGGCATGATGGTGCTGGAAGCGCGCGATCTCGCCTGCCTGCGCGGCGACCGGGTGGTGTTCGAGCATGTCGGCTTCCGGCTCGGACCGGGCGAGGTGTTGCTGCTCGAGGGACCCAACGGCAGCGGCAAGTCCAGCCTGCTGCGCCTGCTCGCAGGGTTCCTCACGCCGCTTGCCGGCCGGCTGCTCTGGCAGGAGCGCGACATCGCCGAAGAGGGCGAGGCCTATCGCCGCACCATCGCCTATGTCGGTCATCTCGACGCGGTGAAGCCGATGCTGAGCGTCGAGGCCAATCTGCGCTTCTGGGCCGACCTGCATGGCGCGACCGGGCAGGCGCTGGAGCGGGCGCTCGACTTCTTCGAACTGGCCGAACTTCGCGAGCTGCCGGCGCGGCTGCTTTCCGCCGGGCAGCGGCGCAGGCTCAATCTCAGCCGCCTGCTGGTGCGCGAGGCGCGGCTCTGGCTGCTCGATGAGCCCAGTGTCTCGCTCGACCGCCATTCGGTGGCGTTGCTGGGCGAAGCGATGGAAGCCCATCGCGCCGGCGGCGGCATGATCGTCGCCGCCACCCATCTCGATCTCGGACTGGCCGGCGCCGCCCGACTGCGACTTGGCGGGGAGACGGGCACATGAGGGCGTTCCTCGCCATCCTGCGCCGTGACATGGCGGTGGCACTGGCGCAGGGCGCGGCAACGCTGCTTTCGGTCGCGTTCTTCGTGGTCACCATCACCCTGTTCCCGCTCGGCGTCGGGCCGGACCCGGCGACGCTGGCGCGCATCAGTTCAGGCGTTCTGTGGGTTGCCGCACTCCTCTCCGTGCTGCTCTCCCTCGACCGGCTGTTCCAGGCCGATCACGAGGACGGATCGCTGGAACAGATCGGCCTCGGCCCGCTGCCGCTGGAACTGGTGGTGCTGGCCAAGGTCCTGGCGCACTGGCTCTCGACCGGCCTGCCGCTGATTCTGGCCGCGCCGGTCCTTGCGCTGCTGCTCAACATGCCGGTCTCGGGCCTGCCGGTGCTGCTATTGGCCATGGCGCTCGGAACACCGATCCTCAGCCTGATCGGCGCCATCGGCGCGGCGCTCACTCTCGGGGTGCGCCGTGGCGGCGTGCTGCTGTCGCTGATCGTCCTGCCGCTCTATATCCCGGTGCTGATCTTCGGCGTGGCGGCGGTGGATGCGTCGATTTCCGGCCTCGGCGCGCGGCCGCATCTGCTGATCCTCGCCGCCATGCTCGCGCCGTCCCTGGTGCTCGCGCCGCTTGCCGCCGGCGCCTCCATCCGGCTGGCGCTCGAATGAGCGGCTTGCCCTGGGCCGCGCTTGCCGCTACCTCTTCTGCCATGCACCGCTTCGCCAACCCGACCGTGGCGCTCAGGCTGGCCGACCGGCTCATGCCCTGGTCAGCTTCTCTCTGCGCCGGCCTGTTCGTGGTCGGCCTCTACTACGCCCTCGTCGCCTCGCCGATCGATTATCAGCAGCGCGACACGGTCCGCATCATGTACGTGCACGTGCCTGCCGCCTGGATGGCGCTCGGCGTCTACGCGATGATGGCGACGGCGAGCGCGGTCGGGCTGGTCTGGAAGCATCCGCTGGCCGATCTTTCCGCCAAGGCGGCGGCCCCGATCGGCGCCGGCTTCACCCTGATCTGTCTTGTCACCGGCGCGCTCTGGGGTCAGCCCACCTGGGGTACCTGGTGGGTCTGGGATGCACGCCTGACCTCGGTCCTCATTCTTTTCTTCCTCTACCTCGGCTACATGGCGCTCTGGCAGGCCTACGACGATCCGGGCCGGGCCGCGCGCGCCGCCGCGATCCTGGCGCTGGTCGGCGTCGTCAACCTGCCGGTGATCAAGTTCTCGGTGGACTGGTGGAACACGCTGCATCAGCCGGCGAGCGTATTCACCCTGCAGGGACCCAAGATCGACCCCTCGATGCTGAAACCGCTGATGCTGATGGCCGGCGCCTACCTCGCCTTTTTCGTCACGGTATTGATATACCGCCTTAAGGCGGAGATACTGGCCCGCCGGGCAAGCGTCCTGCGGCGCGCCAGGGCGGAGCCCTGACCGGCGCCGTCCGCGACCGGGCGCCGCACCCCTTTCGCTGGACTGGCTTTCCGCGAACCTTATATAACGACAGGACTTTCATCGTCCGACCGGCAATCGAGGGGCTTCCGTGGAGGCTGTTGGGACGTTCCTGGCCATGGGTGGGTATGCGGCCTTCGTCTGGCCGTCCTATGGCGTGGCGGCCGTGATCCTGCTCGGACTGCTGCTGGCCAGCCGCCGACGTCTGCGCCTGGAGACGCGCGCACTCGAGGCGCTGGAATCGAGCGCCGCCCTCCGCCGCCGGCCGGCGCGGCGCGAAGTGTCCGGCGCGCGCAGGCCCGCATGACGCGCAAGCGCCGCCGACTCTACGTCCTGATCGCCGCGCTCGCTTCGCTTGGCGTGGCGAGCGCGCTGGTCCTTGTGGCATTTCAGGACAATCTCGTCTTTTTCTACAGCCCGAGCGATCTGCAGACGAAAAGCCTCCCGGCCGACCAGCGCATCCGCATCGGCGGCCTCGTCGAGGCGGAGAGCGTAATGCGCGAGGGCCTGACCACCCGGTTCCGGGTCACCGACACCGCGCACTCCATCGCCGTCAGCTATACCGGCCTGCTGCCCGACCTGTTCCGCGAGGGCCAGGGCGTGGTGGCGAACGGCAAGCTTGGCCCGGGCGGCGTTTTCATCGCCGACGAAATTCTCGCCAAGCACGACGAGAACTATATGCCGCCGGAGGTCGCCGACGCGATCAAGCGCACCGGCCAGTGGAAACCGGAGGGCAGCCGTTGATCCCCGAGATCGGCCATTACGCGCTGGTGCTGGCGCTCATTCTCGCGCTCGTGCAAACGTTCATGCCGCTGGTCGGCGCGGCGCGCGGACAGGTTTCGTGGATGGCGGTGGGCGAGCCGGCGGCAATTGCGCAGTTCCTGCTTTGCCTCGTTTCCTTCGCCAGCCTGACCTGGGCCTACCTGGTTTCCGATTTTTCGGTGCTCAACGTCGTCAACAACTCCCATTCGCTCAAACCGCTCATCTACAAGATCAGCGGCGTCTGGGGCAATCACGAAGGCTCGATGCTGCTCTGGGTGCTGATCCTCACCCTGTTCGGGGCCGCGGTTGCCGTCTTTGGCGGCAATCTGCCGCGCGCGCTGCGCGCGCGTGTGCTCAGCGTGCAGGCGGGCATCGGTGTCGGCTTCATGCTGTTCACGCTCCTCACCTCCAATCCGTTCGAGCGGCTCAACCCGGCACCGGTCGACGGGCAGGGGCTCAATCCGCTGCTGCAGGATCCGGGCCTCGCCTTTCATCCGCCCATGCTCTATCTCGGCTATGTCGGTTTCTCGATGGCCTTCTCCTTCGCCATCGCGGCTCTGATCGAAGGGCGTGTCGATCCGGCATGGGCGCGATGGGTGCGGCCCTGGACGCTCACCGCCTGGTGCTTCCTCACGGGCGGCATCGCGCTTGGTTCCTGGTGGGCCTATTACGAACTGGGATGGGGCGGCTGGTGGTTCTGGGATCCGGTGGAGAACGCCTCCTTCATGCCCTGGCTCGCCGGGACGGCGTTGCTGCATTCGGCGATCGTCGTCGAGAAGCGCGACGCGCTGAAAAGCTGGACGATCCTGCTCGCCATCCTCACCTTCTCGCTCAGCCTGCTCGGTACGTTCATCGTGCGATCGGGCGTGCTCAATTCCGTGCATTCCTTCGCCTCCGACCCGGCAAGGGGCGTGTTCATCCTGGGCTTCCTGATCTTTGTCGTCGGCGGCTCGCTGCTGCTCTATGCGATCCGCGCGCCGTCCCTCAAGCTGGGCGGGCTGTTCCAGCCGATGAGCCGTGAGGGCGCGCTGGTTCTCAATAACCTGTTGCTGGCGACGGCCTGCGGCACGGTGTTGGTCGGCACGCTTTATCCCCTTCTGCTCGATGCGGTGACCGGAGAAAAGGTCTCGGTCGGCCCACCCTTCTTCAATGCGGTGTTCATCCCGCTGATGGTGCCGCTGATCGGCGCGCTTGCGGTGGGCCCGCTTCTCGCCTGGAAGCGCGGTGACCTGGCTGGCGCGCTGCAGCGGCTCAAGTTCGCCGCAGCCTTTGCCCTGCTGCTCGCCGCCATCGCCTTCTGGCTCGAGGGCAAGGCGCCGCTGCTGGCACCGCTCGGCATGGCGCTGTTCGGCTGGCTCGTGCTTGGCGCCCTGATCGAATGGACGGAGCGCATCCGGCTGTTCCGGGTGCCGCTCGCGGAATCCTTCGCCCGCGCCCGCGGCCTGCCGCGCGCTGCCTGGGGCATGACCGTCGCCCATCTGGGCGTGGGCCTGGTGGTGCTCGGCATCACCGCCTCCGAGACCTGGCAGACCGAGAAACTCGGCATCATGCGGCCGGCGGAAAGGGTCACCGTCGGCCCCTATGAATTCGTGTTCGAGGGCGCGCGGCAGGTTGCGGGGCCAAATTACACGGCCCTGCGCGGACGTTTCAGGGTCGAACGCGGCGGGGAGTTCGTCACCTATCTGCATCCCGAGCAACGCCGCTATCCGGTGCCGCCGATGGAAACGACCGAGGCGGCGATCCGCCCGACCATCTTCTCCGACCTCTATGCCGTCATCGGCGAGTCGGACGGCAAGGGCGGCCATGCGACCCGGCTCTATCACAAGCCGCTCGTCTCCTGGATCTGGATCGGATCGCTGGTCATGATGGCCGGGGGCTTCCTGTCGCTGAGCGACCGCCGCTACCGGGTCGGCGCGCCGGTGCGAAGGCGGGGCGCGGCCGCTCAGCCCGCCCTGCCGCAGAAGGCATGAGGGGGCAGGGGTGAAGCTGCGTCCGCATCACATAGCGCCGGTGGCGATCTTCGCCATAGTGGCGGTGTTCCTCTATTGGGGCCTTTATCTCAATCCGCGCCAGATCCCGACCGCACTCAAATCGAAACCGGTGCCGGAATTCGAGCTGCCGCCGGTCCAGGGCCGCAGTCTCGGCCTGTCCTCGGAACATCTACGGGCCGGCGAAGTGACCCTGGTCAATGTCTTCGCCTCCTGGTGCGTGCCCTGCCGCATCGAGCATCCGTTGCTGATGGAGCTGCATGCGAAGGAGGAAGTCACTATCCATGGACTGAACTACAAGGATCCGCCGCGCCAGGCAGCGGCCTTTCTCGATGAACTCGGCGATCCCTACAGCCGCACCGGCGCCGATCCGACCGGGCGCGTCGGTATCGACTGGGGCGTCTATGGCGTGCCCGAGACCTTCGTGGTGACCCGCGACGGCCGCATTGCCTGCAAGCATATCGGGCCGCTGACGCCGAACGATGTCAGGGACAAGATCGTGCCGCTGGTGCGCGCGCTGAAAGCCGATCCGAAGCAGGAGAAGACATGCTGAGACGGCTGGCGGCGCCGATCGCGGCGCTCTTTCTCGCGCTCTTCGCCAGCCTGGCGCTTGCCATCGGCGTGGACGAGCCGCTGGCCGATCCGGCGGCCGAGCAGCGGGCGCGCGAGATATCGCGCTCGCTGCGCTGCCTCGTCTGCCAGAACCAGTCGATCGAGGATTCCAACGCCGCCCTCGCGCGCGACCTGCGACGCATCGTGCGCGAGCGCATCGAAGCCGGCGACAGCGATGGCCAGGTGCGCGCCTACCTGGTGGCCCGTTACGGCGACTGGGTGCTGCTCAATCCGCCGTTCAAGGCGACGACCTACCTGTTGTGGTTCGCGCCGATCCTCCTGCTCATGTTCGCCATCGGCGGGGTCATGCTCTATTACCGGCATCTGCGCGCGCGGGCGCGGAGCGAGGTGGAGCCGGCCGCGCTCAGCGCCGAGGAGCGGGGCCGCATCAAGGAACTCCTGTCCGAGCGGACGGGACCCTGAGGCGGGAGGAAAGGCGCGCCCATGCTCTGGGTCATCGTCGGCGTCATGACCGTTCTGGTGCTGCTCTTCGTGCTGCGCCCCCTGGTTGGCGGGTCGCGGAACGAGGCCGAGCGCGCCGAGTTCGATCTGGCGATCTATCGCGACCAGCTTGCCGAGATCGAGACAGAGCGCCGGCGCGGCGCCCTCAGCGACCAGGAAGCGGCTTCCGCCGCACTGGAGGTGGAGCGGCGCATGCTGCGCGTCGACCAGGAGCGGAAGCGGCGGGCGGCGGAGTCCGGTGGCGACGCCTGGCGCATGTCCGGTGCGGTTGCCCTCGCCGTTCTCGTTCCGGCGGCCGGCATGCTGGTCTATCTGCGCCTGGGGCAGCCGGAACTTCCGGCGCAACCCCTGGCGGCCCGCCATGCGGCGGAGGCGCACCAGGCAGCGGAAGCCGACCGCGCCCAGGGCGGACAGATCGCCGATCTTGTCGGGCGGCTCGAGGCGCGGCTGGAGCGCGAGCCCGGCGATGTCCAGGGCTGGGCGCTGCTCGGGCGCTCCTATCTCATGCTCGAACGGCCGGCCGACGCGGTGGGCGCCTTCGCGCGTGCCGCATCGCTCGATCCGAACGATCCGGATATTGCGATGGGGCACGCGGAATCGCAGGTCTTCGCCGCGCGGGGCATGGTGACGCCAAAGGCCGACGAGGAATTCCGCCGCACGCTCAAGCTCGATCCGCGCCACCCGGGCGCGCGCTACTATCTCGCGCTCGCGCGCGCGCAGGCCGGCGACATGCAGGGCGCCTATGACGGCTGGCTCGATCTGCGCCGCGACACCGCGCCTGATGCTCCCTGGAAGGCGGCGCTCGAGGCGCGACTTGCGGAAGCGGCGAAGGCGCTCAACATCGATCTCGCGGCGGCGGCGCCCGGCACGCCCGAAGGACCGCGGCCGACAGGTGACGCGCAGCCGCGTGGTCCGACGGCCGAGGATATGCGCGCTGCGGCTCAGATGTCGGAAGAGGACCGCGCGCAGATGATCCGCGGCATGGTCGAGGGACTGGCTTCCCGGCTCAAGGACAATCCGGCGGATTATGACGGCTGGATGCGGCTCGGTCGCGCCTACCAGGTGCTTAAGGAAACCGACAAGGCGCGCGAAGCCTATCAGGGCGCGCTCGCACAGCGACCGGGCGATCGCGCTGCCGGTCAGGCGCTCGCCATGCTGGGCGGCGCCACGCAACCGGCACCGGCAGCCGCACCGGCCGCGCCGGCTCCGCAGGCATCGGCCGGCGGCGAGAATGAAATGATCCGCGGCATGGTCGAGCGGCTGGCCGCCCGGCTGAAAGAGCAGCCGGACGATTTCGAGGGCTGGTCGCGGCTCGGCCAGTCCTATGCGGTGCTTGGCCGCTGGCAGGATGCGGAACGCGCCTATGGCCGAGCGGCCGAATTGCGCCCCGACGATGCCACCGCGCTGGTCAATCATGGTGCCGCGATCATGGAGAGCGAAGGCGCCGGCAACTCGATGCCGGAACGGGCCGAGGCGCTGTTCCGCCAGGCGCTGGCGATCAGCCCCAACCATCTCGATGCCCTCTGGTATGTGGGCGCGGCGGAAATGCAGGCCGGGCGGCCAAGGGTGGCGTTGGTTCATTGGGAGAAGCTGCGCGCCCGGCTGGATCCGAAAAGCCCGGAACACGCCGATGTCGAACGCGGCATTGCGGCAGCGCGCCAGAGGCTCGGCCGTTAACCCCTTCTTCACCGAAGGGGCGGTTCAATGCCGGCCGGACCAGGGATGCGGGGCCCATGCAGATCACGCCATCTTCCAACCTGATATCGGCGCTTTCGGCTTTCACCCAGACCGCGCGTGCCCAGGCGCCCCAGGTATCGCCCGCCGCGCAGACGCGCCTTGCGCCCAAGCCTGCCGCCGAGGTGCCGAAGTTGCAGGCAGAACCGCCAGGCCAGCGCGAGGCGCAGCCACTGCGCCGCCAGCCCCTTGGCCAGCATATCGACATCCGGGTCTGAACCCGTCAGCTTCTCCGCCGCCAACCCGAAATTGACGGCTCCCCGGGCCCATGCTTTAAGCAGGGGCAGGAAACGCCGCTATCCGGGGGAGGCAGATCATGCGTGCGACATTGACGGCATTGGGCGCGTTGCTCGCGCTGGCGCTGGCGGGCGGCCAGGTCCAGTCCCAGACCAAGGAAAAGGTGTCGATCGCGGCCCTGCCCTTCGTGTCATCCTCGCCGATCTTCATCGCCAAGGAACTCGGCTACTTCGACGCGGAAGGTCTCGATCTGGAGATCAAGATCTTCAACGCGGCCCAGCCGGTCGCGGTGGCGACCGCCTCCGGCGATACCGATTTCGGTATCACCGGCCTGACCGGCGGCTTCTACAATCTGGCGGGCAAGGGGGCACTCAAGATCATCGCCGCGCAGAGCCGGGAAGAGCCCGGCTACGACTTCGTGGCGTATGTCGCCAACCCAAAGGCTCATGAGGCGGGCCTGCGCAAGCCGGCCGATCTCGCCGGGAAGACGGTCGGCATCACCACCGTCGGATCGACCTTTCACTACAATCTCGGCAAGCTCGCCGAAAAGCATGGCTTCAAACTGGACTCGATCACGCTGAAGCCGCTGCAGTCGATTCCCAACATGTCGGCTGCGCTCAAGGGGCAGCAGGTCGATGCGATCCTGATCACCGCCAACAATGCCTACCAGCTCGAGAAGGAAGGCGCTGGCAAGATCATCGGCTGGGTGCATCAGGAGACGCCCTGGCAGCTTGGCGCGCTCTTCACCGCGACCCGCATGGTCGAAGGGCGGCGCGCCACGGTCGAGAAATTCGTGCGCGCCTATCTCAAGGGCACGGCCGCCTATGCCGAGGCCTATCTCCAGAAAGATGCGTCGGGCAAGCGGGTGTTCGGCAAAAAGGCCGAAGACCTCTATCCGATCCAGCAGAAATGGGTGAAGCCCGAGCCGCAGCCCCAGACCGTGCTCGCCTCGGCCAACTTCATCGATCCGCAGGGCCGGCTGCTGGTCAGGGATATCTACGACCAGGTCGCCTGGTACCAGGCCCAGGGTCTGGTCGACAAGGACGTCGATCCAAGGAAGTTCCTCGATCTCAGCTTCGTCCAGGGCCACATGCAGGTGCCGCAGAACTGAAGGGCGGCGCGGGCGGCGGCGGCCGATGGACCTGATCGTCCGCGAGGTCTCGCACCGCTATGGCGAGCTTCGGGCGCTCGAGGCGGTTTCGCTGGCCGTGCAGGCGGGCGAGACGCTGGCGCTGATCGGGCCATCGGGCTGTGGCAAGTCGACCCTGCTCGGCATCATGGGCGGCCTGCTGGAGCCGAGCGCGGGAGAAGTCCTGACATCGGGCCCGCTGCCCGAGGGATGCCTCAACCCCTTCACCTACATCTTCCAGGATTTCGCGCTTCTGCCCTGGCGGACGGTCGAGGGCAATGTCAGCCTGGCGCTCGAGCATCATGGGCTTGGCGCGGGCGAACGCGCGGAGCGGGTGGCCTCGGCGCTGGCGCTCTGCGGGCTCGTCGAGTTCGCCCACGCCTTTCCCAAGCAGCTCTCAGGCGGCATGCGCCAGCGCGTCGGCATCGCGCGAGCCATCGTGGTGCGCCCGGCGCTGCTTTTTCTCGACGAGCCGCTGTCCGCACTGGACGCGCAGACCCGCGAGCTGCTGATGGAGGACCTGCTCGCCATCTGGGCGCGGGAACGCACCACCAGCATCTACGTCACCCATAATCTGCAGGAGGCGGTACGGCTCGCCGACCGCATCTGCGTCCTCTCGCGCCGTCCCGGGCGGGTCAAGGAGATCGTCGAGGTGGAGGTTCCGCGCGAGGAACGGGCGAACGCGGAACATGCCCGCGCCCTCGCCGAGCTGCAGGGCCGGCTGTGGGACCTGATCCGCGACGAGGCTGCCGTCGCCGACCGCGAGATGCAGGATGCCTGAGACAAGGCCGGTTGCCTTCCGTGGCGGCGGGTTCAATCCCGCCGGGCGGCGCGGGGCATCCTGGATCGCGTTCGCGGCGATCATCGCGGCCTGGCAGCTCTCGTCGTCCTCCGGCCTGCTACCCGCACTCTTCATGCCATCGCCCCTTTCGGTGGTCGAGGCGCTGGCGCGACGGGTGGAGACCGGGGCGCTGACGCGCCATCTCGCCGCATCGTTGCAGCGGATCGCCCTCGGCTGGGCGGTCGGCACGCTGGGCGGGCTGGCGATCGGCACGGCGATGGGTATCTTCGCCGTGGCGCGCTCGATCGGCCTGCCGGTGACATCCGCTCTCTTCCCGATCCCGAAGATCGCGCTCCTGCCCCTGCTCATCCTCTGGTTTGGCATTGGCGAGCCCTCCAAGGTCGCGACCATCGCCCTGGGCGTGCTCTTCCCGACCATCATCTCGACCTACACCGCCATCGACGGCGTGCCGCGCAACCTGATCCGCATGGGACAGAGCTTTGGCCTGCCGGCGGCGATGATCGTCTGGAAGATCCTGTTGCCGGGCGCGCTGCCGGGCATCCTGTCGGGGTTCCGCATCTCCAGTTCGATCGCGCTGATCCTGGTGGTGGCGGCCGAGATGATCGGCGCCGAGCACGGCATCGGTGCCTTCATCCTCGCCGCCGGCAACCTGATGCAGACCGACCAGCTCGTGGCCGGCGTGGTGCTGCTCTCGCTTCTCGGCCTCGCGGTGAGTTTCGGCCTGAGCCGGCTCGAGCGCTGGCTGCTGCGCTGGCGCTGACATGGAGGCGGGGATGGATCCGCGCGGAAGGGGAAGGGCGAGCCGCATCGTGCGCCGCCAGGACGGACCGGCGACGCGGCTGCGCTGCGATATCGCCGTACTCGGCGCCGGCATCGCCGGCGTTTCGGCCGCATTGGAAGCGGCGCGGCTCGGCCGCAAGGTGGCGCTGATCGACGCTGCCCCGCAACTTGGCGGCCAGTCGGTCGCCTCGGTGATCGGCACTTTCTGCGGGCTCTATTCGAACGGTCCAGAACCCTACCAGGTGACGCACGGCATTGCCGATGGCATCCTCCGCGATCTCGGCGCGGAGGGCGCGCTGCATCCGATCCGTGGCCGGCGCAATACCATCATCGTCCAGTACCGAGAGCAGGCGCTTGGCCGGTGGATCGAGCGGCAGGTGGCGGCGGAGGGGGTCATGCCGGTCCTCTCCGCGCTCCTCGTCTCGGTGCGGCGCGAGGCGCGGCGCATCCGGGGACTGGATCTCGCCACGCGCTTCGGAATGCTGGAGGTGGAGGCCGATGGCTTTGTCGATGCCTCGGGTGATGCGGCGCTGGCCTGGACCGCCGGCCTGCCCTGCCGCGAGCCGCAGGAGCCGATCTTCGGCACGCAGATGCTGGTCATCGAGGGCTTCGACGAGGAGGCCCTGGCGAAACTCGACAGGGCCGAATTGCAGGCACGACTGGCTTCCAAGGCCGCCCGCCACGGGCTGCTGCGCCATGACGGGTTCGTGTTCGCCACGCCGGGCAAAGGAACGGCGCTGGTCAACATGACGCATGCCGAGACGCCGCTCGACCCGGTCGGGCTCGCGCAGGCGCAGGCGGCGGGGCGCGAGCAGGGCGACCGACTGCTGGAATTCCTGCGTGCCGAGTACCCGGCGGCATTCGGCGCGGCGAGGGTAAGGACCTACGGCCAGATCGGTATCCGGCAGACGCGCTGGATCGTCGGCCGCCATCACCTGACGGTGGACGAAGTCCGCCAGGGCTACCGCCATCCCGACGCCATCGGCCGCTGCTCCTGGCCGATCGAGCTGCATGACCGCGCCGACGGGGTCTACTGGGAGGAGTTCGGCGACGGGCACATACACTGGGTTCCGCTCGGCGCCATGATCCCGCCCGACATCGACAACCTCGTGGCCGCGGGGCGCTGCATCGATGGCGACCCGGCCGGTCTGTCCTCGGTCCGGGTCATGGGGCCCTGCATCGCCATGGGAGCCGCCGCCGCCCATGCGCTCGACCTCGCCGGCAGCGGCGCGGTGGCGCAGATCGATATCGGGCGCCTGCAGGCGCGTCTGCACGACAATCTGGAGCGTCGCGACTGACGGCCCGCCTGGCAGAAATGGTTGGCTCTATGTCATTGCCGCCAGCCTCGCCTTCGGTCATCCTGCCGGCCATGACGACGAGATCGCCTCGACCCTTCCGCTGGCGCGCGCCGCGCCGCATCGCGCTGCTCGGCTACCCGGACGTGAACCTGATCGACGTCACGGCGCCGCTCGAAGTCTTCGCGAGCTGCTGCCGCATCCTCGAACATGACCACGGCATCGCGCGCGCGCCCTACAGCGTGGAGGTGATCGGCACCGAACGCGGCGCGCTACGCACCTCCGCCGGCATCGAGGTCATGGCCCGGCGCTCCTTCCGTGAGGTGAGCCGCGATGTGGACACGCTGCTGGTGGCGGGCGGCGAGGGGATCGGGCGCGTGGCGCGCGACCGGGAGGTGGTCAGCTGGATCCGCGAGATGCACGGGCGCGTGCGCCGGCTTGGCGCGATCTGCACCGGCGCCTCGCTCCTTGCCGAGGCGGGCCTGCTCGACGGGCGGCGGGCGACCACGCACTGGCGCTGGGCGCGCGCGCTCCAGCAGCGCTATCCGGCGATCCAGGTCGACGAGGATGCGATCTTCGTCAAGGACCGGGGCATCTATACATCGGCCGGCGTCACCGCCGGCATCGACCTGGCGCTGGCCCTGCTCGAGGAGGATCTGGGGCGGGGCCTCGCGCTTGCCACCGCCCGCTCGCTCGTCGTCTTTCTCAAGCGCCCGGGCGGCCAGTCGCAGTATAGCGCCGAGCTGCGCGCCCAGGGCGCCGACGAGCCGGCCATCGCCCGCGTTCAGGAATGGGTATTGCGGAATCTGAAGGCCGACCTCTCTGTCGACATGCTGGCAGCCCAGGCGGCGATGACGCCGCGCACCTTTGCCCGCCACTTCGCCAGGGCGGCACGCATGACCCCGGCCAAGTTCGTCGAGGAGGCGCGGATCGAGGCGGCGCGGCGACGGCTGGAGGAAAGCGACAGGCCGATCGAACTGGTGGCCGCCGAATGCGGTTTCGGCAATGCCGAGCATCTGCGCCGTTCCTTCCAGCGGCGGCTCGGCGTCAGTCCGCTTGCCTATCGCGCCCGGTTCCGCAACGGCGCAGCCAGAGGAGATACGCTCTGACATGAGCACCAGAATAGGAATCCTGCTGTTCGACGACGCGGAGGAGCTGGACTTCGTCGGCCCCTTCGAGGTTTTCACCATGGCGCGCATGGTCGATGCGGCCTTTGAAGTACTCACCATCGCGCCATCAGCCTCTCCGGTGGTCTGTGCCAAGGGACTGCGCGTGATCGCCGACCGGACCATGGCGGATGCGCCGCCACTCGACGTGCTGCTGGTGCCAGGCGGGCAGGGGACGCGCCGGGAGGTGAACAACCAGGCGATGCTCGACTGGATCGCCGGGGCGGCCAGGGACTGCCAGTGGGTCACCAGTGTCTGCACCGGCTCGCTGCTCCTCGCGGAGGCGGGACCGGCGCGCGACAAGCGCGTCACCACGCACTGGGGGTTCGTCGATGCGCTGCGCAAACGCGCCACGGCGCGCGAGGTGGTGGAGGGCGCCCGTTTCGTGCGCGACGGCAATGTCGTGACCTCGGCCGGCGTCTCGGCCGGGATCGACATGGCGCTCTGGCTGATCGGCCAGCTTCGCGACCCGGCCTTCGCCCGCAAGGTGCAGCACCTGATGGAATACTACCCCGCGCCGCCCTACACGGCGGAAGTCTGACAGGCACGGCAGCGGCGTCGCTGGACAGGGCGGGCCGGCCGCGCCAGACTTGCGGCATGAGCGGCGGCACTGACGCGCAGAACTATCCCTTCTCGGTGAAAGTGCCGGACGGCGACGACCGGCCAAGGCTGGTCTGCCAGGATTGCGGCTGGGTTCACTACGTCAATCCGAAGGTCGTCGTGGGCGCGGTCTGCGTCTGGGAGGAGCGCATCCTGCTCTGCCGAAGGGCGATCGAGCCGCGGCGCGGCTTCTGGACCATCCCGGCCGGCTATCTCGAGGAACGGGAATCGACCGAGGCCGGCGCCATGCGGGAGGCGCGCGAGGAGGCCAATGCCGATATCGAGCTGCAGGGGCTGCTCGGTGTCTACAACATCCCCCGGATCAGCCAGGTGCAGCTCATCTATCGGGCGCGCCTGCGCGACGGGGCGGTGTCGGCGGGCATCGAATCGCTCGAGGTGATGCTCTGCCGCTACGAGGACATCCCCTGGAAGGAACTGGCCTTTCCCAGCGTGCATTGGGCGTTGCGACATCATCGCGAGAGCCTGGGCCGCAGCGATTTCGCCCCGTTCGGCAATCCGCCCGGCGATTTCGGCGACTACTGATCCTGGTCCTCCGGCGCGCGCAGGCCATGGCGCTGCAGCAGCGGGAGCTGCGCCAGGCTGAAAGCGATGGTCAGCGGCATGATGCCGAACACCTTGAAGTTCACCCAGGCATCGGTCGAGAAGTTGCGCCAGACGATCTCGTTGAGCAGGGCGAGCAGCAGGAAGAACCAGACCCATCGCCAGGTGAGCCGCGACCAACCGGTATTGTCGAGCGGCAGCACGGCGCCGAAGAGCGGCTTGAGCAGCGGCCGGCCGAACAGCATGCCGCCGGCCAGAATGGCGGCGAAGAGTGTGTTGACGATGGTGGGCTTGAGCTTGATGAAGAGTTCATCCTGGAGGACGAGGGTCAGCGTGCCGAAGACGAGCACGAAGCCCGCGGTGACCAGCGGCATCACCGGCATGCGCCGTTCGAGGTTATAGGCGAGGATCAGCGAGACGACGATCGCCGCCATGAAGGCGGCGGTCGCATGGAAGATCCCGGCCCGGGCATTCACCAGGAAGAAGACGATGAGCGGCCCGGCCTCGATGGCGAGCTTGAGCAGGGGGTGAACGGGGCGCGACATGGTCCAGCAGGCTAGAACGAGTCTCGGGGATTGCAAACCCGGTTCGCAGCAGCGGCGAATCAGCCGATTCGGCGGGCCTCAAACGACTCGTCCAACGAAAATGCGCCGACCGAGGGTCTCGGCCGGCGCCTTCAACGAACTGCCCCGCCCTTGCGGCGGGGCAGGTGTACGCGATACCGGTGCTACTTCTTCTTGGCGGCTTTCTTCTTCGCCGACTTCTTGGCGGCGGGCTTCTTCGCGGGGGCTTTGGTGGTCTTCGCGGCCATTTCCCTACACTCCTTGACAGGGCTTGACGGGCACCTGCTGGTTCGACTCGTTGTCTCTCTCTGGCACCCAGCGAAGAGAAACAACACAGATTCGCGACACTTCAGAGCGACAGATCGTCCAGTCCGTGGAACTTACCGCCGCTCCTGTGTGTTATGATTTATCCGTCTTGGAAGATTCCGTCAAGCGGAAATCTCGCCAATGCAACATTTTGTCTCGGCGTCCTCCCGCGCAAGTGGGGAGGCCCCGGCACTGTCGCGACGACGTAAGTCAACGCGACACACCCTTCAGACCGGGTTCCTGGCACCGTGACCACTGCTGACGTCTGGTGAAGTCAGACCAGTGAGTCTGTTCAGGCTGATGGCACCGAATTGATCGGCAAGTCAAACGGTAAGGATTTGGAGAAAATCACCGTTTGTCCCGACCAAGGCGAAAAAAGTGGGTGTCAGCTCTGTGGGACTGAAGCCCTTTGGGGGGATTGCGGCATCCGCCGGCACTCACGGCACCCCGGTCCTTGACGGATCGAGCCTGACTGCCCGAGAATTCGGGCCGTGCGAACCGTTTACGCCTCGCTGGCGTCCGTTCGTTCGTCCGGCCCCGCTTCCAGAAAGACCACCGTCCGATGCCCGCGTACCGCCTGTCCCCTGCGTGTCAGACACTCAAGCCTTCCGCCACCATCGCCGCCGGCGCCAAAGCGCGAGAACTGAAGGCCAAGGGGATCACGGTCTATGACTTCACCATCGGGGAACCGGACTTCACCACGCCGGCCCACATCTGCCAGGCCGCCGTCGCGGCCATGGAAGCCGGCCATACCCATTACACGG
>JAHCJR010000047.1 GCA_026126165.1 Alphaproteobacteria bacterium
GCGCGTGCTGACCCCTGCCGAGGAGGAGGAGGAGCGCGCCGCCGCCGCCAAGCGCGGCAAGGTAGCGCCGGCCAAGCCGGTCAACCGCGCCCGCGAGGAGCCCCGCCGGCGCGGCGGCAAGCTCCATGTGCGCGATGCGCTGGTCGAGGAGGAGCGGGTCCGCTCGCTCGCCTCCTATCGCCGCGCGCGCGAGCGCGAGCGGCGCATGCAGCAGCAACATGCAGAGGCGCCAAAGAAAGTGTTTCGCGATGTGATCATTCCGGAGGCGATTACCGTCCAGGAACTTGCCAACCGCATGACCGAGCGGGCGGTGGATGTCATCAAGTCGCTGATGAAGATGGGGGTGATGGCCACCATCAACCAGACGATCGACGCCGATACCGCCGAGCTGATCGTCGCCGAGTTCGGCCATCGTCCGAAGCGGGTGCAGGAATCCGATATCGAAATCGGCATCGGCGACACGGTCGACGAGGCCGCCAGCCTGGTGCCGCGCCCGCCGGTGGTGACGGTCATGGGCCATGTCGATCACGGCAAGACCTCGCTGCTCGACGCGCTGCGCGCCACCGACGTGGCGAGCCGCGAGGCCGGCGGCATCACCCAGCATATCGGCGCCTACCAGGTGGCGCTGGCGTCCGGCGCGCGCATCACCTTCCTCGATACGCCGGGCCACGAAGCCTTCACCGCCATGCGCGCCCGCGGCGCCAAGGTGACGGACATCGTCGTCCTCGTGGTGGCGGCGGACGACAGCGTCATGCCGCAGACGGTGGAGGCGATCCGCCACGCGCGGGCCGCCAACGTGCCGGTGGTGGTGGCGATCAACAAGATCGACAAGCCGGATGCCAACGCGAACCGGGTGCGCCAGCAGCTTCTCCAGCACGAGGTGGTGGTGGAGGAACTGGGCGGCGAGACGCTGGCGATCGAGGTTTCGGCGAAGAACCGCGTCGGCCTCGACAAGCTCGAGGAAGCGATCCTGCTGCAGGCCGAGGTGCTCGATCTCAAGGCCAATCCGAACCGCGAGGCGGAGGGCACGGTGATCGAGGCCAAGCTCGATCGCGGCCGCGGCTCGGTCGCCACGATCCTCGTGCAGAAGGGCACGCTCAAGGTCGGCGACATCTTCGTCGCGGGCAGCCAGTGGGGCCGCGTGCGGGCGCTGATCGACGATCGCGGCAACAACGTGACGGAAGTCGGACCTGCTTCGCCGGTCGAGGTGCTGGGCTGGCAGGGCACGCCGGAGGCCGGCGATGATTTCGTGGTCGTGCCGAGCGAGGCCCGCGCCCGTGAGATCGCCGAGTTCCGCCAGCGGCGCGAGCGCGAGGCGCGCACCGCGATCGCGGCGCGCGGCACGCTCGAGCAGATGTTCACCCGGATCAAGGCGGGCGAGACCAAGGAACTGCCCATCGTGGTCAAGGCGGACGTGCAGGGCTCGCTCGAGGCGATCGTCGGCGCGGCGCAGAAGATTGGAACGGAAGAGGTGGCGGTTCGTATCCTGCACGGCGCGGTCGGCGGCATCAACGAATCCGACGTGGCGCTGGCGCGCGCCTCGGGCGGCATCATCATCGGCTTCAACGTGCGCGCCAACAAGCAGGCGCGCGACCTGGCGACGCGCGACGGGGTGGATATCCGCTACTACTCGATCATCTACGACGTCACCGACGACCTGAAGAAGATGCTCTCCGGCATGCTGGCGCCGACCATGCGCGAGACCTTCCTCGGCTACGCAGAGATCCGCGAGGTCTTCGCCATCACCAAGGTGGGCAAGGTCGCCGGCTGCATGGTGACCGAGGGTACGGTGAAGCGCGGCGCCAAGGTGCGCCTGCTGCGCGACAACGTGGTGGTGCATACCGGCACGCTGTCCTCGCTCAAGCGCTTCAAGGACGAGGTCCGCGAGGTCAAGGCGGGCACCGAATGCGGCATGGCCTTCGAGAATTACCAGGATATCCAGAAGGGCGACATGATCGAGTGCTTCGAGCTCGAGGAAGTCGCCCGCAATCTCTGACCCGCCGCCCCGCCAGCGCGGGCGGGGCGTGCGGGCCGGAACGAGGCCGCGATGGGACGACAGCATACAACCAGGCCGCAGGGCCAGCGCCCGCTGCGCGTCGGCGAGGAGGTCCGCCACGCGCTGGCGGAGATCCTCTCGCGCGGCGATATCCGCGATCCCGATCTTGCCGGCGCGTCGGTGACGGTGACGGAGGTCCGCGTCAGCCCCGATCTCAAGAACGCCACCGCCTATGTCATGCCGCTCGCCGGCCGCAATGCCGAGGCGATCATGGCGGCGCTCGAGCGCGCCGCGCCCTACCTGCGCGCCCAGGTGGCGCGGGCGGTGAAGCTGCGCCATGCGCCGCGGATCGGTTTCCGGCTCGACACCTCGTTCGACCAGGCGGGGCGGATCGACGCCATCCTGCGCCGCCCCGACGTCGCCGCCGATCTGGCGGCCTCAGGCGGCAAGACGCCCGGGGAGGCGGACGGCGGCGATGAGCCGTAGACGGCGCGGACTGCCGCTCAATGGCTGGCTCGTGCTGGACAAGCCGGCCGGCATGACGTCCGCCCAGGCGGTGGCGGCGGTCCGTCGCATCACCGGCGCCGCCAAGGCCGGGCATGGCGGCACGCTCGACCCGCTGGCGACCGGGGTCCTGCCGGTGGCGCTGGGCGAGGCGACCAAGACGGTGGGCTTCGCCCTCGATGCCGACAAGGGCTATCGTTTCCGGGTGCGCTGGGGCGAGGCGCGCGACACGGACGATGCGGAAGGGGCGACGACTGCCACCTCCGACCGGCGGCCGAGCGATGCGGAGATCGCAGCGGCGCTGCCGATCTTTACCGGGCAGATCCTCCAGAAGCCGCCGGCCTATTCCGCCATCAAGGTGGCCGGCGAACGGGCCTATGCGCTCGCCCGCCAGGGCGCCCCGCCGGAACTCGCGCCCCGCCAGGTCGAGGTCCACGAGCTGCGGCTCGTCGGCCGGTCCGGTCCGGACGAGGCGGAGTTCACCATTCTTTGCAGCAAGGGCACTTACGTGCGGGCGCTGGTCCGCGATCTCGGTCAGCGGCTCGGCTGTTTCGGCCATGTGGTGGCGTTGCGCCGCACCCGCGCCGGCCCGTTCCGCGAGGAACAGGCGATTTCTCTGGAAAAGCTGGGGGAGCTGTGGCAGGGTGCGCCGCCTTTCGGGCACCTGCTCCCGGTCGAGACCGCGCTGGACGACATCCCGGCCCTGGCCCTGACCGGACCGCAGGCTGACCGCCTGCGAAGCGGCCAGCCCATCAAGGTGCTCGACGCCGGCGATGGCCTGGTCTGCGCCAAGCAGGGCGGCCGGGCCGTGGCGCTCGCGGAGATCGCGGGCGGCGAGGTTCGCCCGGTGCGTGTTTTCAACCTTTGACCGACAGGAGTAGCCCGATGTCGATTTCGGCCGAGCGCAAGCAGGCGCTCATCAGTGAATTTGCCCGCAAGAAGGGCGATAGCGGTTCGCCGGAGGTGCAGATCGCCATCCTCAGCGAGCGCATCAACAATCTCACGGAGCATTTCAAGGAGCACAAGAAGGACATCCATTCGCGGCGCGGCCTGCTCATGATGGTCAGCCAGCGGCGGAGGCTTCTCGACTACCTGAAGCGCACCGACAACGAGACTTACGAAAGCCTCATCAAGAAGCTCGGCCTGCGCAAGTAGCCGGCCCGTTTCGATGGGTTTCGGCGGAAGCCGCCGTCCTCGCCGGTCGGGGAGGCGCAGCGCCCGCCGTTCGATGGATCGTCCGACGGTCTCCCTATCACCACGCCGCGCTTGACGGGCGGGGTGGGCCGGGCGGACGGTCCGCATATCTGGAACCTCGAATCCGTCCAGGGGACGGGCGGTTCCAGGCAGGTCGGGCCCGCGGCGAGGACGGCCGCCGGCCCCGCCGTTCCGAATAGGCGGAGCGGCCGAGTGTGGAAGGAAAAAGCGAAATGTTTGACGTCCATCGCAAGGAAATCGAATGGGGCGGCCGCAAGCTGGTACTCGAGACCGGCCGCATGGCGCGGCAGGCCAGTGGCGCGGTGCTCGCCACCTACGGCGAGACCACGGTTCTCTGCACCGTCGTCGCCAACAAGCAGCCCCGGCCGGGAGTGGACTTCTTTCCGCTCACCGTGAACTACCAGGAAAAGACCTTCGCCGCCGGCAAGATTCCCGGCGGCTTTTTCAAGCGCGAGGGTCGGCCGACCGAAAAGGAAACGCTGACCTCCCGCCTGATCGACCGGCCGATCCGGCCGCTCTTCGCCGATGGCTTCCGCAACGAGACGCAGGTCGTCTGCACCGTGCTGAGCCATGATCTGGAAAACGATCCGGACATCGTCGCCATGGTCGGCGCCTCGGCCGCGCTCACCATCTCCGGCATTCCCTTTCTCGGGCCGATCGGCGGCGCGCGCGTGGGCTACATCAACGGCGAGTACGTGCTTAACCCGCAGATGGA
The DNA here is from genome assembly GCA_026126165.1 of Alphaproteobacteria bacterium. Lineage (GTDB taxonomy): Bacteria > Pseudomonadota > Alphaproteobacteria > Ferrovibrionales > Ferrovibrionaceae > JAHCJQ01. Next base: position 4,431 of record JAHCJR010000047.1, read on the forward strand.
CGAAATGCCGAGCAGCAAGCTCGACCTCGTCGTCGCCGGCACGGCCGACGCGGTGCTGATGGTCGAATCCGAGGCGCAGCAGCTGCCCGAGGACGTGATGCTCGGCGCGGTCATGTTCGGCCACCGTTCCTTCCGGCCGGTGATCGACGCGATCATCGAGCTGGCGGAAGCCTGCGCCAAGGATCCCTGGCCGATGCCGGTCTCCGACATCACCGAGGCGCTGCGCAAGCGGATATCGGACGTCGCCGAGGCGGATCTGCGCCAGGCTTATGCCGAGACGGTCAAGCAGACGCGCTACGGGCGCATCGGCGAGGTGAAGAAGCGCGCCGTGGAGGCGCTGGTCGCGGACGGTCACTCCGAGCAGCTTGCCTCGGAACTGTTCAAGGATCTCGAATCGCGCATCGTTCGCGGCAACATCCTGGCGACGGGCCGGCGCATCGACGGGCGCGACACGAAGCAGATCCGTCCGATCGTCTGCGAGGTCGGCGTGCTGCCGCGCACGCACGGCGCCGCGCTCTTTACCCGCGGCGAGACCCAGGCCCTGGTGGTGACCACCCTGGGGACCGGCCAGGACGAGCAGATCATCGACGCGCTCGAGGGCGAGTTCCGCGAGCACTTCATGCTGCATTACAACTTCCCGCCCTATTCGGTGGGCGAGGCCGGCCGCATGGGCTCGCCCGGCCGGCGCGAGATCGGCCATGGCAAGCTGGCCTGGCGCGCGCTCCGGCCGCTGCTGCCGATGAAGGACGAGTTCCCCTACACGATCCGCGTCGTCTCGGAGATCACCGAGTCGAACGGCTCCTCCTCCATGGCGACGGTCTGCGGCGGCTCGCTGTCGCTGATGGATGCCGGCGTGCCGCTCAAGGCGCCCTGCGCGGGCATCGCCATGGGGCTGATCAAGGAGCCTGAGGGCTTTGCCGTGCTCTCGGACATTCTCGGCGACGAGGATCACCTGGGCGACATGGACTTCAAGGTCGCCGGCACCGAAAGCGGCGTCACCTCGCTGCAGATGGACATCAAGATCGCCGGCATCACCGAGGAGATCATGCGCATCGCCCTGGACCAGGCCCGCGACGGGCGGCTGCATATCCTGGGCGAGATGGCCAAGGCGCTGACCGGCGCCCGCCAGGCGGTGAAGGAGCACGCGCCGCGCATCACCACGATCACCGTGCCCAAGGACAAGATCCGCGAAGTGATCGGCACCGGCGGCAAGGTGATCCGCGAGATCTGCGAGCAGACCAACACCAAGATCGACATCGAGGATGACGGCACGATCAAGATCGCGGCCACGTCCTCGGAGGACGGCCAGGCCGCCATCGACTGGATCAAGTCGATCGTATCGGAGCCCGAGGTCGGTCACATCTACAAGGGCAAGGTCGTCAAGGTGGTGGATTTCGGCGCCTTCGTGAACTTCTTCGGTTCGCGCGACGGCCTGGTGCACATCTCCGAACTGGCGCCGCGCCGCGTCGCCAAGGTCGGCGATGTGGTCAAGGAGGGCGATCAGGTCCGCGTCAAGGTGCTGGGTATCGACGAGCGCGGCAAGGTCCGCCTCTCGATGAAGGTCGTCGACCAGGAGACCGGCGAGGACATCACCGAGAAGCTGAAGGCCGAGGCCCAGGCCAAGCAGGCCCAGAGCGAAAGCAGCCCGGCCTGATCGCGAGCGAAAGTCCGCCGCCCGGCAGGCCGGGCGGCGGGTTTGCGGTTCCGGCGCGTCTGCCCTATTTTGGGATGGCCGGTTCCGCTGTTTCCGGACCAGCCCGGGAACGGCATGCCGAGCGACAACCAGACAGCGACAGAAAACGGAACGAGACAGGGATAGGGACGCCGTGAAGGCATTGAACCCGATCAGGATTTCCGGGCGCGAGGTGCTTCCGCTGGTAGAGGGCGGAAAGGGCATTGCCGTGTCCAATGGCGCCTCGTCCGGCCCTTGGGCCAAGACGGGCGCCGTCGGTACCTTTTCCGGTGTCAACGCCGATTCCTATGACGGCGAAGGGCGGGTCATCCCGCAGATCTATCGCGGCCGCACCCGGCGCGAACGCCACGAGGAGCTGATCGCCTTCGCCATCCAGGGCGGCATCACCCAGGCGCGCATCGCGCACGAGATTTCCGGCGGCGAGGGGCGCATCCATGTCAACGTGCTCTGGGAGATGGGCGGCGCCGAACGGGTGCTGCACGGCATCCTCGAGGGCGCGCGCGGCCTGGTGCACGGCGTCACCTGCGGCGCCGGCATGCCTTATCGGATCGCGCAGATCGCCGCGTCCTACGGCATCTTCTATTATCCGATCGTTTCCTCCGCGCGCGCCTTCCGCGCGCTCTGGAAGCGCGCGTATCACAAGTTCTCGGACTGGCTGGGCGGCGTGGTCTACGAGGATCCCTGGCTCGCCGGCGGGCATAATGGCCTGTCCAACAGCGAGGATCCGCGCAATCCTGAAGCGCCCTATCCGCGCGTGCTGGAGCTTCGCCGCACCATGGCCGAATTCGGCCTGGCCGAGACGCCGATCGTCATGGCCGGCGGCGTCTGGTACCTGCGCGAGTGGGAGGACTGGATCGGCAATCCGGAACTCGGGCCCGTCTGCTTCCAGTTCGGCACAAGGCCGCTCTTGACCCAGGAAAGCCCCATTTCCGACGCCTGGAAGCGGCGGCTGACCCAGCTCAGCAAGGGCGATGTCTATCTCAACCGCTTCAGTCCGACCGGCTTCTGGTCCTCGGCCGTGCGCAATCCCTTCCTGCGCGAGCTCGAGGAGCGGAGCGACCGTCAGGTCGCCTATTCGACCTCGCCGGTCGGCGAGCACGACCAGGCCTTCCCGGTCGGCGCGCGCGACCGCGTCGTCTATCTCACGGCAGCCGACAAGCAGCGCGCGGAAGGCTGGGTGGCGCAGGGCTTCACCGAGGCGCTGCGCACGCCGGACTCGACCCTGGTCTTCGTCACGCCGGCCAAGTCGCGCGAGATCCGCCGCGACCAGATCGAATGCATGGGCTGTCTGTCGGCCTGCACCTTTTCCAACTGGTCGCAGAACGAGCAGGGCACGACCGGCAAGAAGGCCGATCCGCGCAGCTTCTGCATCCAGAAGACCCTGCAGAACATCTCGCACTCCGCCGAGGTGGACAACAACCTGATGTTCGCCGGTCACGGCGCCTATCGCTTCGCCACCGACCCCTTCTATGCGAACGGGTTCATCCCGACGGTGAGCGAGCTGATCGAGCGCATCCGCACCGGGGACTGAGGCGGGGGCCGGCACGTGACATCTTCCCCTCCGGCGCGGATCGACCTATATCTTTAGTCATGCAGGTGTCACGCCCATATGCCGAGCCTCTGGCGCGCCTGCGCCAGGCCGGGCTGCGGCCGACGCGCCAGCGCCTGGCCCTCGCCCGCCAGCTCTTCCAGCATGGCGACCGCCATGTCACGGCCGAGTTGCTGCATGGCGAGGCGGAGCGGGCGGGGATCCGCGTCTCGCTGGCCACCGTCTACAACACGCTGCACCAGTTCACCGCCGCCGGCCTGCTGCGCGAAGTCGTGGTCGATGCCGGACGGTCGTATTTCGATACCAACGTGCGTAACCACCATCATTTCTTCCACGAAGATTCGGGCGAGCTGCGCGACATTCCGGGCGAGGGGATCCAGGTCACGGGCTTGCCGGGCGCCCCCGACGGCAAGGAAGTGGCGCGGATCGAAGTGATCGTGCGCCTGCGCCCGCGGGATTGAGGCCCGCGTCTCGGGCTGAATTAGAATTATTCCAAACTATTGACGCCACCCGCTTCGATGCCAGATAATGGCAGGACCAGGCGCGGCCGGTCCTGCCGCGCCTCTCCTGACAATTCCGCTAGTCGAGTTCAGCCAAGGGACAGAGGAGGATGCCATGCCGAAGCTGGCCAATACCAAGACGTTCGAGAACCTGAAGGAAGCGTTCGCCGGCGAGAGCCAGGCCAATCGTCGCTATCTCTACTTTGCCCAGAAGGCGGACGTGGAGGGCTATAACGACGTGGCGGCGGTCTTCCGCTCCACCGCCGAAGGCGAGACCGGCCATGCCCATGGCCATCTCGAATTCCTCGAGGAAGTGGGCGATCCCGCGACCGGCGAGCCGATCGGCAACACCGCGCAGAACCTGAAGGCGGCGATCGCCGGCGAGACGCACGAATACACCGACATGTATCCGGGCATGGCGAAGACGGCGCGCGCGGAAGGTTTCGACGAGATCGCCGACTGGTTCGAGACGCTGGCGAAGGCGGAGAAGAGCCACGCCGGCCGCTTCCAGAAGGCGCTCGACACGATGGCGTGATCCCTCCCGGGAAAACGCTGCTGCGGCGGCGGGGCGACGAACCCCGCCGCCGCTTCGATACCTCGCCCATGCCGCCGCGGCGGCCAGCCAGACCGGAAACGGGAACATGAGAGAAGGCAGCCTGGACGCGCCCGTCCGCCACCCGCTCGACTGGAACAGCCCCGAATTCACGGACATGGAGAAGATCGACGCCGAATTGCGGCGTGTCTTCGACATTTGTCACGGCTGCCGGCGCTGCTTCAATCTCTGCGATTCGTTTCCGCGCCTGTTCGACCTGATCGACGCCTCGCCGACCGGCGAGCTCGACGAGGTCAAGAGCGAGGATTTCAAGCCCGTCGTCGATGCCTGCACGCTCTGCGACATGTGCTTCATGACCAAGTGCCCCTACGTGCCGCCGCATGAGTTCAACCTGGATTTCCCGCACCTGATGCTGCGCTACCGGGCGGCGGAACTGGCCCAGGGCAAGGTGCCGCGCATGGCGCGCGAACTCACCCGGACCGACCGCAATGGCCGTCTGGCCGGGCTGGTCGCGCCACTCGCCAACTGGGCGGCCGACCAGCGCAACGACCTGACGCGCCCGCTGATGGAGAAGGTGGCGGGCATCCATCGCGAGGCCAGGCTGCCGAAGTATCACGGACGCACCTTCGCCATGCAGGCCAAGGGCACGCCCCCTGCCGTCAACGGGAAGGCACCTGCCGCCGGCAAGCGCAAGGCCGTGCTCTATGCCACCTGTTTCGTGAACTACAACAATCCGGCCATCGGCCGCGCCGCCCAGGGAGTGCTGGCGCGCAACGGCGTCGAGACGAAGGTGGTCTATCCGACCTGCTGCGGCATGCCGCAGCTCGAGCATGGCGACATTGCCGCCGTCGCGGCGCGGGCCCGCAAGGTCGCCGCCGAAATGAAGGGCTGGATCGACGATGGCTGGGATGTGGTAGCCCTGGTGCCGTCCTGCGCGCTCATGCTCAAGCTCGAATGGCCGCTGATCCTGCCCGAGGACGCGGATGTGAAGCGCCTCGCCCTGGCCTGCTACGATATCAGCGAGTATGTCGTGGACATCGCCCGGAAGGAGGGGCTGGCCGAAGGCATGAAGCCGCTGCCGGGCGGCATCAGCGTGCATCTCGCCTGTCACGCCCGCGCGCAGAACATGGGGCCGAAGGCGGCGGAATTGCTGCGCCTCATCCCGGAATCGGACGTTGCCGTGATCGAGCGCTGCTCCGGCCATGGCGGCTCGTGGGGCGTGATGAAGGAGAATTTTCCGGTGGCGCTCAAGGTCGGCAAGCCGGTGGCGCGCACCGTGGCCAAGAATGCCAAGGCATTCGTCGCCTCCGAATGTCCGCTCGCGGGCGAGCATATCGTCGAGGGCCTGAAGCGCCTCGGCGAGGCGGATGCGCCGCAGATCGAGCATGCGGAACATCCGATCGAGCTTGTCGCGCGCGCCTACGGGCTTACCTGAATGGCAGTCATCACGTCCGGAGCCTGCAAGGAATGACCATCATGACGCCGAAGCGCCTGATCACCCGCGCCGATATCCTGCCCATGGCCGAGTATGCCGCAGAGCGCCGGCAGCGCCGCGCCGATGTCATCGCGCTCAAGCGCGCGCGCCGCATCGCCGTCGGCCCCTTCGCGACCTTTCATTTCGAGACCTACGAGACGATGTGGCAGCAGATCCACGAAATGCTCTACATCGAGAAAGGCGGCGAGCAGCAGATCGAGGACGAGCTTGCCGCCTACAATCCGCTCATTCCCCAGGGCAGCGAACTGGTAGCGACCATGATGCTCGAGATCGAGGATCCGGTGCGCCGCGCCGCGACCCTGGCCACGCTCGGCGGCATCGAGGACATGATCGCTCTCGAGATCGACGGCGAGCGGGTCGCCGCCGTGCCGGAACACGATGTCGAGCGCACCAAGGCGGACGGCAAGACATCCTCGGTGCATTTCCTCCGCTTTCCCTTCACGCGCGCGCAGATCGAGGCCTTCCGCGATCCGGCCCGCCGGGTCATGCTGTCGATCGGCCATCCGAATTACGGCCATATCGCCGTTCTGTCGCCGGAGAACCGCGCCGCGCTTGCCCGGGATTTCGACTAGTCGAAGTTCTCGTCGGGATAGGCGCCCCAGATATGCCCCTGCGGCAGGTGGCCGCGCCTTCCCTGGATCTCCATCTCGCACCATCCCGCGCGGCAGCCGAGCAGGCGGCCCTGCACGCCGGGCTCCGCCAGCAGCACCGTCGGCGCGGACGGGTCGGGACTGCGATGCAGGCTGCGGATGGCGCCGGTCACCAGCGCGCTGCGCCGGCCGGTGAGAAGGCTTTTATGCACCCACCCCTCGGCGCCGTCGCGGTCCCGGACCTTGCGATAATGCTCGAACTCCGCCAACACCTCGACGGGGAAGCCGCGGCGCACGAAGACCCAGGCGATCGGATACTGGCTGCCCGGACCGGTCCGCACATTCGCCTCGCCCGAGCCAATGGCGACAAAGCGCGGCAGCGGCAGGCCGGTTTCCGGGCCGCGCCGGAGCGGCTCGCCGGCCCCGGCCGACCCGGCCAGAAGCAGGGCGATGGTGAAGAGTGCCAAGCATGTTGTCCGGCCGGAACGGCGATGCGCGCGAGATTTCATGGGTCCGACGGATGACAGGGTTGCGGCGCGCCCATGGACGCGGCCCGAATCCCTTATGCAAGGATGGCGCGGCCGGGTCAAGGCCAAGGCTCCGCCGCGGGCCTACGTAACGGCTTCCATCCGACCATGAAACGATCTAGACAAAGGGCGCCGCGGATCGGGCCAGGGAAAGCTGCGGCATGTCGGACGGGAGCTTCTGAATGCCGAACAGGAAACCGAGGATCATCGTCACGCGCAAGCTCCCCGACGTCATCGAGACGCGGATGATGGAGCTGTTCGACGCGAGGCTCAATCTCGACGACCGCCCCTTTACCCAGGCCGACCTGATCCAGGCGGTGAAGAGCTGCGATGTGCTGGTGCCGACCGTGACCGATCGCATCGACGCGGCCATTCTTTCGCAGGCGGCGCCGGAGATGAAGCTGATCGCCAGCTTCGGCACCGGTGTCGATCATATCGACCTGGCCAGCGCGCGCGCGCGCGGTATCACGGTGACCAACACGCCGGGCGTCCTGACCGAGGACACCGCCGACATGGCGATGGCGCTGCTGCTGGCCGTGCCGCGCCGCCTGACCGAGGGCGAGCGCGTGCTGCGCGAGGGCGGCTGGCAGGGCTGGTCGCCGAGCTGGATGCTCGGCCGGCGCATCTGGGGCAAGCGCCTTGGCATCATCGGCATGGGACGCATCGGCCAGGCGCTGGCCCGGCGCGCCCGTGCCTTCGGCCTGTCGATCCACTATCACAACCGCAACCGCGTGCACGAGAGCATCGAGCGCGAGCTGGAAGCCACCTACTGGGAAAGCCTCGACCAGATGCTGGCGCGCATGGACATCGTTTCCGTGAACTGCCCGCACACGCCGGCCACCTATCATCTTCTGTCGGCGCGGCGCCTCGCGCTGCTGCAGCCCCATGCCTACGTGATCAACACCTCGCGCGGCGAGGTGATCGACGAGAACGCGCTGACGCGCATGCTGGTCAAGGGCCAGATCGCCGGCGCCGGCCTCGATGTCTTCGAACACGAACCGGCGGTCAATCCCAAGCTGCTCAACCTGAAGAACACCGTCCTGCTGCCCCATATGGGCTCAGCCACCATCGAGGGCCGCATCGACATGGGCGAGAAGGTGATCATCAACATCAAGACTTTTGTGGACGGCCACACGCCGCCCGACCGGGTGATCGCCGGCCTGCTCTGAGACTTCAGGGTTTCGAGCCGGGCATCACGCCGCCGGCCTGGCCGGCCGAAGCGGCGGCGCGTCCGGGCCCCACTGCGCCGCTCGCCAGCGCGATCGCCATGCCGATGGTCACGGCGACAAGGCCGCTCACGGCCATCGGCGAAAGCGGCTCGTCCAGCACCAGGAAGGCCAGCAGGTTGCCCATGCCCGGCACCAGCGCGATGAAGAGCGCGGCCCGGCTGGCGCCGAGCAAGCTTGCCGCGTGCAGGTAGAGGAAAAGACTGGCAAGCCCGATCGCCAGGCCCTGATAGAGACCCTGCACCAGCAACTCCCCAGCCGGCAGCGAAAGAACGCGCGCGCCGGTGGCGAACAGGTAAATGGGCGGATAGAGCAGCATCGAGGCGACCGAGACGATGGCCGTGGCGGTGAAGGTGTCGGCGCGCACGTAGCGCGCCATGACGGTGAAGCAGGACCACATCAGGGCGGCGAGGAGGAAGAGAAGATGCGCGAAGCCGATCTCGGCGGCGCCGGCCAGCAGCGTTTCGAGACTGAGGCCGGCCACGCCGGCGCCGATGAGAACCAGCCCCAGATACTGGCGCGCCGTCATCCGTTCGGCGAGGAAGACCCGGCTGAGCACCACCGTGAGAACCATGATCGCCGCCGGGCCGACCATTGCCTGATGGCCGGCCGGGGCGCGCTCGATCCCGGCGAGCACGACGAGGGAGTAGGGCGCGCCGCCGCAGAAGGCCATGACCGCAGCCGCGCGCCAGGGAATGCCGGCGATGCCAGCGCGCCCGATCCGCAGCCGGAACAGGAAGGGCAGCATCACCAGGCCCGAGACGAGGAAACGCATCATGGTGACGTCGCGATGGTCGAGCGCGCCGGTCAGGCCGATGCGCGAGACAACGGCCCAGCTTCCCCAGAGCAGTGCCGTGGCCAGGCCGCAGGCAAGCCCGGTCAGCAGGCGGCCGGGTGCCGCCGCTTCGCTCGCGGTCATTCCGCCGCCTTGTGCTGCGACAGGTCGCGGATGCTCGCCTGCGGTCCGCAGAGCGGGCAGCCCGGATCGCGCCGCACCCGGACGATGCGGAAAGTGGGCTGCAGCGCGTCGTAGATCAGCAGCCGCCCGGACATGTCCTGTCCCAGGCCGAGCAGCTCCTTGAGAACCTCGGTCGCCTGCAGGCTGCCCATGGTGCCGGCCAGCGCGCCGAGAATGCCGGCCTCCGAGCAGGAGGGCACGAGGTCGGGTGGCGGCGGCTCGCGAAAGATGCAGCGATAGCAGGGATGGGGCTCGCCCAGATGGGATTTGAAGGTGGAAAGCTGTCCCTCGAAACGGAGCATCGCCGCCGAGACCAGGGTGCGGCCGGAAAGATGCGCCGCGTCGTTGACGAGGAAGCGCGTCGGAAAATTGTCGCTGCCATCCGCCACCAGGTCGTAGGCCCCGATCAGCTCGATCGCATTGGCGGCGGTGAGCCGGGTGCGGTGCTCGACGATCCGTACATCGGGATTGATGGAGTGGACCGCTTCGGCGGCCGAGCTGGTCTTGGCCATGCCGACCCGCTCCGTGCCATGCACGATTTGCCGCTGCAGGTTGGAGAGCGAGACCGTGTCGTCATCCACCACGCCGATGGTGCCGACGCCGGCGGCGGCGAGGTAGAGGATCAGCGGCGAGCCGAGGCCGCCGGCGCCCACCACCAGCACGCGCGAGTCGAGCAGCCGTCGCTGCCCGGCCCCGCCCACTTCCTTCAGGATGATGTGGCGTGCATAGCGTTCGAGCTGGCGGTCATCGAGGGACATGGAACGCCGGCCGGTTCCTCACATGCCCTCGAAGAGCGCCGTGGAGAGATAGCGCTCGGCGAAGGACGGGATGATGGCGACGATCGTCTTGCCCGCCATCTCCGGCCGCGCCGCGACTTCGAGCGCGGCGGCCAGCGCCGCGCCGGAGGAAATGCCGCAGGGCAGGCCTTCGAGCCGCGCGGCGCGCCGGGCCATCTCGAAGGAGGTCTCGTTGCCGATGGTGATTACCTCGTCGATCAGGCCGGTATCGAGGATCGAGGGCACGAAGCCGGCGCCGATGCCCTGGATCTTGTGCGGTCCCGGCCTGCCGCCGGAGAGCACCGGGCTGTCCTCCGGTTCCACCGCGACCACGCGCAGCGCGGGCTTGCGCGGCTTCAGCACCTGTCCGACCCCGGTGATGGTGCCGCCGGTGCCGACGCCGGAGACGATCACGTCCACCGCGCCTTTCGTGTCGGCCCAGATTTCCTCTGCCGTGGTCACACGATGGATGGCCGGATTGGCCGGATTCTGGAACTGCTGGGGGATCAGCGCGTCGGGAAACTGCGCCACCAGTTCCTCGGCCCGGGCGATGGCCCCTTTCATGCCGAGCGGCGCCGGCGTCAGCTCCAGTTCGGCGCCAAACAGTTTCAGCATCTTCCGCCGCTCGATCGACATGCTCTCCGGCATGACCAGGATCAGCCGGTAGCCCTTGGCGGCACAGACGAAGGCGAGCGCGATTCCGGTATTGCCGGAGGTCGGCTCGACCAGGACCGTGTCCGGCCTGAGCCGGCCCTCCGCCTCCAGCGCCTCGACCATGGCGACGCCGATCCGGTCCTTGACCGAGGCGAGCGGATTGAAGAACTCGAGCTTGGCCAGGATCTCCGCCCGGACACCGGCTTCCGCGGCCAGCCGGCGCAGTCGCACCAGCGGCGTCGCTCCGATCGTGTCGATGATCGAATCGTAGATCCTGCCGCGCGGCTCGGTGCGCGCTACCGGCCGATAAGCCCGCTTCGTTCCAGCCTCGCTCATGCCGCCTCCTCTACTGCCTGTGTCCGGTTCAGATCGTGAAGTCCGCCTTCGGCGCATCGATCTTCTCGACGCCTAGCGCCAGGGCCTTGCCGCAGAGCTCCTCGAGCGTGACCGCATCGAGCCGGGACATGACCGTCTCCTGTATTTCGGCGAACATCGGGTTCAGCACCTTCTCGCCCAGTTCGGAGGAGGAACTTGCCGCCTCCTCGTCGGGTTCCTGCTCCATCGATTCGATGGTGCGCACCACCTCGCCGACGCTGATCCTGCGCCGCTCGCGCGCCAGCGTATAGCCGCCGCGCGGCCCGCGCACGCCCTTCAGGATGCCGGCGCGCACCAGATGCTGCATCACCTGCTCGAGATAGCGCTGCGGAATGCCCTGCCGGCGCGTGATCTCCTTCGATTGCACCGGCTCCGGCCGGGCATTGTAGGCGATGTCGACGACGGCCTCGAGGGCGAAGCGGGTCTTGCGTGGCAGCCTCAGCATGGTTCAGTTCCGCAGTCCGGTTGAGCCGAATCCGCCGGTGCCCCGGCCGCTCGCGCCAAGTTCGCCGACCGGCTCGAGGCGCGCGCGGGCGACCTCCGCCAGCACGAGCTGCGCGATCCGGTCGCCGCGGCGGATCGTGAAGGGTTCCGCGCCGTGATTGATCAGGATGACGCCGACCTCGCCCCGGTAATCGGCATCGATGGTGCCCGGCGCGTTCAGCACGGTGACGCCATGGCGAAGCGCGAGGCCCGAGCGCGGCCGCACCTGGGCCTCGTAGCCCGGCGGAATGGCGAGGGCTATGCCGGTCGGCAGCAGGGCCCGCGCGCCCGGCGCCAGGACCACCTCGCCGGCGATGGCGGCGAGCAAATCCATCCCGGCGCTTTCCGCCGTCGCATAGGCCGGCAGCGGCAGTCCTTCGCCATTGGGGAGCTGGCGCACCGGAATGTTCGGGTTCATGGCCGACCGCCGCCCTGGGGCGTGGCGCCAAGTGCCGCGGCGATGCGCCGGGCAAGCCGCTCGGCGATCTCCGCCTTGCTGCCGGCCGGCCAGTCCTCGACGCCGTCGCGGGTGAGAAGGTGCACCTGGTTGCGCTCGCCGCCGAAAGTACCGCTTGCCGGGCCGACATCGTTGGCCATGATCCAGTCGCAGCCCTTGCGCGTGAGCTTGGCCCGCGCGTTGCCGATCAAATCGTCCGTCTCCGCGGCAAAGCCCACCACCAGCGCCGGCCGGCCCTCCGGCCGGCGGCTGAGCCGCGCCAGGATGTCGGGATTCTCGACCAGGCTGAGGGTGGGGAGCACGCCTTCCACCTTCTTCATCTTCCCCGCGCCGGCATTGGCCACGCGCCAGTCGGCCACTGCCGCGGCGCAGATCGCGATATCGGCCGGCAGCGCGGCTTCGCAAGCAGCCAGCATCTCTGCCGCCGTCTCGACGGGGACAAGGCGCACACCGCGCGGCGTCGGCTCGTGCGTCGGGCCGCTCACCAGCACCGTCTCCGCGCCAAGCCGGGCCAGGGCGCCGGCGATGGCATGCCCCTGCTTGCCCGAGGAGCGGTTGGCGATGTAGCGCACCGGGTCGATCGGCTCGTGCGTCGGGCCTGAGGTGACGATGGCGCGCCGGCCGGCGAGCGGCCCGCCGGCCCCGAGCAGGCTCTCGATCGCAGCCAGAATCTCCGCCGGTTCCGCCATGCGTCCCGGGCCATACTCGCCGCAGGCCATGTCGCCCTCGTTCGGACCGACAAAGGCCACTCCATCTTCGCGCAGCCGCGTCATGTTGCGCTGCGTGGCCGGATGCCACCACATGCGCACGTTCATCGCCGGCGCCGCCAGCACCGCCTTGTCGGTCGCCAGCAGGGCGGTGGTGGCCAGGTCGTTGGCGAGCCCCGCCGCCATCCGCGCCAGCAGATCCGCCGTGGCCGGCGCCACCACCAGCAGGTCGGCATCGCGCGAGAGCTGGATATGGCCCATCTCCGCTTCGTCGGTGAGGGAGAAGAGTTCACCATAGACCTTGTCGCCGGAAAGCGCCGACAGGCTGAGGGGGGTCACGAACTGGCCGCCCGCCTCGGTCAGGATGCAGCGCACCGCGGCACCGCGCTCGCGCAGGCGGCGGATCAACTCGAGACATTTGTAGGCCGCAATCCCGCCGCCCACGATCAGCAGGATCCGTTTTCCCTCAAGCAACGACCAAACCCCGATAATCACGTTTCAGCAATGTAATTCTAGGCTACAACGCGCCGCGCCGATGGACAAGGGCGACGCGCGGGCAACGCCCGCAGCTTGACGCTTCCTTAAGGCTTTGTCGCACAAATGTCCTGGTGAGATCGAGCATGGCGGAACGGCGCGAAAGCGACATGCGGGGGCATGAATCGGGTGGTGCGCGCCTGGCCCAGGCCTGGCGGCGCGTGACCCCCGTGGCGGTCATGATCCTGCTCGCCACGGCGGCCTATTTCGCGCTCGCCGCCTGGCAGTCGCACCGCGCCATCGTCGAGCGGGCCGGGCGGGACGCGGCCAATCTCGCCCATCTCCTGGCCGAGCGCACGGCGATCGAATTCGCAGCCCTCGATCACGGCCTTGCCCGCCTTGCGGCGGAGATGGCGGAGATTTCCGCCGGCGATGCCGGCCGCGCCGAGGCGGCCCGCCACCTTCTCGCGCGCCATGACCAGGCACTGGGTGCGGCCGGGGAACTCGCCCTTTACGACCGCAACGGCCTGATCGTGGCGGCAAGCAGCCAGTGGGCGCCCGGCAGCATCTCCGAACTCAACCTGCTGACCGGTGCCCCCGCGCCGGTGCCGAAGGCCGCGATCCTGCGCGAATGGCCGCATGCGCCGGCGCAGCTCCTGCTGATTCGCGCCGCCGAGGACAGGGCAGGCCGGCTTGCCGGACTGGCGGTCCTCCTGCTCGACCGCGCCCGCATCGATGCGCTCTATCGGGCAATCGATCTCGGCCCCGGCGGCCTCGTCTCGCTGGTGCTCGCGGATGGCACGTTGCTCGCCCGCCTGCCGCAGGACGAGCACCGCCTGGGCGGCGCTCTCCCAATCCCCGATGCCGAGCCTTCCGGCATCGAACGCGACCCTCTGGACGACACCGAACGCATCGTGCGCCGGCAGGCGGTGGAAGTGATCGATGCAAGGGTGAGCGTCGGCATCGCGTTGGATCATGTCCTGGCGGAATGGCGGGACACGGTGCTTGCCAACACCGTGGTGCTGCTGGCCATCGTCGCCGTGGTGCTGCTGCCGCTCTACCTCTTCAAGCACCAGCGCGAGGCGGCCCGCAAGGCCATAGATGCCAGCGACCGCCGCTTCCGCGACCTCGCCGACAGCCTGCCCGGCACCGTCTTCTCGATGACCATCGACGCCGACGGGAGTCTGCGTTTCCCTTATGTGAGCCGCGGCATCGAGACGATCCTTGGGCTTTCCCCGGCGCAGGTGACGGGGGAGGCGGGGCGCTTTCTCGACGCGCTGGATCCGGGCGACCGGGCCCGGTTCCTGCGCGAGATCGAGATGTCGAGGGATTCGCTCGAACCCTGGACCATGGAATTCCGGGTCCGTGCCCGCGACGGGCGGCAGACCTGGGTGCAGGGCATCTCCCATCCGGCGCGCCTGGCCGACGGGCGCGTGGTCTGGAACGGCTTCGTGCTCGATATCACCGCGCGCCGGGAGATCGACGCCACGCTCGATGCGGTCCGCAGCGAGCTGCAGGAGAAGAACCGCCAGTTCGACGTTGCGCTCAACAACATGATCCAGGGCCTGACCCTGTATGACGCGCAGGAACGGCTGATTGTGTTCAACCAGCGCTATCTCGAACTCTACAACTTTCCCGATGGCGCCCTCAGGCCATTGATGAAGCTCGAAGAGGTGATGCGCCTGAGCCTCGCGATCGGCAATTACGCGCCGGAGGCGGGCGAGCGCATCCTGGCCGAACGGCTGGCGACCGAGCGGGCGCGCCAGCCGCGCCGCTTCGATCAGACCCAGCGCAATGGCCGCATCGTCGAGGTGGATTTCCGGCCGCTGCCCTATGGCGGCTCGGTCGCCACCTTCACCGACGTCACCGAGGCGAGGCGGCGCGAGGACGAAATCGCCGCCAACTCGACCCTGCTCCAGGTGACGCTGGAGCGGATCAATGAGGGTATCAGCGTGTTCGATGGCGAGGAGCGGCTGCGCGCCTGGAACGACAAGTTCCTGCGCATGCTGGACTTGCCCGAGCGTTTCGCCGTGCGCGGCACCACGCTTTCCGAGATCGTGCGCTGGCAGATCGAGAACGGGGAGTTTACCGAGGATCTGATGAAGATCGTCAAGGGTGACGGGCGCTTCAAGCCCTCGGTGAGCTGGGAGCGCGTGCGCCCGAACGGGACCGTCCTGGAATGTCATCGCAACCCCATGCCCGATGGCGGCTTCGTGACGGTCTATCGCGACATCAGCGAGATCAAGCGGGCGGAGGCGGCGTTGAAGAGCGCCAAGGAGCAGGCCGAGCAGGCGGACCGCGCCAAGAGCGTGTTCCTCGCCAACATGAGCCATGAACTGCGCACGCCGCTCAATGCCATCATCGGATTCTCGGAAATCCTCCGCGACCAGCTTTTCGGACCGCTCGGCAGCGAGCGCTACCGCGAGTATGCCGGCGACATCCATGCCAGCGGCGCGCATCTGCTGGCGCTGATCAACGACGTGCTCGACATGTCCAAGATCGAAGCCGGACGGGTCGAGCTGCATCAGGAGGAACTCGACCTCCAGGACCTGGTCGAGACCTGCATCAACATGGTGCGCCCGCGCGCCGAGGAAGAAGGGGTCGCCATCGAACTGCGGACCGGCGGCCTGCGCCCGGTCCTCCTGGCCGACGAGCGGTCGATGAAGCAGATCCTGCTCAATCTGCTGTCGAACGCCGTGAAATTCACGCCGAAAGGCGGTCTGGTCGCAGTCTCCTACGGCATCGAGCCGGCAGGTTTCTGGATCCAGGTGCGCGACAGCGGCATCGGCATCGCGCCCGAGGCACTCGGGCGCGTGCTGCAGCCTTTCACCCAGGCGGAAGCTTCGATCAGCCGCCGCTATGGCGGCACGGGTCTTGGCCTTGCCATCTCCAAGGCGCTGACCGAACTGCATGGCGGGACCCTCGCCATCCATTCCAAGGTGGGCGAGGGCACGACGGTCAAGGTCATGCTGCCGATCGGACGGGTCGCGCCGGAACGCGAGACGGAGCGCCGGCTCAGCGGCTGAGCAGCAGCAGCGCCACAAGCGCCAGGGCGATCCAGGGCCACGATCCGGCCCAGCGCCGCCGGGCGCCATCCTCGCGGCCTGACGGCGGCTGGGTCCGCTCGAGCCGCTCGGCAAGGGCCGAGAGCATGCCGGGCAGCCTGCCCAAGGCTCGCGCACCCTGCTCCAGCGCATCGCGCAGCCGCGCCTCGGGCGCGAAATTCTCCTCCGCCCAGGGTTCCACCACCGGCCGCGCGGCCTCCCAGAAATTCACCTCGCGGTCGAGGGTCCGCGCCACGCCCTCCACCGTCACCATGGTTTTCTGCAGCAGCAGCAGGTGCGGCTGGGTCGGCATGCCGAACATTTCCGTCACCTGAAAAAGCTGCGCCAGCAGCCGCCCGAGCGAAATCTCGTTGACCGGCCGGCCAAGGATCGGCTCGCCGATGGCGCGGCAGGCCTGGGCGAAGGCCTCGACCGAGCGGTCGGCGGGAACATAGCCGGCACGGAAATGCACATCGGCCGCGCGCCGCCAGTCGCCTTCGAGGAAGGCGTGCAGCATCTCGGCCATAAACAGCCGCGTGGGGCGGTCGAGCCGGCCCATGATGCCGAAATCCACCGCGTGGATGGTGCCGGCTGCATCGACGAACAGGTTGCCCTGGTGCAGGTCGGCATGGAAGAAGCCGTGCCGCAGCGCCTGGCTGAGGAAAATCTGGATCAGGGTCGTGGCCAGCCGCGCCGGATCGTGTCCGGCGGCCAGCAGGTCCGTCCGCTGATCGAGGGCGATGCCATCGACCCGGTCCATGGTGAGAACCCGCCGCCCGGTCAGCGGCCAGTGAATGCGCGGCACCCGGAAGCGCTCGTCGCCGGCGAAGTTCTCCGCCAGTTCCGAGGCCGCCGCCGCCTCCATGCGCAGGTCCATTTCCTGCGCCACGGTTTCGGCCAGCGTGCGGACGACATCGCCGGGGCGGAGGCGGCGCACCGGCGGATGGTGCCGCTCCGCCGCGGCGGCCATCCAGGTGAAGAGCTCGAGATCCTGGCGGAAGGCGGCCTCCACCTCCGGGCGCAGCACCTTCACCGCCACCGGCAAGCCGTCCCGCGTGCGGGCGAAATGGACCTGGGCGATGGAGGCGGCGGCAACCGGCACCTCGTCGATCTCGGCAAAAAGCTCGTCTGGCGGGCGGCCAAGCTCGCCCTCGATGATCGCCCGCGTGGCCGGCCAGGGCGCCGGCGGCAGCCGGTCGCGCAGCCGGCCGAGATCGCTGGCGATTTCCTCGCCCAGCAGATCCGCCCGCACGGACAGGGCCTGGCCGAGCTTGATGAAACTCGGCCCCAGCTCGTGCAGCGCCTCCGCCAGTCGCTCGCCGCGCCGGAGACCGGGTGCGGGCGGCCGGGCACGCCCGGCAAGCAGGCGCAATCCCTGCCTTGCCGGGCCGGACAGCGGCAGCTCGTCGAGCACGAACAGCGCATCGTGCCGGCCGAGGGAGCGCAGCAGGCCGAGCAGGCGTCGGCCGTGGCGGATCGCGTTCAGCACCGCGCGGCCCCTCAGATGCGCCAGGCCGAATGGAGGGCCGCGATACCGCCGGAAAGGTTGCGCCACTTGACCTGGCCGAGGCCGGCGGCCTCGATCATGGCGGCGAAACGCTCCTGGTCGGGGAAGCGGCGAATGCTCTCCACGAGATAGCGGTAGGCGGCCTCGTCGCCGGCGACCAGCCTGCCCAGCCGCGGCACCAGCTCGAAAGAGTAAACTTCATAGAGCTGCCCGAGCCCGGGCAGCGCCACCTGGCTGAATTCGAGGCAGAGGAAGCGGCCGCCGGGCCTGAGCACGCGCCTTGCTTCGGCCAGCGCCCGCTCGATGCCGGTGACGTTGCGAATGCCGAAGGCTATCGTGTAGGCATCGAAACTGCGGTCGGCGAAGGGTAGCCGTTCGGCATCGCCGCACAGCCAGTCGATTTCCGCCACGATGCCGCGATCGAGGGCCCGGTCGCGGCCGACACGCAGCATCTGGTGGTTGATGTCGCAGACCGTGACCGGGACCATGGCCGTGCCGGCCCGTTCGAGAAAGCGTAGCGCGATGTCGCCGGTGCCGCCGGCCACGTCGAGCAGGCGCATCCCCGGACGGGGCGCGAGCCAGTCGATCAGCGCCGATTTCCAGAGCCGGTGCACGCCGCCCGACATGAGATCGTTCATCAGGTCGTAGCGGCTCGCCACGCGGTCGAACACCTCGCGAACCAGACGCGCCTTCTCGGCTTTCGGCACGTCCTGGAAGCCGAAATCCGCGTGCTCGTCTTCCGGTTCGTCGGCGGCTGGGGCGGGCATGGCGCGGACCATAGCGCAAGCCTCGCACCCGCGCTACTCTGCGCGCCGCCATGCCGGAACTGCCGGAAGTCGAGACCGTCTGCCGGGGCCTTGCCCCGATCCTGGAAGGACAGAAGCTGGTGCGCGTCGTGCAGCGCCGCGCCGATCTGCGTTTCCCGTTGCCCGAGCGTTTCGCCGAACGGCTGGAGGGACGGCGGGTGCTGAGCGTGAGCCGCCGCGCGAAGTATATCCTGACGGAACTCGACGATGCCGAGGTGCTGATCACCCATCTCGGCATGTCGGGGCGCATGTTCATTGGCGAGGCCGCGCGGCCGCCGGATGCGCACGATCATGTGATCCTGGAGACGGAGGCCGGCCGGGCGGTGGTGTTCAACGACGCAAGGCGCTTCGGCATGATGGACCTGGTGCCACGGGCCGGGCTCGCATCGCACAAGCTGCTGCGCGATCTGGGGCCCGAGCCGCTCGGCAATGCCTTCGACGGCGCCCTGCTCTCGGCGCGGCTCGAGGGCCGCAGGACGCCGATCAAGTCGGCCCTGCTTGATCAGCGCGTGGTGGCGGGCCTTGGCAATATCTATGTCTCCGAGGCGCTGCACCGCGCCGGAATATCGCCGCGCCGCAGCGCCGCGACGGTCGCCGGGCGGCGCGCGGAGTTGCTGGCGCCGGCCATCCGCGCGGTGTTGGAGGAGGCGATCGCCGCCGGCGGTTCGACGCTGCGCGACTATGTCCAGGCATCGGGCGAGCTTGGCTATTTCCAGCATGCATTCCGCGTCTACGACCGGGAGGGCCAGCCCTGCCCGGGTTGCAGCGGTGCCTGCCGGATCAGGCGGATCGTGCAATCCGGCCGTTCGACCTACTATTGCCCGACGCGGCAGCGTTGAGTTCGCCCAACGCCCATGTCAGTCTGGCGCCGCATGCTCAGAAGGAAATGCCTTTGCGGAGCGCTCGCGGTCCTGCTTGCCCTGCCTATTCTGGGCCGGGGGCCGGCGGGTGCGTCGGAATTCGTTGCCGGCATCGCCGATCTGCCGCTGATGCCCGGGTTCCGCGAACTGCCGGGCGAGGGCCTGCTTTTCGACAAGCCGGGCGGGCGTATCGTCGAAGCCTATGCCGAGGGGGAGGACCAGCCGCGCCAGCGGGTCATGGACTTCTACAACCAGACCCTGCCGCAACTTGGCTGGCGCCGGGCCGGCGATCTGGTATTCGTGCGCGAGGCGGAGGAACTGAAGCTCACCCTCTCGGAAGAGGGAGGGCGCCTCATCATCCGCTTCGACATCGCGCCGCGCTGAGCGCGCGCTGCGCATCTGGCCTTACAGCAAGGGGACGGACTTTCATGGCCTACAAGAACATCATCGTCGAGACCCATGGCGCGGTCGGGCTGATCCGGCTCAACAGGCCGCAGGCGCTCAATGCCTTGAACGGCGAACTGATGAACGAACTGGCGGCCGCGCTCGAGCGTTTCGAGGGCGACGAGGCGATCGGCTGCATGGTGATTACCGGTTCGGAGAAAGCCTTTGCCGCCGGCGCCGACATCAAGGAGATGCAGTCCAGGACCTACATGGACGTCTATATGGGCGATTTCATCACCGCCAACTGGGAACGGGTCACGCGCTGCCGCAAGCCGGTGATCGCCGCGGTTGCGGGATATGCCCTGGGCGGGGGCTGCGAACTTGCCATGATGTGCGACTTCATTCTGGCGGCGGACAATGCCCGGTTCGGCCAGCCCGAGATCAATCTGGGCGTGATTCCCGGGGCCGGCGGCACGCAACGGCTGACACGCTTCGTCGGCAAGTCGAAGGCGATGGAGATGTGCCTGACCGCGCGCATGATGGACGCGGCCGAGGCAGAGCGGGTCGGGTTGGTGAGCCGGGTCGTGCCGAAGGACCAGCTTCTCGACGAGGCGCTGAAAGTCGCCGCGCGGATCGCCGAACTCTCGCGCCCGGCGGTGATGATGGCCAAGGAGTCCGTCAACCGCTCCTACGAGGGCAGCCTGTCGGAGGGCATCCGCTTCGAGCGCCGCCTGTTCCATTCGCTTTTCGCCACCGAGGACCAGAAGGAAGGCATGGCGGCCTTCGCCGAGAAACGCCAGCCGCAGTTCAAGAACCGTTAACCATTCCAGGGACTTGCGCGCGGCTCGCCGGGCCGTCCCCGGCCCGGCGAGCAAGGCGGTTGACGCCGGGAGGGCGCCTCGTTATAACGCCGCCTTCGATTTCAACCCATTCGGATCGGTAGCCATGGCGCACCACAAGTCAGCGCAGAAGCGCATTCGCCAGACCAAGCGTCGCACGGAAGTCAACGTCGCGCGCCGTTCGCGCATCCGCACGTTCGTCAAGAAGGTGGAACTGGCGATTGCCGGCGGCAACGCCGCGGAGGCGGAAGCCGCGCTGCGCGCCGCACAGCCCGAGATCGATCGTGGCGTGACCAAGGGCGTCCTGCCGAAGAACACGGCTTCGCGCAAAGTCTCGCGCCTCTCCGCGCGCGTGCGCGCCCTGCAGGTTGCGAAATAAGGCGACGACGATCGCGCGCGCTGCGCGCAATCAGCCTCATCGTTTGGACCGCGCTTCCGCAAGGAGCGCGGTTCTGCTTTTCGGACCTTGCGATGCCGCACCGCAATGGCGATTGCGCGCGCTTGTGCGCCGAATTCTTCGCTGCGTGCGGCGCGGCGCGTTGCGTGGAATCACCATCGCATCACAAAGTCCGCGATGGCGAATCTTCCTGTTGCCACCTCCGGAGCGCGGCAGTAACGTCATCGCGTTCGGCGTTCGCCGAATGCGTTTCTCAAATTCACATTCACTGACTTCAGCAATCGGAACTGGAGCGCGCGCGTCAACTCTGCCATTCGGGACTCGAACGGAGCGCGGTGCCTCGGTTACGATTATGTTGCCCGTTCCGTGATTT